>JAUNLI010000163.1 GCA_030532315.1 Slackia sp.
GCAAGCGGCGTGGGATCGCTTGTGGGCATCGTGGCGCTTTCGCTGTTCTTGCCGTTCTTCATCATGAACGCCTATGCGATCGTCTACGCGGTGCCGCCGCGCCCTGTGCCGATCGACCCCGGTCTGGCATTGTTGTCGGCGGGCCTGGGCGTGGGCATCACGCTTGCCGCCACGTGGTTCGCGGCCGCATCCACGCTGCGTGAAACGCCGGCGTCGCTTATGCTGCCGCGCGCTCCGCAGGCGGGCAAGCGCATTCTGCTCGAGCGCGTGAGGCCCCTGTGGAGCCACATGTCGTTTTCCTGGAAGGTCACGGCGCGCAACATCTTCCGTTACAAGCGCCGTTTCTTCATGGCGATCGTCGGCATTGCCGGCTGCACGGCGCTGCTTTTGACGGGCCTGGGGTTGCAGAATGCGATCAACGACATCATCGACAAGCAGTTCGGTGAAATCTATCACTACAACATGGTGGTGCGCGAGGCCGATGACGTGTCGGAAGAAGACGCCGATGCGGCCGAGGACGTTCTTGCCGATGCAGGTCTTGGGTCGGCGTACGAGGCGGCGCATACCGAAAACATGCTGGCCGCTCGCGTGGACGATCCCGATGGCGAGCATCAGCGTTTCGAGCTGATCGTGCCGCAGGATCCGTCTGCGTTCGCCGATTACGTGACCATGCGTGAACGCTTGGGCCACGATCCCATCGAACTTGACGGCGAAGGTGTGGTTATCAGCGAAAAGCTGGCAACCGAGCTGGGGCTTTCGCAGGGCGATACCGTTATGTTCTTTGACGAGGACGCAGTGGGCAATGCTACGGGTTCGGGCCGAGAGGTTTATATCGCAGGCGTTATGGAAAACTACGTGAGTCAGTATGCCTTCGCAACGCCGAGCGTGTTCGGGTCCATGACGGGAGAAAAGCCGCAGTATACGACGCTGTTCGTGAAGGCGGCCGAAGATGCGGCTCAGCGAACGGAATTGTCCGATGATCTTTTGGCGATCGACGGTGTGAAAACCGTCGGCTTCAACGACGAAACGATCGATTCCTACCGCACGATGCTCAAAAGCGTCGATGCCGTAGTGGTGGTGCTCGTGGTGGCAGCCGCCGCGCTTGCGTTCGTGGTGTTGTACAACCTCACCAACATCAACATCACTGAGCGCCAGCGTGAGATAGCGACGCTTAAGGTGCTCGGCTTCAATCCGCATGAAGTGAACGCCTACATCTATCGCGAGACGTTGCTGCTCTCGGCAATCGGCGCGCTGGTAGGCTGCGTTCTGGGCATATTCATGGAAGGCTTCGTGGTGGTGACGGCCGAAGTCGACCAGGTGATGTTCGGACGCGAAATCCATGCTCTGAGCTTCGTCATCGCATTCGCGCTTACCATGCTGTTCTCGGTGCTGGTGACGCTGTTCATGCGCAAGAAGCTTTCCGACATCGACATGGTGGAAAGCCTGAAATCGGTAGAGTAGGGCAAGAGGATGTCTAGCAACGAAGGCGGCTCGGGTGCCGCCTTCGTTATGTCTTGCCGGTTACGCAATCGCGTGTTTGCTGGCGGCCATTCGCTTCCGCTTGCCCATTTCGTTTTCAACGAGGCGTCATGCTATGCTTCACGCTGTTCCATACGATGCGGGCGTCCTCGCAAGGAAGGGGTCGGTGTGAATATTCGGTCGCGTTATTTCGGACAGGCGGCACAGCAGGTGGTTGCCGATTATTTCGCATGGCTGCGCAGAACGCGCGCTCTCGCGATCGCAGCGGCCGTGATTCTTGGCGCGGTGGCTATCGTCTTCGTTTTTCTCGGATCCATGGCTGCCTACTTTGTTTGCCTTATCGCAATTCTGGCGATGGCATGGCTCCTCAGGTCGAAGATAGGGAGACGTTTCCGCAGCTTGCTCGACATCTTGGGGTCTGACTGCGATGCCGAGAAATACCGCGAGGTAATTGAGGGAATTGCCCGGCGTGATACGAGGCGGCGTTCGATGGGCGTTTGTTTGACCGAGCTTGCCTTGGCCCACTACCATGCAGGCCGCCCGATCGATGCGCTGCAGCTTCTTTCGCAGGTTTCGTTCAAATCGCCCAAGAACATTCTTTGGATACGTGCGTTCAACGTTGAGGCCATCGCCCGCAATGCCGCGGGCGACATTGCGGGTCGCGATGTCGCCCTCGAACGCATCGCGTTGTTTCGCGAGGGCGCTTCCGTCAATTCGCCGAAGCGTGCGGTTGTTGACGACATCTTACTTGGGCTGAACGTACAGTTTCGTTCACCTGAGCAGTGGGGGCCGGCCGATCTTGATTACATGCGCAAGAGCGCAGCGACCGCCGACTCGCGTCTGACCTGGGTGTCGTGGGGAGTTTGCGAAGCCGAGTATCATCTGGTGCATGGAGACGTGCAGGAGGCGACGGCTCTTTTGGACAAGGTGTCAGAAGGCCCCGTTACGCCTCGCGCTGCCGCGAACATCGAGCGCCTTCGCGCGGGTATTCATGTCGGTTGAAAAACCAGAAACGAAAAAGAGGCAGACTCAAAAAAAAACAAAGAAAGATGACAAGCAGCCGAAGCTGTTTTAGCGTATTGCGCCGTAGCCGTGCTCTATCGGCGAAACAGGGCTTCGGCGCAGCCGGTTTCCCCTTTAGCTCCGTCCGTCTTGCTATAATCTATTACAAATATATGAGAAATGAGAGGGGGTTGCCATGGCGACAACGGTGTCGGTGTATCTGCAAGATGAAACCTTGCGTCGTCTTGATGCCCTTGTGGCGGTTCGTGCCGCCGAAGACAGGGAAAGGGGGCTTGAGGGCAGGGCGATCACGAATCGCTCACGTCTTATCGAAAGCATTATTGAGGAGCATCTTGGCGTTTCGAAGCCCCTTTCGATATCGACCATCGAATATTTCGTCGCCGACTTGGCGAAAGAATACGGGGCGAAGAAGGTTTCGCTGTTCGGCTCATATGCGCGCGGCGAGGCGAACGAGACAAGCGATGTGGACATTCTGCTTGATAAGGGCGACATCAAGGGGCTGCGTGTGCTTGACTTCCAGGACGATCTTTCCGAAAAGCTCGGCCGTCCTGTTGATGTTGTCACGACGGCAGGTGCAAGCGATCGTTTCCTCTCGAAGATAATGAAAGACGAAGTGGTGCTGTATGAAGCAAGCTGAGCGCGACAACGACCAGCTTGGGGTCATTCTGCATTACTGCGACCGGCTTGAAGAATCCGTCTGCTGTTTTGGGGATTCGTATGACCTTTTCACATCGCTTACGCCGTTTCAGGACAGCTGTGCGCTCTGCTTGATTCAAATCGGCGAAGCGGTGAATAGGATTTCCGATGACTTCAAGCGTGTTCATCCTGAGATTGACTGGCGGCGCATTTACGGAATGCGATGCCACCTGGTGCACGGATACGAGATGTTTGATGCCGAAATCGCTTGGGATGCCATGAAACGGCATATCCCTTCGCTGAAGGAGTTTTGTCTCGACCATTTCGAGGAATAAAAGGCCGCCGCGGTCTTCGCGGCCGAAAAAATCGAGTGCTTTTTGGCTGGTATTGCACTGGCCAAAAAGCGTAACAGCAAGGACGGGCGACCAAAGCGCCCGTCCTTGCTGCTTGCTTGTTATTTCTCGGCGAGGGTCATCTGCCTTCGGTGCAGGATGCTTTCGGCGGACATAAGCGCGATGCCCGTCCAGACCAGCGCGAAGCACACGCCGTGGGCGAAGGTGAACGCCTCGCCGAAAA
>JAUNLI010000164.1 GCA_030532315.1 Slackia sp.
TGCGTAAAAAAGGGGTGCGGGCCGTCCTTCTCGACATGGACAACACGCTTCTTACACGCGATACCCACGAGGTTCCCGAGGATGTGAGGCGATGGCTCGACGATGCGAAACAAGTCGGCATCGTGCCATGCATTCTGACGAACAATTGGCATAACAGTGCGCATGATTGCGCCCGGGAAATCGGTCTGCCGATCGTCGCCCGTGCACTCAAACCCTTGCCGTTTTCTTATTTCGCCGCCTTTAGGAAGCTTGGCGTCAAACGCTCGGAAACCGCATGTATCGGCGATCAACTCATGACGGATGTATGGGGCGGCCGTTTGCTCGGAATGCACGCCATTATGGTGAAACCCCTTGTGGCGAAGGACCTGAAGCACACGCTGTTCTTGCGCAGGATTGAAAAGCGCATTTTGCGCGATATGCCGATCGAACGCTGACCGAAGGGACGTTCGCCCTTAACCCTGGCTTTCTGATCAAGGCCGCAGGGTCCATTGTTTCCCGCCATGCTACAATCGCTTAGAAACAAACGCATGTTGGGAGCATGATGCACTACGAAATAGCTGGAGAATCGAATAGCGCGCTGCTGAGTGCCGTTGTGAGCGGTGTTCCTGCGGGTCTGCGCATAAGCGAAGAGGCCATCGACGCCGATGTGGCGCGGTGGTCTTCTCGTATGAGGGCTTTGTCGGGCGAAAGCCAAAACTCTGATTGCGAAGATCACGTGAACGTTCTATCGGGCGTGGCAGATGGTCGCACGACGGGAGCGCCCATTGTTCTTGTTGCGAACAATGCCGCTCGTCGCCCTGGAAGCGAATTGCAGAATATGCCTTTGGCGGGTTTTCCCGTTCGCCCCGGCACGGTCGACCTTGGTGCTTCGTTGAAGTACGACATTTCCGATTGCTCGGTTTTGGGGCGCAGGTTCAATGACAGACTCGATATCATGCGCGTCGCCGCATCGGGGATTGCTCGCGAACTGCTTGCCGAGTTCGGGGTTGAGATCATCTCGTGCGTCACCAGAATCGGGGGCGTTTCTGTTCGGGAAGATCCATTCGCAGACAATGCGCCCGCGCTTTCCCCCCTTGAGGTGGAGGTGTCGTCCGTCCGTTGCCCCTCTTCGCAGATGACGCGCGCCATGGAAGACGAAATAGCTCGTGCGGTTGCCCAGAGGGATACGCTCGGGGGATCTTTCGCCCTTGCGGTATACGGGCTGCATGCAGGCATGGGAACCGCTTGCCGCGATAAGGGGAGCATCCAGTCAAGGGTGGCCGCTTCGGTGTTTTCCATAGAGGGCGTAGACGGCATCGAGTTCTGCGATGCATCCGCTCGCTCGCTTCTGTCGGGTTCGGGCGCCTACGACAAGCCGTCGCTCAACGGCGCGCAGGGCTTTTCGCGCGCAAGCAATAAAAGCAAGGGCGTAGAAGGGGGCATCTCGACGGGCATGCCTCTTGTCGTTCGCGCGAATGTCGTTCCTTCTCCTCGCATCGGTCGCAGCCAGTCGTCCTTCGATATGGGAACGCTTTCTTCCTGTGAATACCGAACGGCAAGGTATTGCTGCTGCGAGGTGCCGGCCCAGGCCATTCTTGCCGAGGGCGAAGCGGCCTTTGCGCTTGCGAACATGTATCTCGAGAAATTTGGCTGCGAAAGCATGTCGGATATTCACGCCGCGGTTTCCGCCTACGAGCGTCGTTTGAAGATGTCGGCCCGGTGATTTAATGGGTACGCTATCGCGCAATGTGTTCCTCGTGGGGTTCATGGGGGTGGGCAAAACCACGGTGGCTCGCCGTCTTGCACGCGATCTTGGCGTTGCGGCCATAGACGTTGATTCGTTCCTGCAGCGAAAGTACGGCAAAGATGCCAACCAGCTGTTCAAACAGCGGGGCGAGAAAGGGCTGCGCCGTGCCGAGTCGTGCGCATTTGCCGAATGTTGCGCAATGGGCCCCGCGGTCATTTCGTGCGGCGAAGGAATTGTGGTGGCGCCCAAGAACAGGGGATTGCTGAGAAACGAAGGATTCACCGTCCTTCTCGAATCTTCCGCCGAAGGTTCGCTGGCGCGCGTCAGAAGCTACAAGACAAGGCCGTTGCTGGCTTCGGGGTGCGATACCGATAAGCTTTGGGATGACAGAAAGCCTTTGTACGAAGAGGTGGCCGACGTCATTGTGGACGTGAGGGAAAAGGGCACAGCTTGCGTTGCCCACGAGATCACCGAGATTCTCAAGGCGGAGGGAGTGTACCGCGCGTAGTCTTTTCCGCGATCTGGAATAAGGAGGAATATCGCATGGAGAGCCATTTGAACCGCATGCGCGCTTGCATGCGCGAGGAAGGTATGGCCCGTTTTTGCTGTACGGACCTTTCCAGCGTGAAGTGGCTTACCGCATTCGACAAGGTATTCGACGACGAACCTGCTCACCTTGCATTCGTTTCGGACGACGAAGCCGTCTTGCATACCGATTCGCGCTATGCGGATGCGGCGTGTCGAGCCGCATGCGGTGGGCCTTGGAGTGTCGATGCGTCGGGCGGTTTTCATGCGCGATGGATTGCCGAGAAGCTTTCTCGCGATGGAGGCAAAGCGCCTGACGATATATCGTCAGTTCTTGCCATTGAGGATTCCATGTCGCTTGCGGCATTTCGTCGGCTTGAAAAAAGCCTTGTAGAGAAAGGGCTTGCGCCTGCTGTCGAGACGAGCGATTTCGTCTTGAAGCTGCGCGCCGTGAAAGACGATGCGGAGATTGAGGCGATGAAAGCCGCTCAGGCAATTACCGACGAAGCGTTCGGCCATATTGTCTCGTTCATGCGCGTCGGCATGACGGAGCGAGAAGTCCAGCTGGAGCTGGAAGAGGCTATGCGTCGCTTGGGGGCCGAAGGCCTCGCGTTCTCTTCGATCGTGGCTTCGGGAGCCAACGGTGCCGCTCCGCACAGCATTCCGGGTGGAAAGGTTCTTGAGCCGGGGGATATGGTCGTGCTCGATTTCGGCGCGCGCAAGGGCGGCTATTGCTCAGACATGACCAGGACCGTCTGCATGGAATACGCGACCGAGGAGGCGAAGCGCGTATACGAGGCCGTTCGCAGTGCGAACGAGACGGTGGAGCGCATGCTTCGTCCCGGCGTTACGGGCGCCGAGGCGCACGAGCTGGCGGAGCGTGTCCTTGAGCATGCGGGCTACGGAGGAAAGATGGGCCACGGCCTCGGTCATGGCGTGGGCATCGACATCCACGAGCAGCCGAATCTGTCGCCGCGCAACACGGAGCCGCTATGCGCCGGAAACGTGGTGACGGTTGAGCCGGGAGTGTATCTCGGCGGAATCCTAGGCTGTCGCTTGGAAGATTTCGGCGTTATAACTCCCGATGGTTTTGAGGTTTTCACGCAATCGACGCATGAACTCGTTATAATATAGCGTCGCGTTTTTCGTTGAATATGCTGCGATTGCGTAAATCAACGCCTGGCATAGCGTTTGGGTCCGTTCGTTTCGGATAGCCCATGCGTCGTTTGGCGAGGAGTTTACGGGCGGATCGCGGATGACGAGCAACGTGCAACATAAGGTAAAGGCTGAAGCGTCGGCTTCGTTCGATCCTGTCCGATGACGGTTTTGGGTGCGTCCTTGCGCTCGATCGACGGAGCGAATTGCCCTTGGCTTTCTGCGAATTCTTTCGTGGTCTGCTC
>JAUNLI010000165.1 GCA_030532315.1 Slackia sp.
TCGACTCGACTTTTTCAAGCGGATACTCCGCAACGATTTCTTTCAAGTTGTCATACGTCGTCTTGACGGCAAACCCTTCGACCTCGGAAACACCTGTTATTGCGGGTCTAGACGCTTCGTCAAGTGCCACAGCGCCCTGAGAATCTTCATCCCAAACAACATAGGGGTCGTTCGGCACCTCTTTGCCCGTAGCCGGATCGAGCACCATTTCGGGTTCGACGCCCAAGTCGCTCATGCGTAAAAGCTTGCCATCGTCGCTCTTGACCAACAGGCACGCTTCGGTATGCGCACGGACGAACTCTTCGTCGACAAGGCCTTGCTCGATGATTTCATGCAACAGCCCGAATCCAAGAGCGCCATCTGTACCCGCCTTGATGGGAATATACCAGTCTGCTTTAGCCGCAGTGGCGTTATAGACAGGATCGATGACGACAAACTTTGTGCCGTTCTCTTTCGCCTCCATGATGAAATGCATGACCTGCGGTTGCGAAACGCTCGGATTGGCACCCCAGCAGATGAAAGTCTTCGAATTCTTGTAATCGGCAGGCTCATTATTCGTTCCGTAAGGGCCCATGCCGGTGATGACGCCGAATGCACGACCATGCGCAGCGTCAACACTCTGGTGAATATACGATGCGCCCGTCACGTTAATGAAGCGATCGGTCGCGCCGCCAAGGCCGACACCGCTGCAAATAGCATAATTGCCCGATGCATAGAAAACGGACATGGCACCAGGACCATACTGGTCAGCGATACCTTTCCAATTCTCCGCAATGGTATCGAACGCTTCGTCCCAGCTGATGCGCTCGAATTTACCTTCGCCGCGCTCGCCTACGCGCTTCATGGGATACTGCAAGCGATCGGCGCCGTAAATGCGAGCGACATGAGTCAAGCCCTTCGTGCAGATTCGGTTGTAATCCGTATTCGGCATATCGCGCGCTGTGGTGCGGACGACCTGACCGTCACGCACGTGGACGTTCAGAAAGCAGCCGCCGGCGCAATTGCCGCGGCAAACGCCAGCGTAGATCTCGTCCTTGGCAACCTCGCTCGTCGCTTCCTCCATGCCCTTCTGCTGCGGAGAACAGCCGACCAAAGCGCCCGTTGCGCCCAGCAGCGCAGCGCCCTTGATGAAATTCCTCCGAGTGAATCCACGCGATGTCATATCGCTCATATCCTCTCCTATCCCCCTTTGTCCGCTCCCTCGAACGGATGAGCTGCGGGCCGCCGCGCGATCGCCAAACGCAAAGGAGGGGATGCGTCGCCGGCGGCCCCATGCGAAAACGCTTTATTTCCGCTGAAATAACCATACGAAACCGTATCTTTCATTACGATAAACCGACGATAAGGTTTTGGTTAATTCGATATTAACGGGATATTAAAATGGTAGTTCACCAGGTTATATGCAAGATTCAATCAAATGGGACGAATACCGAAAACCCACTCTTTCGCTTTCACGTTATGCGAAAGCGCTCATCGAGAATGACTCCTCACCAGCCTGGCCGCCATCATGGAAGCGAAGCTGCGTCTTGGTCACAAACAACATGCGCGAATTCAAGAGGGCTTCCGGACTCGTGCTGGAATCCTGGGCCGGATGCGACCTATAGAGAATCGGTCATCTTGTACCCTACGCGCTGCACAGTAAGTAGGTATTTCGGCTCGGAAGGATTCTCTTCTATCTTCTCGCGAATCTTGCGCACGAACACCGTGATGGAATTACTCTTCTGGTCGGCATCTCCCCAGATATATTCCTGAATCTGACCGCGCGTGAACACTTTGCCGGGATTAGCGGCCAAAAACGCCACGATCTCGAACTCCTTGGTCGTAAGCGACACGGGCTCGCTCTTCACGAAAACCTGGTACTCGTCGAAACGAACTTCAAGATCGCCAATGCGCGTGCTTCCTTCGCGATTCGTGCAATGGGCGAACTCGATGGCGTCCTTATGCCGGCGGATATTGGCCTCGATGCGCAACAGCAGCTCGCGCGCATCGAAGGGCTTGGTCACGTAATCGTCGCCGCCGGCGCGAAACCCAACGCCCTTGTCCACGATGTCGCTTTTCGCGGAAACGAAGATGACGGGGATGCGGCGTCCTTGCTCGCGAATCTTTCTGCATAAATCGAAGCCGTTGATGCCAGGAAGCATCACGTCGAGCAGAAGCAGGTCGGGGCGCTCGGTCGCAAGCATCTTCAGGCCGTCTTCGCCGTTCGTCGCGCCGCAGTATTCGTAGCCGTTCGTGACGAGGAGCTCGCGCATGGCGCGCTGAAGATTCTCCTCGTCGTCGATCAACATGACCTTATACATCGTCATCACCCACTATCTTGTCGCGCGGAATCTCAATCGTAAACGTCGAACCGACTCCGAGCTCGCTTTCAACATGCACCGAATATCCCTGCAGGTTCGCATACTCCCTCACCAACGCAAGCCCCAATCCGCTTCCGTTGTATTTGCGCGTCGATGTGGAATCCACCTGGAAGAACTTCTCGAATATGCGTTGCTGGTCTTCCTCCGATATCCCTATGCCGTCGTCCCTCATCCTGAGAAGCACCGCGCCGCTCGATTCGTCAACGCCGACGGAAAGCGTTACCGAGCCGCCATCGGGGGTGAATTTCACGGCGTTGCTCCCCAGGTTTTCCAGCATGCGCGTAATCTTTTCGTAGTCGCCCATGACAAGGGGGGCCTCAGGTGCTACGCAGGTTGAAAAATCGACCGCGTATTTCTCCGCAAGCGGGACCATCGTCGCCTTCACCGACGCAACGACATCCCCCAGATCGACCGGCTCGCACGATGCCGCGATACTTCCCGCATCGGAGCGCGCCATATCGAGCATATCGTTGATCATACGCAGCAAGATGAGGCTGTTCTTCTCTATCTCCTCCCAAGAGGCCTTGTCGCTGCGATAGTCCTCCCCGCATGATTCTTTCGAAATCTGAGCGAATGTGATAATCGAGGTCAAAGGCGTGCGAAGCTCGTGATTCACCATGGAAAGCAGGTTCGATTTGAACTCGGCCTCCTGTTCGAGCTTGGCATTGAGGCGCTGCAGGTCGTCCCGCTTCTGTTTCAGCGATTCGTTGGCCTTCTGCAAATCGAGCGTTCTGTCGTTGACTTGTTCTTCGAGGCTCGTGTACAAAGCGTTAAGCTCGCTTGCCATCGCATTGAAGTCGGCCGTCAGGCGCTCGATCTCTTTCGCGGCGTGCCCGTTGTCGAGGTTGACCGCAAGAGAACCTTCCTGCATCTTGCCGAATGCCTCCTTCATGCGCGAAAGCGGCCTGAACACGAAAAACGTCGTGATTGTCCACACCACTCCGCCGATCAACAAGGCAAGACAAAGAAAGAAAACGACGTCGCGCATGACGTTCGTACGCATGGACTCGTCTTGAGCGTCCGTCGGCAAGACGATGCTGATCGCGCCGCCCAAAGAATCAAGCGTCCAGCCTTCCTTCTCATGGCCCGTGATGTCTATCTCCCCCACAGGGCTCCCATGACACTCCAGGCAGCTCTCGTCCACCTCCAAGGCCCTGACGTATCGGAACCGCTCTTCCCCCTCGTACGTCGCGCGGCCGTACACCTCCGTCGCACCCGTCGAAACGAATTCGTTCAACGCGGCCGATTCGTATTCGTCGGGAGTTCCCTGATAATTG
>JAUNLI010000010.1 GCA_030532315.1 Slackia sp.
TCCGATCGTAGTGGGGGACGATTTCGTGCTGGTCGGCTTCAAGGAGGCGGCCTGGGAAGAGGCGTTGCTTTCTTAGGCGAGCTTCGACGCTCTTATGGTGGCAGTGTGATGTGTGTGGCCGCTTTGTCGTTTCGGTGCGCGGGCGGTGTAAACGTGCGCGGGACGCATCGAATTGGTATGCTTTCGTAAAACCGAACGATTAGCGCGCCCGATGCGGCGCGCTTTTGATGGAAGGTGGTATCGATGACTGCAGCTTGTTTGAATCAAGACGCTGTCGAAATGGCGGCCCTTGCCCTTTCGCTTGCCGAAATCGTCGGCGCCGATAACGTTTTGGCCAATGAACCTATGGCGAAACACACGACGTTTCTCATCGGCGGCCCGGCTGATGTGTATGTGGTGCCGCATTCCGTCGACGATATCGCGGCCGTGATGCGCGTATGCGATAAGGCCGAGGCGCCGTATCGCATCGTCGGTAACGGCAGCGACCTGCTTGTGGCCGACGAAGGTTTGCGCTGTGTGGTTATCCAGGTGCTCGACAATCTGGCAAATATCGCGGTCGAGGGGACGCAGATGCGTATCCAGGCGGGCGCAACGAATGCGGCTGTAGCGGATGCGGCGTATGCGGCGGGGCTTGCGGGCTTCGAGTTCGCGAGTGGCATTCCGGGCACGATCGGTGGCGCCGCCATCATGAACGCGGGGGCATACGGTGGTGAATTCAAAGACGTTGCTGCCGAGCTGACGTGCATTACGCCCGCAGGCGATGTCGTGAAAGTGTCGCGCGATCAGGCCGACTGGTCATATCGCCATAGCATGATGGACAAAGCGGGATACGTCGTCGTTGAGGCTCTCTTGCAGCTTGAGCGGGACGAGCCTGCGAAAATCAAAGCGCGTATGGACGATTTGCAGGCGCGTCGCGAAGAGAAGCAGCCGCTTGAGATGCCGAGCGCGGGCAGCACGTTCAAGCGTCCCGAAGGATATTTCGCCGGCAAGCTTATCCAGGATGCCGATCTGCGCGGCTATCGTGTGGGCGGTGCTCAGGTGTCCGAAAAACACACGGGTTTCGTCGTCAACACGGGAAACGCTACCGCGGCCGACGTCTTGCAGCTGATCGAAGACGTGCAGCGGCGCGTGTATGAGCGTTTCGGCGTGCATCTTGAGCCTGAAGTGCGCATGTGGAAATAAGAGAACCTTTTGTCGGGGCGATGCGGCGGTACTGCATCGCCCCGATGCGTGTTTGGCTCCGAATGCGACGTGTCCGAGGCGGTTTCGGTTTGCATGAAGACGCATCTTGCCAGGGTTTGAATCGGGTTTGATTTCTGCGTGGCACGTCATAGGAGGAATCGGCAGCACGAGAATTAGCATCGTGGCGAATTCGCAAATGGCGCGATTGTTTTAAGCCTGGGCGTTTTCGCAATTCGCGGAGTTTTCCTTGCGGCGTACGAGAAAGCGTACGATGAGCATACCGATGATGCCGCTGACGACGCCTACGATGATTCCGCCTACGACATCGCTAGGGTAGTGGACGCAAAGATAGAGCCGCGAAAAGGCGATGCATGCAGCACCGCATAACGGCACGGCTTTAAACCAGGCGTGGGCCATGGGAAGAAAGCAGAGTGCGGTTGCGGCCGCAAAGGAACTGCCCGTATGGCCCGAGGGAAACGAGAAGCTCGAGGGCGGTGCGATGAGCCCGATTGCAAGCGACGGGTCGACCAAAAACGGTCGCGGTCGTTCGACGACGTTTTTGATACCGATTTCTCCGATGATGCATGCCGCCGCAATTGCTGCGATGACGACGGCGCCGTAGAAGCGATATTCTTTCTTGCTCAGGAGCAGGGCGGCGATAACGAACCAGATAAAAGCGAGATTGCCGAGCGATGTGACGAAAGGCATGACTTCGTCGAGCAGGGGCGTGGCAATGTTTGCCCTTATGGCATGAAGAATAGAAAGGTCGATGTTCGTGAGTGCTTCAAGCATGACGAGCATTGTACCGGCGACGATGCGTTTGGAGCGTGACGGGTGGGCAACGGATGCGCCGGTCGTCTCGTGTGCGTGGTGCGCGATTCCGTTTTGCCGGCGGGTGAAGGGCGGCCTCTCGTTTGCCGGTCGATTGTTCGCCGTGGTCGAGGCTGGACATCTGATGCCGCGGCGACGTTTGCGATGGCGCCGATTATCAGACGAAAAGAAACCCCGCATTCTTGCAATGGGTGCATGAATGCGGGGTCGGTGGCGGTGAAAACTGAAAGCCAGGTCCTAGATGGTGTCGAGCGCCTGGGCGATGTCAGCGATCAGATCCTCGGTGCTTTCGATGCCGCAGCTCATGCGCACCAGGTCGGCGCTGATGCCCGCAGCGGCGAGTTCGTCGTCGTTCATCTGGCGATGGGTGGAGCTTGCCGGATGCAGGCAGCACGTGCGCGCATCGGCCACGTGCGTTGCGATCTGCGCGAGCTTGAGCGCCGCCATGAACTTCTCGGCTGCGGGGCGTCCGCCTGCCACGCCGAAGCTCACGACGCCGCAGCCGCCGTTCGGCAGATATTTCTGCGCCAGCGCATGATAGGGATCGTTTTCGAGGCCGGAGAAACGAACCCAGGCAACCTTGGGATGCGCCTGCAAAAACTCTGCAACGGCCTGGCCGTTTTTGCAGTGCTGCGCCATGCGCACATGCAGGCTCTCGAGACCCATGTTCAGCAAGAATGCGTTCTGCGGGCTTTGAATGCTGCCGAAGTCGCGCATGAGCTGGGCGGTCGCCTTGGTGATGAATGCGCCTTCGTTGCCGAAGCGTTCGGCGTAGGTGACGCCGTGATAGCTCTCGTCGGGCGTGGTGAGGCCGGGGAATTTATCGGCGTGGGCCATCCAGTCGAATTTACCCGAATCGACGATGCATCCGCCGACGCCTGCGCCGTGGCCGTCCATGTATTTGGTGGTGGAATGCGTCACGATGTCGGCGCCCCACTCGAATGGGCGGCAGTTCACGGGCGTAGGGAAGGTGTTGTCCACGATCAGCGGCACGCCATGCGCGTGTGCGGCGGTCGCGAACTTCTCGATGTCGAGTACGGCGAGCGCCGGATTGGCGATCGTTTCGCCGAAGACTGCCTTGGTGTTGGGGCGAAATGCCGCGTCAAGTTCTTCGGGCGTGCAGTCGGGCGAGACGAAAGTGCTTTCGATGCCCATGCGCTTCATCGTGACGGCAAGCAGGTTGTAGGTGCCGCCGTAAATGGCGGAGCTGGCCACGATGTGGTCGCCGCATTCGGCGATATTGAACATGGCGTAGAAGTTGGCGGCTTGTCCCGAACTGGTAAGCATGGCCGCCGTGCCGCCTTCGAGCTCGCAAATCTTTGCGGCCACGTAGTCGTTGGTGGGGTTTTGCAGGCGGGTGTAGAAATAGCCCGACTCTTCGAGGTCGAAGAGTTTGCCCATGTGTTCGGAGGTGTCGTACTTCCACGTGGTGGACTGATAAATCGGAATCTGGCGAGGCTGCGCATCGCCCGGGCGGTAGCCGCCCTGTACGCAGGTGGTGCCGATACGTTCGGTCATGAATGCTCCTTTGCGTTATGCTGCGCCCCTTGTCGTGCTGCTGCGGGTTTGCTCTGGCTGTTTTGCAGCGTGGGGGCGCGTGCCATTATACGTATGCGTTGTCGAGCGGACTGCGTTGTGGGCTTGATTTAACGCAAATGTCGCACGGTTCGGCTTGCTGTTCGTCGTGCTCATGGAGCCGAGGCGTTCGAATTGTTACAATGACACGCATTCGAGTTTTTGCCGCGCGACGTAAGGTCGGTTGCGCGGCGACGGCAAAAGGAGCCTCTCATGCCTATCAGAATTCCCGACGCGCTGCCCGCCACATCCATTCTGGAGGGCGAAAACATCTTCGTCATGACCGAGCACCGCGCTATGCATCAGGACATCCGTCCGTTGCGCGTGCTGCTGCTCAACCTCATGCCCACCAAGATCGTCACCGAGACGCAGATTATGCGCAAGCTTTCCAATACGCCTTTGCAAATCGAAGTCGAGCTTCTGCGCATTGCGAGCCACCAGTCGAAAAACGTTTCGGCCGATCATCTGGAGACGTTCTATCGCACCTTCGACGAGGTGCGCGACATGCGCTACGACGGCATGATCATCACGGGCGCCCCGGTGGAAACGCTCGATTTCGAATCGGTGGACTATTGGCCCGAACTGGTGGAAATCATGGACTGGAGTCTGACGAACGTGCACAGCGTATTCCATGTGTGCTGGGGTGCGCAGGCCGCGTTGTACCACCATTATGGAGTGCCGAAGCACAATCTTGACGAGAAATGCTTCGGCGTGTTTGAAAACCGTCTGATGAAGCCTTCGTCTCCGTTGGTGCGAGGGTTCAACGATGTGTCGATGATGCCCCATTCTCGTCATTCCGAAACGCGCTACGAGGACATCGTCGCCAATCAGAAGCTCGAAGTTATCGCCTATTCTGACGAATGCGGCGTTTCCATTGCGAAAAGCACCGATTCCAAGCATTTCTTCGTGTTCGGCCACCCCGAATACGACCGCGATACGCTTAAGCTCGAATACGACCGCGATGTGGAGCGTGGGCTCGATATCAAGGTGCCCGTCCACTATTACCCCGACGACGATCCGAGCAAGGCTCCGATCGTCTCCTGGCGCGCCGAAGGCCAGCTTGTCTACACCAACTGGCTGAATTACTACGTGTACCAGACCACGCCATACGATCTGGGAGCGCTGTAAGGCGTTTGCCGCGAAAGCCCGGCTCTGCATGTCTTGCCTCCCAGAGGGCGGCGTTTCGTGCGAGGCGGGCTTTTTCGTTCCGTCGTATGGATGGTGTTTTCGGTCGCAATTGCACTGCTCGTTTCATATTGAGGGGCGGTGGTATCATCGTCGCCTGACGAGCATGTCGCGCATGAATGGAGTATGTATGATTTCCGAAAGCAAGATCAAGGTACGTTACGCAGAAACCGACCGTATGGGCATCGTGTATCACGCCAATTACCTGGTGTGGTTCGAGATAGCCCGGTCCGAGTTCCTTGAAAAGCTGGGGTTTCCCTATGCGGAAATGGAACGCGCCGGGTATATGTCTCCCGTGGTCGACGTGCAGCTGAGCTACGGCGAGCCTTTGACGTATGGCGATACCGCCATCGTGCGTACACGCGTGACGAAGTTGTCGCAGGTCAAAACCGAGTATGCTTACGAAGTGTATAAGGAGGGCCAAGAAATCGGCGTGGACAAGCCGTGTTGCACGGGCCGTACCACGCATTGTCTGGTCGACGGCGAAACATTCAAGCCGCTGAGCCAAAAGCGCGCAGTGCCCGATTTGTACGCGGCATATCAGGAGGCGATGGAAGCCGAATAGCGGCAGAGCCTTAAGACATTGGGCCGAGTTTCAGGGCAAAGGCGCCGTTGGCTTCGGTGTCTTGCTCGGAAGACTCGATGAAAAGCGAAAAGCCGTCGTGCAGCATAGGCTGCCGGCGGCGTTTCGCTTGTTCGGGAGATTAGCGCATGATGGTGCGTATAATTGCTTCCTTTGTTTTGGAGTAAGGTTGATAACGCAGGGGAACATCGAGCCAAGTGCCCTTTTTCAGGATGCTTTTCTCGTGGCTGAAAGTATCGAAGCTCTTCTTGCCGTGATAGCTTCCCATGCCGCTGGCGCCTACGCCGCCGAAGCCCATATGCGAGGTTGCTAGATGCATCACGGTGTCGTTGATGCATCCGCCGCCGAAAGGCACGTGACGCAAGAATCGGTCTTGCAGGGCGGCGTCGTCGGTGAACAGGTAGAGCGCAAGGGGCTTCGGCATGGATTTGACGAATCGCTCGGCCTCGTCGGTTTCTTCGAAGGCGATGACGGGCAGAATCGGCCCGAATATTTCCTCTTGCATGATGGCATCGCCTGCATCGACGTTGGTCATGACCGTGGGTTCGATGCGTAGCGCATCGGCATCGAAGGCGCCGCCGAATGCTGTTTTTGCCGGTTCGATCAGGCCAAGAAGACGGCCGAAGTGCTTACGGTTGACGATGCGGCCGTAATGCGGGTTTTCAAGGGGGTTCGCGCCAAACATGCGCGCGATGTGGCGCTTTAATGCTTCGACGAATTCGTCGTGGATACGTGCGTCTACGAGTGCGTAATCGGGGGCGACGCAGGTTTGGCCGCAGTTGAGATACTTGCCGAAAACGATGCGTTTGGCTGCAAGATCGATGTCGGCGTCGGCGGCGACGATGCAGGGACTTTTGCCGCCGAGCTCGAGTGAGACGGGCGTCAGGTGCGTGGCGGCTTTCTGCATGACGAGCTTGCCGACCGTTGTGCTGCCGGTGAAAAAGATGTAGTCGAAACGCTGCTCGAGCAATGCGGCGTTTTCGTCGCGGCCCCCCTGAACAACGCAGACGTGGGACGGATCGAATGATTCGGCCACGATTTCGGCTACGACCCGGCTGGTGGCGGGTGCGTATGCGCTTGGCTTTACCACGCAGCAATTACCTGCAGCTATCGCGCCGATGAGCGGTTCTATGCAGAGCAGGAACGGATAGTTCCAAGGCGCCATGACCAGCACTACGCCGTAAGGTTCGGCGACGGTGAAGCTTTTTGCGGGGAAGTTGGCGATATCGGTGCGTACGGGTTGGGGTTTGGCCCAGCTGCGCAGGTGAGCAAGATGGTGGCGCAGTTCAGAAAGCGCAAGGCCTATTTCGCACATGAAGCTTTCCTGCGACGATTTTCCTAAATCCTCGGCAAGGGCTTCGGCGATGCGAGGTTCGGCATGCCTGATTGCTTTGCGCAGCCGCACGAGCGCATCGACGCGATTGTCGATGTCGATGGTGGCTCCTGTGTCGAAGTAGGCGCGCTGTTCGGCGACGGCGGTGTCGATGTCTATGACGGTGTTCATAATTCTGCCTTTCCTCAAACGCTCGTAGCGAGACCGACTCCGTGTTCCATGATAGGCCTCGCGCCCGCAAGGCAAGGGGGTTTGCATGCATTTGCCACGGATGTGCTGGTGGCATTACGGGTCATGGTGCCGTGTTTGCGAGGTCGCTGCATGCGGGCGAAGGTGGCGAGGGCATCTCGTTGCTATTTTACGCAGGCAGCGACGTGGGCGTTTGCGCAATGATGGCGTTTGCTTCTTCGTCGGTGAGCGCGTTGTATTTCACCATGCGTGCTAACACCTGGCGTTGCCGCTGGCATGCCAAATCGAAATTCTGCGTCGGGGCATACGCGCTTGGCGCATTGGGAACGCCTGCAAGAAGCACGCTTTCCCAATCGAGCATATCCTGTGGGTTTTTGCCGAGGTATCCCGTGCATGCCTCTGCTATGCCGTAATACCCGTCGCCGAAATAGATGGAGTTGACGTAAAGCTCCAGGATGTCTTCTTTGCTGAGCTGTCTTTCGATGTCGAACGCCATGAACACTTCGGCGATTTTGCGTTCGATTACCTGCTCTTGCGTGAAGAATTCGTTTTTGGCGAGCTGCTGGGTGATGGTCGATCCGCCTTCGACGATCGCGCCCGCCCGCAGATCGTTGAACAGCGCCCGTGCGGTAGCGAAGATGTCGAAGCCGGGATGAAGGTAGAAGCGGTGGTCTTCGACGGAGACGACGGCGTCGAGATAGGTTTGGGGAAGCATGCCTAGCTCGATGTAACCTGGGTTCGCTCGGATATCTTGCGCCATGTCCGCAACGCTTTTCTCCTGTGCTGCCTGGGAATAAAGGGAATAGCCCCGTGCGCCGAAATATGCACAGAGGCCGACCAGAAGCGTCAGCAGCAAGATAAGAAGCCATTTCGTGATGCATCTGAGCGCATGGCCTAGGCTGCTTTTCTTCGAGATGTCGTTGGTGTACGCGGGGCGTCGCATGGCTCCTCCTTCCCGCGTCGGCTTATTGGATTCAGTATGCACGATGCACCTTGCGTCACGATGACGCAATGATGCCGATTCGGTGACGGAATGGGTGTTTCGCTTTCGGTGTCGATATTGCCGTCGGGTATCCAGGGGGCCGATTCGCTTTTCGGCTTGCAGCATCGACGCTTGCTCCTTCGGTCGAGAAGGCCTTTGTTGGCGTGGATGCCGGTACAATTGCGCTCGACTATGCAACAAGCGAGAAACGAAGTAGGCGAAGCAACGTGGCATTTCTGTTCGGATGCGAAGGCATCCATCTTGAATATCCGACGAAGAAGGTTCTCGACGATGTGACGCTTGGCGTGCACGAAGGCGACCGCATCGGCATCGTCGGTCAAAACGGCGACGGCAAGTCGACGTTGCTCGGCGTGCTTGCGGGTACGGTCGAGCCTGAAGAGGGGCTTGTCCGTCGTACGCGTGGCCTGCGTATCGGCATGCTCGCCCAGCACGATGCGCTCGACGATGCAGCGAGCGTGGAATACGCCGTGGTGGGCGATACGCCCGAATACGTGTGGGCGGGGGATGCGCGCGTACGCGAAGTCATTGCCGCACTGATCGCCGACATCGACTGGAACGCGCAGGTGGGCACGCTTTCGGGCGGCCAGCGCCGCCGCGTCGACCTGGCGCGTCTTTTGATCGGCGATTGGGACGTGCTCATGCTCGACGAGCCCACGAACCATTTGGACATGCATGCCATCGCCTGGCTGGCGTCGTATCTGAACAGGCGCTGGCCGAAAGGTACGGGGGCGCTGCTCACGGTAACGCACGATCGCTGGTTCCTCGACGAGGTGGCCAATGCCATGTGGGAGGTGCATGACGGTGCGGTCGATCCGTTCGAGGGCGGATATTCCGCCTACGTGCTGCAACGCGTCGAGCGCGACCGCGTGGCCCAGGTGACGGAGCAGAAACGCAAGAATCTCATGCGCAAAGAGCTGGCTTGGCTTTCCCGTGGAGCCCGTGCTCGCTCCACCAAGCCGAAGTTTCATATGGCGCTTGCGCAAGAGCTCATTGCGGGGGAGCCTCCCGTGCGCAACACGCTCGAACTGCGCGCCATGGCCATGCAACGTCTGGGCAAGCAATGCGTAAGCCTTACGCGCGTGACGGAGCGCTTCGGCGACAAGACGGTGCTCGACAACGTTGATTGGACGGTCGGCCCGGGCGATCGCGTGGGCATTCTGGGCGAAAATGGCGCGGGCAAAACCACGCTGCTCAAGATCGTGCAGGGCGCGCTCAAGCCCGATTCGGGGTTTGTGAAAATCGGCAAGACGGTGAAGTTCGCCGTGCTTTCGCAGCGTTTGGACGAGCTTGAGGAAATGAGCAAGTATCGCGTGACCGAGGTGCTTTCGCGCTATCGCACGCGCGTAGTGGTAGATGGCAAAGAGACCACGCCCGCCAAGCTGCTCGAGCGCCTTGGATTTTCTTCGAAGCATCTTTATACGCGCATCTGTGACCTGTCGGGCGGTCAGAAGCGCAGGCTTCAGCTGTTGCTGATTCTGCTGGACGAGCCCAACGTGCTCATTCTCGACGAGCCCGGCAACGACCTTGACACCGACATGCTTGCCGTGCTGGAAGACTTGCTCGATACATGGGCGGGAACGCTGGTCATGGTGACGCACGACCGCTATCTCATGGAACGCGTGACCGACGATCAGTATGCGCTTATTGGCGGGAAAGTTCGCCATTGCCCTCGTGGCGTGGACGAATACCTCGAGCTTTTGGCTGAGCGCGATGCCGCATCGGGCGCGGGCCGCACATTCGCCGACGTGACGGGGCAAAGCGGCGCCCAGGATGCGTCGCAGGCGAAAGCCCCGGCTGCCTCCGCGTCGCCCGCGCTGAGCAACGCGGAGCTGCGCGATATGAAAAAGCGCTTGGCGAGCCTGAATAAAAAGATGGGCACCGCTGCGAAGAAGGTCGAGGACAAGCAGGCCGAGATGGACGCGGCCGACCCCACCGATTTCGTGCGCTTGGGCGAGCTTCAGACAGAATTGGACGCGTTGCGTGCGGCGAAAGAAGAGCTTGAGGACGAATGGCTCGAACTGGCCGATGCGCTCGGCGTGGAATAACGTTCTTGGTCGGCTCGGAGGGAGCGCGTGGGTCAAGGGGCGGTTCGTTTCGAACCGCCCCTTTTTGAATTCACCTGCAATGTGGATGTAGACGGGCTTTGTGCGGCGTGTTAAGAAAGCATGCAGGTCGCGATGCCGTTTGTCCGTGTGATATGCAGCCGCCTCGTACAGACGGTTTCGAGGAAATGTTCGTCATGGCTTACGGCGATAAGTGCGCCGGGGAATTCCGCCAGCGCCTGTTCGAGCGCCTCGATGGAATGGATGTCGAGGTGATTGGTCGGTTCGTCTGCCGCAATGAGGGCGGCATGGTCCACGATGCCGCACGCTATGGCGAGTTTACGCAGCTCGCCAGGGCTTGTTCGGCCGCCTTCGAGGATGCGATCGGGGTCGGAATTGAGACGTGCGACGATTGCGAGAATGCGCCCTTTCGTTTCGGGCGATTCGTCGCGAACCCTGCATACGAGTCGTTGTGCCTCGTCGGACGTGTATTCCTGAGGAACGAACAAGGCGGAAATATCGGGATCCATGCGGCCTATCAGGTGTCTTGCCAGCGTGCTCTTGCCGCTTCCGTTCTTTCCGCTGATTCCGATATGATCGGTGTTGCCTACGTAAAGCTGCGGCACGTGCAGTGTTGCCGCAGGTCCGCACGGAATGGATTCCTCGTCTGCACGTATCAAGGTTTTTCGGGGATGAGGTTGCATGTCGAAGGCGATGAATCCGTCGTAGCGTTTTTCCGTGCGTGTGCGGGCGACTTCGGCCCGGGCGCGTTCGAGCCGCGCATCCATGGTGCTTGCGAGTGCGCCCGCTTTTCCGTCTTGGCCCGTGTAAATCGCCAGTTTCCGTTTGGCGCGTCCGTCGGAATCGTGCTTGTCAAGCATGCGGGCGCTGCGGCGTTTTGCCGTCTTAGACGCCTCTTCTGCGCGGCGGATGTACTCGCGCTGCAATGCCGCCGCGGTCTTTTTCGCTTTTTCATTGGCGCGCTGCGAGCAGAGGAGCTCTCGTTCGCGCTGTTCGAAAGCGTTGCTGTAGGTGCCGGGTCTCATGACGAAGCGCCCGTTCTCAAAACAGAGGCATTGTTTCGGCAGGGAGTCGATCAGGCGGCGGTCGTGCGAGATGACGATGCCTATGCCCGAAAACGTTCGCAAAGCCTCGAGGATGCACTCACGACATGCCGCATCGACATGATTGGTCGGTTCGTCGAGGACAAGCAGCTCGGGGTTGCTCCAAAGCGCCACGGCGATTTGGAGCTTCTTCTGTTCGCCGCCGCTGAGCGCATCGAAGCGCCAAGGGAGGTCGTCGTCGATTTCAAGGGCGTCTCTCAAGCGCATCGCCTCGGGCGCGAAATCGCATGCGAAATCGTAGAGCAGCGTAGGCTCGATACGCGGGT
Source organism: Slackia sp. (assembly GCA_030532315.1). GTDB lineage: Bacteria > Actinomycetota > Coriobacteriia > Coriobacteriales > Eggerthellaceae > Slackia. Next base: position 11,314 of record JAUNLI010000010.1, read on the forward strand.
CTTGTTCGCAATATGCGAAGGAAAGGCGTGTAGAAACGCTTCCTTCGTCGGGTTTTTGCAGGCCGCAGGCAATGCGGGCGAGCGTGGTTTTGCCGCATCCGTTGTTGCCGATGACGGCGGTCCAGCCTTGTATGAAGGTGGCGGATACGTTGCAGAGCGCAGGGTGCGCGGATTGCGGATAGGTGTATGAAATTCGCGAGAGCGTAAGGGTTTTCTGAGCCATAGCGGCCTCCTGTCATGGAAGGTCGCGCATGGGGAAGCATTGTTTCCCAGTAGGCTGAAAACAACATAGACCGATGGCGCAAAGTTGCAAAAGAGGATGTGATGTAACTGCGGAACCGCGGGAAACGAAGAGGATGGAGCTGCCTGGATAACGAACAAGACGACGCTGCCCGACATGCGCGAAAGTTGTACCGCGAAAGCGGCCGAATGCGAATGGGGCACAAAAGATGTGCATCGTCTAAAACTTCATGTATGCAAAGCTCCTTAGCAGCGGATGCGCACGGCATCCTCGGTGAATCTACGGCCGTGAGTATACCGGCGCACGACCGCGCCGACAAGGACGGCTCTAGACCGGCGGACGCATGCTCGCTAGAATTGCCCGCATTGTATGCGACGCGCGATGACGAGCGGAGGAAAGAGCCATGATCTTGACGATCGACCAGGAAAGCACGCTGACCGTTCGCGAGCAGCAAATTCTTTACCATATCGCTCGCGGGCTTTCGAACAGGGGCATTGCCGCCCGTCTCGCCCTTTCGGAGCAGACGGTGAAAGTCCATCTCGCGAACATGACCGCGAAAACGGGTTGCGATAATCGTGCCGCCCTTGTGGCGTACGGCTTTGAAACCGGGGTGCTTAGGGCTCGGTAATTCGCCCGAATACGGCAGGAAGCGCAGCTTTATGCGCGGATCTAGTCCGAAAGGGTTATTACACGTTCCTTGCCGCTTTTGTACTCTGTAAGCGCGCCGAGTTTTCGGCAAAGGGGCAGAGGAGAGCAATGGTTTCATTCATCATCGCGGCGGCGGGCATGACGCTTTACGGCTGCGCTGCAGGCCTGTGCGCGTTCAAGGCCGTTCGCAAGACCGAACGCTTCTCTGTCGCTTCTCGCCTTTTCTTCCTTGTTGCTTTCCTGCTCCATTCCGTTTCGATCGGAATGGAGTCGGTGAGCACGTCGGGAACGGTTCTTGAAGGCCCGAACGTGCTTATGCTCGCTTCCTGGGTTCTTTCTCTTGCGTCGCTGTTTGTTTCTTTCTCAGCGAAGCGTCCTTACGGATATCTCGCCTTGGCGGCTTCGACGGTGGCCATGCTTATGCTGATTGCCCAGATGGGTTCGATGTTTCATGGATCGGCCCTTCGTGCAAACAGCGCCTATGAGCAATGGCCCGCTCTTGTTCTCCACATTCTGTTTTTTCTTGCGGCCATGGCCTGCTTTGTCATCAGCGCGGCTGCATCCGTTATGCAGATCTATCAGCAGCATTTGATGCGGCAGCGCAATGCGCGCCTTTTCAACCTGACGATGCCTGCTCTCGATACGCTCAACACTGTGGCACGTCGCGCCGGACTTGTCGGGCTTCCTCTGTTCACGCTGGGCATGCTGCTCGGATTCGGCAGGTATGCGATGCATCATGGAGCCATGGTCGCTTTGGGATGCTCTGCCGGGTTTGCGTACTTAGGCCCGCGTATCGGTCTTTCTCTGGCCGTATGGGGCATGTTCGCCGCATTCGTCGGGTTTTCCTATCTTGCTCCGCACCGAATCGGGTCGAAAGCTCGCTCGGTTCTGTCGGTCTGCGGGTTCGCCTGCGCCCTTGTTCTGATGTTCGTCGTGGCGGCGTAGCCATGGAGCTGGTTGTTGCGGGGGTCGACCTCGCCCGTGCGCCCCTTGCGTTGCGTGCCGCGATCGACGATTCAAGTAGGGAGGAGCTTCTCGCCATGCTGGTGGCGCTTCCCGACGTGGAAGAGGCGGCCGTCGTCGCAGGAGGCTGCCGTTACGAGGCATACGTGGCGTTTCGCCGCGGGTTCGATAGCTTCGAACTTTTGGCGGGGCTTTTCTCCGACCATCGTCGCTGCCAGGCATCGCAGGTTGCCGGGTGCCTGTATGCGGCCGAAGGAATCGATGCGGCGATGCATGCTATGCATGCCGCCTGTGGTTCCGATTTCCTTTCGCAGGCGAAAGGGTATGCGTCGCACCCGTTTCGGCTCATGTGCGAATCCGCTCATGAGCCGGGTGCTTCGCTCGGCGTGATGGCGCGCCTTGCGACGGCGGTGGAAGGCGCGTCTGAAAGGTTCGGCTCGGATTGCGACGCCTCTCGCAAAATTCGTGCATCTGCCGAAATGGCGGTGAGCCTTGCCAAGCTCGTTTTCGACGATTTGGAGAAGCGCAGCGTCATGGTGGCGGGGTCGAATTTCGCCGCGTCAGCTGTTCATGCGTCGTTCGTCCAGGCTGGAGCAAGGGTGTTTGCGGGACCTGCCGTTGGGGAATCGCTGGTCGAATCCATGGCGAAGGCCGACGTATCGCTTCTGTGCGATGGCTGTGCGCTCGGTTTCGCTGATGCGAAAAGGGTTCGACGTGCGCGTAGAGGGCGCCTGAGCGTGGTGTTCGATTTGTCCGAGCACGGATGTGTCGATCAGGCGTGCGTCCGAATCGACGACATGTTCGTCTATAGCCGAGCCGATCTTGCGAATGCTGATGAGTCGGCCGGCGGATTTGTGAACGGTACGGATGCCGAGCGTGTTCGAGCGATTCGCATCCTTGCGGCCGATTACATGAGATGGTTTGAGGGCTTGACGGCTTCAAGCGAGTGATAGAAGCACGCGTCTTGCTGCATGCGACATGTCGCAGCGGCATTCGGGCGCTTGGTTTCCAGAAAAAATCAAAAAAACGAAAAGAAAGGCGATGGCGCGCCGAGGACTTTCGCGCGCCGAAAAAGGGGGTAATGATGATTGTATCGTGGATGACGACGAACAAATGCAATCTGAAATGCGTGCATTGCTATCAGGATGCCGAAGAAGCGACCGACAAGGAGCTTGGCACCGAAGAGGCAATGAAGATGATCGATGAAATTGCACGCGCCGGTTTCAAGATTATGATTTTCTCCGGCGGCGAGCCGTTGCTTCGCCCCGATATTTTCGACTTGGTGGCCCATGCCGCCTCGCGAGGGCTTCGGCCCGTGTTCGGCACGAACGGCACATTAATCACCTATGACGTGGCCAGGCGGCTGAAAGAGTGCGGGGCATGTGCCATGGGCATTTCGGTGGACAGCCTCGACCCTGCAAAGCACGACCGATTCCGCGGCCTTGAAAACGCATACGACCTTACCATGCAGGGCATCGAGGCGTGCAAGCGCGTCGGTCTTGCGTTCCAGCTTCACACCACCGTCGTGGATTGGAACCGCGGCGAGATATGCGACATTACGGATTTCGCCGAGAGCATCGGCGCGATTGCGCATTATATCTTCTTCCTCATTCCCGTCGGTCGAGGGGAATTCATCAAGGAAACCGCCCTCGAGGTTCGCGAGAACGAGGCTCTTCTGCGCGACATCATGAAGAAATCGCAGCAGGTGTCTATCGACGTCAAGCCGACGTGTGCTCCTCAGTTCACGCGCGTCGCCAAGCAGCTTGGCGTCGAAACGCGGTTCTCTCGCGGCTGTCTTGCCGGCCTGACCTACTGCGTCATCGGGTCGGAGGGCATCGTGCGTCCGTGCGCCTACATGACCGAGGAAGCGGGCGATGTGCGGGCCATGCCGTTCGACGAAATCTGGAAGACGAGTCCGGTGTTCGAGAAGCTGCGCACCGAGGCGTATTCGGGCGCATGCGGAACGTGTGATTACCGCGACGGATGTGGCGGATGCCGCGCCCGTGCCGCGTATTACCACGATGGCGACATTCTCGCGCAAGACGATTATTGCGCCCATGGGCTCAAGCTCGACGACGAGGCTGCTTCCGGCCTCGATGCCATTGATGCGTAAGTCGCCCGTTCGATGAAAGGACTGTTTGCTATGTCTCACGCACTGCACCGCAATGTTTTCGCCTCTTGTGTTGCGACGCTGTTCCTTCTGGCTTTCTTTGCGCTTTTGTTGCCGCTTGTCGGATGCTCGTCTTCCGATACCGATGGTTCGAAGCGCGACGACGCTGCGTCCTCCCAGGTCGATGCGCCCGATTCTTACACGTTTACCGATGATATGGGCAATGAGGTCACGGTGAGCAACCCTGAGCGGGTCGTTGCCTGCATGGGAAGCTTCGCGAACACCTGGGAGCTTGCGGGCGGCACGCTTGTCGGCGCATCCGACGACGCGTTCACGTTCGATGCTTTCGAGATAACTTCGCCCGACGTGGCGAAGGTGGGCGATTTTTCGAGCATCAATCTGGAGTCCGTTATCGCTCTCGAACCCGATTTCGTGATTATGACGTGCGGAACGGGCGGTCGCGGCGGCGATTCGAGCCAAGCCGACTTGAAGGCCGTCCTCGATGCTTCGGGCATTCCCGTGGCGTATTTTGAAGTGACGGTTTTCGAAGACTACCTGCGCATGCTGCGTATTTTCTGCGACATCACCGGTCGCGACGACCTGTATCGCCAGAATGGAGAGGCCGTGCAAGAAGCCATCGAGCAGGTTGTCTCGGGTGTTTCTGCCGAATCGCAGCCTCCTACGGCCTTGCTTATGACCACCTATTCTCGCGGCACGCGTGTCCAGACGTCTTCGTCTATGGCGGGAGACATGCTTGCAGATCTTGGCGTTGCCAACCTTGCCGACGAAAACTCGAGCCTCCTGTCCGACTTCAGCCTTGAATCCATCATCGAGCTCGATCCCGATTTCATTTTCGTGATTCCCATGGGCAACGACACCGAGGCGGCCATGCGAAACCTCGAGGCGCAAACGGCGGAACACCCTGCCTGGGCGACGCTTTCTGCCGTGCAAAACGGGCGCTATATCATGCTCGACCCCGATTTGTTCCTTTATAAGCCGAATGCGAACTGGGCGAAAAGCTACGAGGTCCTCTCCGCGCATTTGGGCGACGTCGAGGGCGAGGCGTGATGAAGCGTCGATCCGGGGGCGCCGAGGCGTTTTCGCCGCGTGGGCTGTCGACGGCTGCCTTCGCCGTCGCATCCGTGGTGCTTTTGACCGTCTTGGGGGTTTCGGCCTTTTTGATAGGCTCGTCTTCGGTAAGTCTGGCCGAGTTCGTTGCCTGGGTGAGCGGTGCGGAGGTGAGCGACGCCGCCAAAAGCATTTTGGCCAATGTGCGGCTGCCGCGCGTTCTTGCCGCGCTTTTGTCGGGGGCCGCTCTTGCCGTCGCAGGAGCCATCATACAAGCCGTGCTTGACAACCCCTTGGCAAGTCCGAACGTCATAGGCGTCAATTCGGGGGCAGGGCTGTTCGTCCTTGTTGCCGCGGCGTTGCTTCCCCATGCTTTGTGGGCTGCTCCGTTTGCGGCTTTTGCCGGTGCGCTGGCGACGTCCGCCATGATTTTCGGGATATCGCTCGGCGCGGGCGTGTCCCGCCTGACCGTCGTGCTTTCCGGCATTGCGATAACCACCGTGTTCGGTGCCGGGATGAACGTCGTCATGATCGTTGCGCCCGATGCTTATATCGGATCGTCCGTCTTTTTGGCAGGCGGCCTTTCAGGCGTGCTTTTGGACGATTTGGCTTGGCCGGCGATATTGATTGCGGTGGGATTGACGGCGGCGATGCTTGGAGCCCATCGTCTCAATGTGGTTGCTCTGGGAGACGATATGGCTTGCGCCTTGGGGCTGAATGTGCGCATGGTCAGGCTGTCCATGCTGGTCGTGGCATCGCTTCTGGCGGGTGCGGCCGTGAGTTTCGCCGGTCTGCTCGGATTCGTCGGCCTCATCGTTCCCCATATCGTTCGCTTTCTGGTTGGAAGCGACAATCGCGCGGTGCTGCCCGTGTCGGCCGTTGCGGGGGCGGCGTTTGTGGTCGGTTGCGACCTTGTTGCGCGCACGGCGTTTGCTCCGTACGAGGTTCCTGTCGGAATTCTGATGGCTTTCGTCGGCGGCCCGTTTTTCATCTATCTCATCTTCAGGAATAGGAGGGGAGACCTTGGCTAGAGTCGCGGCTTTTTCGCGTGATTCGAAACAATTCGCGAACGGGGAAGAGGCGACGCTTCGCAACTCTTGCGTCTTGCCGGGCGGACGCGGCGGCGTCACGACCGGCCGCGACGGACGAAACGCCATCGAGCTGCGCGACGTCGCTTTTTCCTATGACCGCACGCGTCGTTTCATCGAGGGGGTTTCGCTCGGCTTCGAGAAAGGAGCGCTTACGAGCGTCGTCGGGCCGAACGGGTGTGGCAAATCGACGCTTCTGAAGATCGCGTGCGGCATTATCAGGCCCCGTCGAGGGGAGGTGCTGCTCGAGGGGCGTCCTATGGAAGCATATGCGGCGCGGGAGCGCGCGCGGCGGCTCGCGCTTCTTTCTCAGGGTCCTCGTCCTCCCGCGATGAGCGTCGAATCGCTGGTTGCTTGCGGGCGTTTTCCCCATTCGTCGGGGCAGGGGCGCCTTTCGAGGGCCGATAGGGAAGCTGTGGAATACGCGATGGAGCTTGCCGATGTTACCCGCTTCCGTTCGTGCGACGTGGGTCGGCTTTCGGGCGGCGAGCGGCAACGGGCTTTTATCGCGATGACGCTTTCCCAGGATGCCGATATCGTGGTGCTTGACGAGCCGACGACGTATCTTGATATCGGCGCTTGTCACGACGTCATGCGTCTTGTTCGCAGGCTCAACGAAGAGCACGGGAAAACGATCGTGCTTGTCATCCACGACCTCGACCTTGCCTTGCGTTATTCCGACAAAGTCGTGGTGGTGCGCGATGGCTCTGTAATCGGCGAAGGCGAGGTCGGTGCGGTTTATGAGTCAAGGGCGATAGACGAGGCGTTCGGAATCGATTTGCATGCGTGCGAAGCGCTGGGCGGCGATGCCTACGTCGTCTTTCCTCGTGCATCCGCCCGACCGGTCTGGGCAGGCTCGACGGGCGAGGGCTAGAACATGGCGTCGAACGGGTCGGACACCTCGACCTCTTCTTTGCCGCGGAACAGCTCGGTGAGCTTGGAGAGAAGCGGCTCCTGCGTGCCGTCGAGCATGCGCAGCACCATGGTCACGCGGTCGGTGTATTGCGTGTCGATCGTTTTGGCGCCGCAGTCTTCGGCAAGGCGTGCCATCTGGTCGTATTGTGCGTAGTCCATGCGTACGGAGATATCGACGCATTGCGAAACCACTACACGCTCGGCCGCTTCGATGCCCGCCTGGGCTGCTTGGGTGTAGGCGCGCACCAGCCCGCCCGTTCCCAGCAGGACGCCGCCGAAATAACGCGTGGTCACGATGGCGATGTCGGTCAGTCCCGCATGCTGGATGGCTTCAAGCGTGGGAAGGCCTGCGGTTTTCTGAGGTTCGCCGTCGTCCGAGTAGCGCACGCGCCCCGCTGCCCCTGCGCCTCCTTCGCGCAGCACATAGGCGTACACGTTGTGGCGCGCCATGCGGTTTGCAGCACGGATTTCTTCCAAGAAAGCGAGTGCCTCCTCTTCGGTCTCGACGTGCGCGACGCTTGCGATGAAGCGGCTCTTCTTCTCTTCGATTTCGGCCACAGCGCGGCCTTCTATGGTGGTGTAGGAATTCATGTCGCCTACTATAGCATGCGCATCGCGTGGCGACCCTTGCGCGTCGGTCGTGTTACCATAGATGGCCACAACGACGAACCTGCCGTATCCGCTGCAAGCGAAGCGGCATGACTACTCGAAGGAGCGCCCAACCATGGCAAACGAAGGAAGCTTTGAGGCGAGCCAGAAGCGCAGCGACGAAATTCGCGCCGATCTGACGGCCCATCCCGAGAAATACACGATGCTCACGGGCGATCGTCCGACGGGCCGTCTTCATCTGGGCCACTACTTCGGTACGTTGAAGGGCCGCGTCGAATTGCAGAACATGGGTGCGCGCACCAACGTGCTCATCGCCGACTACCAGGTGATCACCGACCGCGATACCACCGATCAGATCCAAGACAACGTGTACAACATGGTGATGGACTACCTGGCGTGTGGCATCGATCCCGAAAAGACGATGATTTACACGCATTCTGCCGTTCCCGCCTGCAATCAGCTGATGCTTCCGTTTCTGAGCCTGGTCACTGAGGCCGAGCTGCAGCGCAACCCCACGGTGAAGGCCGAGATGGAGGCTTCGGGCCATGAGCTTACGGGCCTTTTGCTGACCTATCCCGTGCACCAGGCATGCGACATCTTGTTCTGCAAAGGCAACGTGGTTCCCGTCGGTCGTGACCAGCTTCCCCATATCGAGCTGACGCGTACGATCGCCCGACGTTTCAACAACCGTTACGGCCAGGTGTTTCCCGAGGTCGACGCGCTTCTGTCCGACACGCCGCTTCTTCCCGGTCTCGACGGTCGCAAGATGAGCAAGTCTTACGGCAACGCCATCAGCATTTCTATGACGGCTGAAGAAACCGCCAAGCGTATCAAGAAGAGCCAGACCGACTCCGAGCGCATGATCACGTTCGATCCCGAGAATCGTCCCGGTGTATCGGGCCTTATCTCGACGGCTGCTATCTGCACCGGTCGTAACGAGGTGGAAATCGCCGAGGAAATCGGCATGGGCGGTTCGGGCGCGCTGAAAAAGTACGTGACCGAGGCGGTCAACGAGTATTTCGCCCCCATCCGTGAACGTCGAGCGCAATACGAAAACGACTTCGACTACGTCAAGGATGTGTTGCACGAGGGCAACAAGCGTGCCAATGAGATTGCAAACCAGACGCTGGCCGAGGTGCAGGAGGCCATGGGAATGGTGTACTAGACACCAAGCTTTCGATAGAAACCGAAGCCGCTCTCGTATGGGGGCGGCTTTTTCATGTGGTGCTGCGGCTCTTCCGTGCGGTGCATGAAAGGTTATGGGGAAAATCTGAACAGCGTTCACCAATTTCTATACTGAAAGGGAAAGAGGCAGGCGTGCGGAAGCGCCTGCGAAAGAAGGGAGACCGGCTCTATGAAGAGGTACATGAACTGCGCGATCGCTTATGCCGTGCTGGCGCTTGCCGGCGGCGTGTTCTTTCGCGAGTTCACTAAAATCAACGGGTTCGACGGCGCGACGGCCCTCGGGGTCATCCATTCCCATTATTTGATCCTGGGCACGTTGTTTTTCCTTGCGCTGACGATTTTTTCCCGCGTGTTCGCAGGAGAGAAGAAAGGCTTGGACAAGGTTCTCGTAGGCTATCAGATCGGTCTGAATGCGGCCGTGGTCATGATGTTGGTGCGTGGCGTGTTCGAGGTTTTGGGAACGGTCTTGCCTTCGGGTGTCGACGCCGCCATTTCGGGCATTGCCGGTCTGAGCCATATCGTGCTTGGCGTGTGTCTGGTATGGGCGCTTGTGATTTTGAAGAGGTCTGTTGCTGCTGTCGAGCAGGCATAGCGAATTCGCGTACCAGCGCTGGAATTCATTCAGGGAAAGGGGCGGAAGCGTAAGCTTTCGCCCCTTTCGTCTTTACAGGGCCTCGACGGTGACTGCGGTGCCGCTGGCGGTGACCATGAGCATGTCTCCTGCGCCGAGCACTTCGTAATCAAGGTCGACGCCGACGATGGCGTGCGCGCCCATCTGCGCCGCACGGCTTTCCATCTCGTGCAGCGCCTTGGTGCGCGCCTGCTCAAGTTCGTTTTCGTCTCCCGCAGAGCGGCCTCCGAAAACGTTGCGCAGCCCGGCGCCGATGTCGCGCAGGAAGTTGACGCCGGTGATGACTTCGCCGAAGACGATGCCGTAGTATCCGGTGATGCGATAGCCTTCGACGGTTTGCGTGGTGGTGACGATCACGGTGCATCCTTTCTCGCGGTTTCGTGCCTGGTGAAAGCCTACAAGGCCGATTGCAAGAAAACGTCAAGAAGACGGCAAGAAGTCTTGGAGGCGTGCGTGGAACAAATTCGTCATGCATATCATGATGATTGAGTCGCAGTCATGCCGCGCTGTTTCGTTTACCGTCCGTTTCATAGAGTGCCGATTCGTTACCTGGGCGTGTGAGGCCGTCTGAACGTGTCGGGGCGGGAAGGGTGCGATACGACGCGTGCTTTACAGCGTATCGGTGTCGAGCCAGATGGTGAACGGACCGTCGTTGACAAGCTCGACTTGCATCATGGCGCCGAACGAACCTGTTCCTACGTGTTCGACGTCTTTTCGTGCGAGTTCTACGAAATACTCGTAAAGACGGTTTGCCTCATCGGGCGCGCCCGCCTCGGTAAACGAGGGACGGTTTCCCCGTTTGCAGTTTGCGTAAAGAGTGAATTGGCTGACCACGAGCACTTCGCCTGCGACGTCTGCCAGGCTCACGTTGGTTTTTCCGTTCTCGTCTTCGAAAATGCGCATTTTCGAGATTTTCGACCAGAGTTTGTCGGCCTGTTCCTCGGTGTCGTTCGCGCCGACGCCGAGAAGGATCGCATATCCTTTTCCGATGCTTGAAACGACATTCCCTTCGATGCTTACCTGGGCGCGGGTGACGCGCTGAATCAATGCCCTCATGCGATTTCCTCCTTTTTCGAAGCCATCGTGCGGCTTAAGTATTTGCTCGACGCGCTTATGATACGCTAAAGTCTCATTCGGTCCGATTTTGCCGGCGGTGTTCGTCGGCTCCTTTGAAAGGTTCTCGTATGCCTGCTTTGAAAGCCGTGCTTTTCGATAACGACGGAACGCTCGTCGACACTCATGATCTGTTGCTGGAGAGCTTCCGTCACGCCACGCGCCAAGTACTCGGCAAAGACATTCCCGAAAAAACGCTCATGGCGAAGGTGGGCCAGCCTCTTGTGGTTCAGATGTGGGATTTTACCGACGACGAAGAGGAGCACGACGAGCTTGTGAGGGTGTATCGCGCGTTTAACCAGCGCATTCACGACGAGCGCATCGCTCTTTTCCCCGGCACGCGCGAGGCGCTTGACCGCTTGCGTGATGCGGGGCTTGTCCTGGGCGTTGTGACCTCGAAGATGGCGCCGCTTGCGCAGCGCGGCTTGGAAGTGCTTGGCGTGGCGGATTGCTTCGAATGCCTGATAGGGGCGGATGACTGCGAGCGTCACAAGCCCGACCCCGATCCGGTGGTGCTCGGTGCGCGTCGTTTGGGCGTCGATCCCCAAAACTGTTTTTACGTGGGAGACAGTCCTTTTGATATGCAGGCGGGTCGTGCGGCGGGGATGCGCACGGCGGCTGTTTTGTGGGGAATGTTTGACGAAGAAACGCTTCGTGCGGAAAGCCCGGATGCTGTATGCACGCGTTTCGACGAACTGGCGGACCTGCTTTTGACTCAGATGGGCGAGTAGCGCAGGGCTGTCGGTCGAAGGCGCGCGCCTGTGCTTTTCGGCGACAGAAGCCAAGGCTCGATTTTGTTCTGGATTCGTTTTGCGAACCGCGTTTGGCGCTTGCACGCATTGCGCCGCATATGGTATAAGGAAAAACGTATTGCACAGCACATTCGTGTAATGCGCTATAACTTTTTCTGATGTATGAGAAAGTGGGCATGGTCCCGCTTTCTTTTTGTATAAGCACCTATTCAGGGTGATCGGAAAGGAGGACGGGATGCTTTCGTCCAAAGAGGCAAGCCTGCTTGCCGCCCTCGAGCCGCGCGCGGCCGACGAGGGAATCGAAGTCGTGACGGTCGAAGTGGTCGGATCGCGCAAGGCTCCCACGATTCGAGTTTATCTCGACACGCCCGAGGGCATTTCGTTCGAGGAAATCACGACCGCCCAGGTGTGGGTCAATGAAATCATGGACGAGCTCGATCCGTTTCCAGGAGCCTACACGCTCGAGGTCAGCTCGCCCGGCATCGACCGCCCGCTTCGCACCCCTGAGCATTTCGCCCGTTTCGCCGGCGAAGAGGTTTACGTGATGACGACTTCTCCGATCGACGGACGCAGCCGCTTCAATGCGCGCTTGTGCGGTTTCGACGAGTCGGCGAATTGCGTGCAGCTTGCCGTCGAGGGCGACAAGCAGGTTGCGATTCCTTTGGGCGACATCAAGAAGGCGCACGTCAAGGGCGTCATCGATTTTTCCCGATAAAAGCGACGACACGAGATATACGGAAACGACGAGGAAGGAATACCATGGCATCCGAACTTATGGAGGCTTTGCAAGCCCTGGCACATGAGAAAAAGATCGACGAGTTCTATCTGATCGAGCGTCTTGAGGCGTCGCTTGCCAAAAGCTATCAGAACATTCTCGATCTGGAATGGGATGCGCGCGTGACGATCGACCGCACCACCGGCCGCATCTACGTCTATGAGCTTGTCCCGGTGGGCGAGCCCGACGAGGAAACCGGCGAATACAGCGAGTTCGAGGAGCGCGACGTCACTCCGAACGACGTGAGCCGCATCGCCGCGCAAAACGCCAAGGGCGTCATTGCCGCCATGGTGCGCGAAGCGGGCCGTCAGAGCATCTATGAAGAGTTCAGCGACCGCGTCGGCGATATCGTCACCGCTACGGTTTTGCAGGTCACGCCTGATTTCACGATCGTGAAGATTCGCGACGGCGTGGAAGCGGAGCTGCCTCATTACGACCAGAAGCGCAATCCCGGCGAGCGCAACGAGCGCCCCGCCGGCGAGCATTATCGCCACAATCAGCGCATCAAGGTGCTGATCATCGATGTGCGCGACCCCAATGCGCTCGAGCCCCGCGTGCGCGGCGACCAGGCGCGTCCTGCCATCGTTGTTTCGCGTACGCACCCCGACCTCATTCGTCGCCTGTTCGAAATCGAGGTGCCCGAGATCTACGACGGCATGGTCGAGGTCAAATCAATCGCTCGCGAGCCGGGCGCCCGTTCCAAGGTTGCCGTCGCCAGCCGTGAGAGCAATCTCGATCCGGTGGGCGCTTGCGTCGGACCCAAGGGCAGCCGCGTGCGCATGGTCGTCGAAGAGCTTCGCAACGAGCGCGTCGACGTGATCCAGTGGGATGAAGACCCCGCCAAATACGTCGCGCAGGCTTTGAGCCCGGCACGCGTCACGCGTGTGAGCATCGACGAAGACAACCATTACGCCACCGTGGTGGTTCCCGACGACCAGCTTTCCCTGGCCATCGGCAAGGAAGGCCAGAATGCGCGTTTGGCTGCGCGTTTGACCGGATGGCATATCGACATCAAGTCCACGAGCTTCGGCATTGCGCCGGCGCCCGAGGTGAACATGCTCATCGACGAAGAGCCCGAAGAGGAAGAGGGCGAGTTCTGCGCATTCGTTTCCGACGACGGAACGCATTGCCGCAACCACGCCCGTCCCGGCAGCCGTTTTTGCGGCGTGCATGCCGACGAGGAGTAGTTCGAGAGAGTAGAGGATAGACGAGGAGTACCGTATGGCCAGCATGAGAGTTCATGAATTGGCGAAGGAATTCGGCATGGACAGCAAGGAGCTGCTCTCTCGCATTCAGGATATGAAGATCCCCGCGAAGAGCCATGCAAGCGTCCTGTCGGAGGACAACGTCGAGGCAATCAAGAAAGCTATTGCGCCCGAATTGGGCGAAGCGGCGGCAAGCATCGATGCCGAGGTGGCAAAAGCCGCCAAGGCCGAGAAGGAAGCCGCTGCCAAGAAGAAGGCCGAAGAGGAGCGCGAGCGCCGCGAGGCGGTCGAGCGCGAACGCGCTTTGCGCGATGCCGAGCGTGCCGCTCGTGCGGGAAGCACGCCTCAACCCGCATCCGAAAGCGCTCCGGCCAAGAAGAAGCCCGCTCCCGCTCCGGTTTCGTCGGGGCTTTCCAGCCTTGCGCGCCAGATCGAGGAGCAAAAGGCCGCCGAGGCACAGCGTCGTGCCAAGCAGGCCGCCGATGCGCGCGCTGCCAAGATCGCAGCCGAGGTTGCCAAGCGCAAGGCGGTCGCCGAAAGCCTCGCGCAGCGTGGTGGAAAGAAGGGTGCGGCAAAACAGACAGCTCCTGCTGCGAAAAAGCCTGCTCCCGCACCTGCGCCTCGCCCCACGTCGGCTTTCGATTCGCTGCTTTCCCAGATCGAGGCCGAAAAGGCCCGCATCAGCGCCGAAAAGGCGAACAAGCAGGCGAGCGCGCCGACGCGTGCCCCCAAGAAGCAGGGCGGCAAGGGTCAGGGCGCAAAGCGCGGCGGCCATCATTTCGAGCCGGACGTTCCCGAGCTTGCCAACGCTTCGGGAGAGGACCGCTATGCTCAGATGGCCGTTCAGGCTGAAAAACTGCAGCGCGACAAGGTGCTCGCAGAAGCTCGCGCCGCCGTTGCCGCGGCTTCGAGCAACGAAGGCGAAGGACGCCGCAAGAAGCGCAAGGAAAAGCGCGAGGCCGCTCAGCGTGAGCGTATGGCCATGGAAGCCATCGAAAAGGGCATCGATCCCGACTTGGTTCTCGACGACAGCGTCGTCGAGGTCATGCAGGGCTCCACGGTGGGCGAATTCGCCGACCTCTTGGGCGTTGCGTCCAACGACGTCATCAAGCGCCTGTTCATGCTCGGCCAGGTGCTCACCGTCACGCAGACCATGACCGACGAGCTGATCGAGCTGATTGCAGACGACATGGGTCGCAAGGTGCGCGTGGTTTCCCCCGAAGAGGAATACGCGGTGGTGTACAACGACACCGAGGCCGACCTCAAGCCGCGTCCTCCCGTGGTCACCGTCATGGGACACGTCGACCACGGTAAGACCTCCACGCTCGACGCGATTCGCCACACCGGCGTCGCTGCGGGCGAGGCCGGCGGCATCACGCAGCATATCGGCGCATCCGTGGTCAACATCGACGGCCGTCAGATCACCTTCATCGACACCCCGGGCCATGAGGCGTTTACCGCCATGCGTGCTCGCGGCGCCCAGGTGACCGACGTCATCGTGCTGGTGGTTGCCGCAGACGACGGCGTTATGCCGCAGACGGTCGAGGCTATCAACCACGCCAAGGCCGCCAACGTGCCGATCGTGGTTGCCGTGAACAAGATCGACAAGCCTGGTGCGACGCCCGATCGCGTGCGTCAGGAGCTCGTGGAATACGGCGTCATTCCCGAGGAATGGGGCGGTACGAACATGTTCGTCGACGTTTCGGCCAAGCAGCGCATCGGTATCGACGATCTGCTCGAAACCATCCTCTTGCAGGCCGACGTGCTCGAGCTCAAGGCGAATCCCGATGCTTTGGCGTCCGGCTTCGTCATCGAGGCGAACTTGGACAAGGGTCGCGGTCCTGTTGCCACGGTTCTCGTGCAGCGCGGTACGCTCAAACCCGGCGATGCCGTGGTTGCAGGCACGAGCTACGGCCGCGTGCGCGCCCTGGTCGACCCGCGCGGCAACCATGCCACCGAGGCTCGTCCTTCCGACCCGGTCGAGATTCTCGGCCTGTCGAGCGTTCCTACCGCGGGCGATGAATTCCGCGTCTTCGAAGACGAGCGCGATGCGCGCAAGCTCGCCGAAGAGCGTGCGTTGCGTGAGCGCCTGAAGGCCCAGGAGGCCAAGACGCATATGAGCCTGGACGACCTGTTCAGCCGTATCGAGGAAGGCACCACCGAGCTCAACTTGGTGGTCAAGGCCGACGTTCAGGGCTCGATCGAGGCGCTGCGCGACGCATTCGAGAAGATGGACCAGTCCGAGGTCAAGATCAACATCATCCACTCCGCCGTCGGCG
>JAUNLI010000166.1 GCA_030532315.1 Slackia sp.
CAAGGCCATCGAGCCGTTGTTCGAGGCGAAATCCGACTTCCAAATCTATAAGACATTGTGTGAAAAGCTCGGTTATGGTGAGTTCTGGGATATCACCGAAGAGGATTTCATCGCCCAGTATGTTGGCGGAGATGCCGCCAAGGCTATGGGCGTGACTTTCGACGCGCTGAAAAACGATAAGGCCGCCCGTCTTCTTCCGGGCGATCCGTACGTTTCCTTCGAAGGGGGAACGTTTGCTACGGCAACGGGTCGTGCGCGCCTTTACCAGGATGTTGTGACTCCCGATTACAACAGTGGTCAGACGATTGACGAGTCGAAGGAGGTGGAACCCTACTGGGAGCCTGCGCGCGAGGCCGACGAGGCAAGCGAGGCACGCAAGGCGCATCCGTTCCATTTGATTTCGGATCATCATCGCTCGCGTACGCATTCCCAGTGGGGCGACGTGGCTTACTTGAAGGAGATATATCCGGAGCCTGTCGTTAAAATCAACCCCGACGACGCGGCGGAGCTCGGCGTCATTGAAGGTGACATCGTCAGGCTTTCCAACGACCGCGGATATGTCGTGATGAAAGCTGCACTACATGCTGGCAATCCTCGTGGCGTAATCAGTGCGACTCGAGGTTGGTCGGCATGGGAATTTGTCGACGGGCATTTCGCATCCCTGCCTTCGAAGGAATTCAATCAGGTATGCGCGAATCAGGCATTCAATGATGTCGCCGTTAGCATCGAAAAGGCGTAAGAGGGGAGTGACGCTCAATGACTCGTTATGGAATGGCAATCGATTTGAACCGCTGCTTTGGCTGCCAGACGTGCGCTGTGGCATGCAAGATTGCAAACAATATGCCTGAAGACGTCGTTTACAACAGGGTTCTTACGCTTGACGTCGAGACTACGGACACCGCGGCGGGACAATTCCCCAACTGCACGATGGAGTTTCTCCCCATGCAATGTCAGCATTGCGAGATGCCTGCGTGCATGGCCCACTGTTCGACGGGTGCGACGCAGCAGCGCGAAGACGGTATCGTATGGGTCGACAACGAGCTTTGCATCGGTTGCGGCTCGTGTGTCGAGGCATGTCCTTATGAGGGAGTGCGTACGACCATTGTCGAGGAGCCGAAGTATTATCTTGAAAACATGGTCGGAGAAGCGGACGCTCCTACGCATAAAGCCTCCACGACCGAGAAATGCAATTTCTGCTATAACCTCATCGATCGCGGCGAGGTTCCCGCCTGCATGCAGCTGTGCCCGGGTCGTGCTCGCTATTGGGGCGATTTGGACGATCCCGAGTCGGAGATTTCCAAGGCGATTGAGGGGCGCGACTACGAGCTTCTCCAGGAGGATGCAGGCACGAAGCCAAAGGTCTATTACCTGAAATAATTCTTTGCAGAGATGGTTTTTGAATCGGCGTCTGGGGCATTTCATCCAGGCGCCGTGTTATGCGAGGGGGCGACCATGGGCGGCCGTTATGATATCTTTCGCGCTATCGGAATTGCCGATACGTGCGAGTTGCTTTCCGCAGCATTTTCGTTTCCCGACGAAGCGCTTTCCGAAGCCCTTTCGGATGGTTCGTTCCAAGACGATATCCAATCGTGCTTTTCCGACGTCGGGATAGCGGCGCAGCTTGACGGTCATGATGCGTGGAAACGTCTTTTGCGTCTTCGCGGAGGCGATTCCGCCTTGCTGTTCGAGCGAATGAGACGTGCGTATTCCTTCGTGTATCTGACGCCTGGCAATCCCGAGGTCTTCCTGTACGAAGGTGCTTTTCTTCAAAGGGAGGCGGGCCGAGGAGGTGTCGTCTCTTTGTTTCAGTCGGCGGCGACAATCGATGTTGAACGTTCCATGAAAGAAGCGGGCGTCATCACGCAGAATGCACGCCGCATTCCGTGCGACAGCGTGGCGTGTGAGTTCTCGTTCCTTTCGTTTCTTGCCGGATCGTTTGCTGCGGAAATTCAAGAAGGCGATGCGGAACAGGCCGATCGATGGCTCATGCGCCTCCGTTCGTTTTACTCGAAGCATGCGAATCGTTGGATTCCGCCGTTTTTTGACCAGACGAAAAACAACGAATCGGCGGATATATATTCAGACTTTGCGTCGATGGGCGAAATATTCATGAGGCATTGCGACGGTTTGTCGGAATGCGCCGACAAAGGCGGTGTTAGATGACGTTTCTATGGGTTCTTCTTGCGACGACGGCAGCCGTATTCATTTTGCGAACGCCTTTGAAGAAATATCCGGTCGCGTTCTATGTGATGGCGGCGGCGATGGTTGTGCTGTTTGCCGTCGAGGACATGCTCGGTCTTTCTCGCGCTGTTTCCAGCATCTTGTTTATGCTTGTTCATAAGTGCACGCTTGCTTTGGCGCTGTTTGTTATCGTGATGTTTATTGGAGTATTTTCCAAGACGTCGAAAGTGCGTCAGTGGCTACAGCCGATTCGTGCTGAGCTTTCGATCATTGCGTGGATTCTTTCGCTCGGTCACATGTTCGTTTATCTTGTTGCCTACGCTTCACGATTCGCGGCGGGGGTCGTCGGCGGCAGCGTGGCTGTCGCGCTCGTCGTTGCAATCGTGCTGTTCGCACTTCTGGTCGTGCTCGGTGTGACGTCGCTGCGCTTGGTCAAGAAACGCATGGCGAAGAAAATGTGGAAGCGGGTACAAATGTTGGCGTATCCGTTTTTCGCGCTTGTCTATTTACATCTGATGCTCATGCTGCTTCCTCCTGCTCTTGCAGGGGGCGCCGCCGCGCAATGCTCGGTCGGCATTTATACAGTTGTGTTCTTCGTGTATGTGGTAGCAAGGTTCGCGCGTGCGGCTCTTGACCGTCGTGTATCCGTAAGAAGCGAGGCTTAGCGCCTGAAACATATTGTTCAATGGGGAGGGAAATCATGGCTCGATATGCGATGGCTATCGATATAAAAAGGTGCTTTGGTTGCCAAACGTGTGCCGTAGCATGCAAGATGGCCAATGGCATGCCGAAAGGCGTTGCGTACAGTAAGGTTCTCACCGTAGGCGGGTCTTTTATCGATACTGCTCGTGGATCGTATCCTGATTGCTCCTTAGAATATCTTCCTTTTCAATGCCAGCATTGCGAAAAGCCGGCCTGCATGGCTGCGTGTCCGACGGGCGCTACGCAGCAGCGTGATGACGGCATCGTGTCAATCGATGGCGAGCTGTGCATCGGGTGCGCATCGTGCATCGAAGCGTGCCCCTACGAGGGCGTTCGTACGTTGCTCGAGGGCGCGCCTGACTAGTACCTTGACATGGTGGTGGGCGAGGCCGATGCGCCGGCGCATCGAGGTGGCACCGTGGAGAAATGTACGTTTTGTTACAACCTGGTCGATCGCGGCGAACCGCCCGCCTGCATGCAGCTGTGTCCCGGCCGAGCTCGCCATTGGGGCGATCTGGACGATCCTGAATCAGGTATTTCGCGGGCTATCGCAGGCCGCGAATATGACTTCCTGCATGAAGAAGCGGGCACGAGCCCGAAAATTTACTATCTCCGATGAAGCGGCAGTGTCGAGATTTTTCGTTCTTGGCATAACTTCCCTTTGACGTGGGGACTTGTTTCATATAAAGTATATCGTCGCTTGTGCGCCATGCGGGCCTTGTCCACATG
>JAUNLI010000167.1 GCA_030532315.1 Slackia sp.
CCTGCGCGGAAGCGCCCGCTTCGCGCAAACGCGCGATATGCGCGCCGAAGGCGGGCGGAACGTCGGGGTCGATGGCGCGCTCGCGCAAATCGGCAATGACACGCCGTTGTTCCTGCAATTGCTCGATTCGCTCGGCAAGTTCGGCATCGAGCGCGGCAAGAACATCGTCGGCCGCGCCGCCGCACTGCCCGGCATCACGGCCGTCCTCCTGCGCGACGGCCCCTTCGGTTTCCGCATCAAGCATGTCGGCAACCTGCTGCAGCGACATTCCCAAAGACGAAAGGCGCCTGATGCGCAGCACGCGCGCAAGGTCGACTGCGCCGTAGATGCGATATCCGTTTTCCGCACGCGGCGGCTCGGGCAAAAGGCCCATCTGATGGTAATGGCGCAGCGTACGCACCGTCACACCCGCAAGATCGGCCAGCTCCTTGCTTCGCATGCCGCTCCCTTCGCCGCTTTGATAACTAAATGATAACTAGAAGGCAACTACAAAACCCCAGGTGGAAACCCTTCAAACCGCGTGAAACACGCCATTTTGTGATTCTGCGGCAACAAGAAGCCGCCCATGAAAAGAAACGGAAAGGCGCAGCAGACGGATGCCGCCTCAAATCCGAGGCACGTTCGCCGCATACGCTGCTGATCACACCGATACACGGCTTTCAATTCGAAAAGCAAGCCCAGCCAAATGACAGCATCAAATAGTCACGTCATACACGTCAAAATGATCGATGGTATCGCCTATGTACTCCATCTGAACGCCAGGCACAGCCGATTCAAGCGCATCCCTATAAGGAGCAAAATCAACACCGTCTTGCACAATAAGCGTCACGTCGTCATCTATCTGCGAGAAATCAAATGTAGCCAACAATTCGGGCGACGAGAAATACACACCCGTGTCGTAATCTGTCGCGTCGGGCAGAAACGCCTCGACCATCATCGGGTTTTCCCAAATGCCCAAAAACGTTGCGTTTTCCTGCGCAAGCGCAACCACGTCATCATTGTCCTGGTCCCAATACTTGATGCCATGTGAATATCCCAGACCGGAAACAACCACCGCAACAACAGCGAAAGCAATAAATGCCTGGCGAACGCGGTTTTTCGCAAGCCAAAGACAGAGGCCTGCGACTGGGAGAAAGACACAAAGCTGCAAAACCGGCTGAACACTGAGCAGATAGCGGATCGACGCATAGGGGGCAACGCGAGCAATAATCGTAACGAAAGCCACGACGGAAACGATAAGGGGCACATAAGCCGCAATGGACATCCAATTGCACAGTCCCAGCGGCCCATCAGAATCCGAACCACGGCGACGCATAGCGAATGACACAACGGCAGCTATAACCAACACGCCAGCGATAACGATCAACACGCCCCCCGTGTTTCCCGTGTCAAGCTGACGCCAGTCGCGTATGAGAAAATCGACGAACGAAGTGCCATCGGCCGCGCGAGACAACGCCTCGACGCCTCGATAACCCGAAAAAATATGATCAAATGCAGCCGGGAACAACACGAATACACCCAGCGCCCCTGCAATAGCGCCGATTGCAAAACGAATCCCCGAAACTATTTCGCGATGAAAAATCAGCCCGATTCCAACGCATAGATACAAGACAAACGCATACGGCAAGAAGAAATACTGCGTCAAACCGCCGCAAGCCGTCACAAAAAACAAAGCAATCGCTTCGCCGATACTGCACGACCGACGACTCGCGATACGGGCGGCAAGAGCTGCTGCGGCGGCGAACCACAAAGTAAGCAAGCCGTACATGCGCAGATAAACGGCATCGTTGACCATCGCGGGAGAAACCGCCCATACGGCGGCAACGGCAAGCGCCATCCAGCGCGGAGCCCCCAAAGAACGCGCCGTCATGAACGAAAACACCGTAACGATGCACATAGCAACAACGTTCAATGAAAGCCCTATTGCAGGGTTCCAACTGCCAGGAAAAAGCGAATACAGGCCTGCGAGGAGAATATAGTGAAGCGGAGGATGCACGTCATTGATTTGGTTCTGAAGGACCTGGTTAAAATCAGCCCCTAGAAATGTAGGGACAACAACCCACGACTCATACGGCTCCCCATCGCGATACACCTCGCCATCCACAGGAAGATCATAGAGGAATTCACCGTTCGTAAGAAAAAGCGTATAGCTTTCGTCTTGGAACAATCCCTGCTTTGTCGCAATGGCGCCGAAACACAAGGCAGCCTGAAGTGCGATAATCGCAACTAAAATGACAGTGCCAGCCTTTCGGCCCCGTCTGCCCTCAATCAAGAACGTGTCGTTTTTCGAACTTTCGCCACAGGGCATCATCTCGCACGATCGCATACGAGGCATAGCGCACTCCTCCACCAGTCTTTTCCAACCGCCACATTATGGGCCAAGTTGCAAACGCTCGGCAAAACAACACCGATATCCTACGGAGAGACCTGTCGCCCAAAAGAAGACGTGAACTCCGCAATCATCGCAACGTAAGCGCATTCCTTTATCGAAAAGAAATGACAGACAGGCCGCCGATTCCACACCGCCTGCTTTTCGCCTTACTCGCAGCCCGCAAGCGCCGCGCGATACGCCTCCTGATATGACACGCCCTGTTCGCGAGCCGCGGCGGCAACATCTTCGTATTCAGGATAAAGGCGCACCGCACCACTCGGCAGCACGACGCGCTTGGCGCGCATGGGCCCGAACGTCGTTTCCACCCGCACGATTTCGCGCGCAAGCACCGTGCGCTGCATCGGCGTGCGTCGAACGCCGATGGTCGTAGCCTCTTCGAACAAAACCGCCTCAAGCGCGGAAATGTCCTCTTCGGCACATAGAACCTGAATCTGATAGGCGGGCCGATTTTTCTTCATGAACACGGGCGTATAGTGCGCCTCGCGCGCCCCCGCCGCAAACAAGCGCTCCATCGTATAGCCAAGCGCTTCGCCCGGACAATCGTCCACTTCGGTTTCAAGCTTCCAGACATATGGGCCGCCAGCGGGCGTCACCGCATCGGCAGCGCTTGCCTGCAGGCCGGCATCTTCGATCAACATGGCACGCAGCATGCTGGGAATCGCATAGGAACGTTTGCCAGCGCCGATACCTGCCTTAAGAATGACAAAACGATCCGGCAGTTCCGATTTCGTACGCACGGCGGCCGCAATGGCGGCTCCGGTCGGCGTCACCAATTCGCCCTGCACGTTTGCGATGGAAAGCGGCAAAGCATGCGCAGACGCGATGTTGGCCACCGCAGGAACCGGGACGGCGAGCACGCCATGCTGACAGCGAACCGTGCCGCACCCCTCGGTAAGGCCGCGCACCACCACGTCGTCGACCCCAAGATCATCAAGGCATACAGCCGCCGCCACAATGTCGACGATGGAATCGACCGCTCCCACCTCATGAAAATGAACCTGGTCGGCAGCAACGCCATGGGCCTTTGCCTCTGCCTGGGCCAAAATGGCGAAAATGCGATGCGCGATGGCCTTGGCGCGCTCGGTCATATCCGCCGCGTCGATAATCGCGTTGATTTCGGACAGTGCGCGATGTTCATGGATGTGCCCACCATGATGGCAATCGTGGTCG
>JAUNLI010000168.1 GCA_030532315.1 Slackia sp.
GGGCAAACCGCAAGGATGCGCTTCATCGTCGTCCGCGGCGAGCGTGAATCTCCGCATGCCGAGCGCTATGCCCGCGCGGCGCGCTTGCGCTCTACGCGCACGCGTTCGCCCGCACATGCGACCCGCGTGCTACACCAGCACCTTAAAGACGGCTTTTTTCACCGGTTCCGACCCGTTGACCGCAATGCCCGGCTTATGGGCGTCTTCGGGGAAGCAGGCGACAAACGTGCCCGGGGTCATGACGACAGAAGCCGCCGCGGCGCCATCGAGAAACATGTTGTCGGCCTCTTCGTCGAAAGGCTCAGCCTCGAGCGCATCCACGAATTGGACGTCGATGCGCTCCTGCCCCTCGAGCACCATCTGCACGTCGATATAACGACGATGGGCCTCGAAACGGCAATCTTCGAGCGCACGCGTATCGTAGGAGCACGCGTTCACGAACAGCACGTCGCCGTCTATTTCATTGCGGCCCGCCTCAAGAAGAGACAGGTCGTGCTCTTTCGCGTATGCGAGGGCGCGACGCACGCCCTCGTGTCCGATTTCGTTGCAATCTGTCTGGTCAAGATGTCCGAAAATCATGGTATCAACGTCTTTCTACTAGGCTAAAAGCTCGCGAGCAGCAGTATCGAGCCTATCAAGCAAGGCTGCGGATTGGTCGGCGCAATCCGCCTTGGCAAACAGGTAGGCTTTGATTTTGGGTTCGGTGCCGCTGGGACGTACGATAAGCTTGCACCCGCCCTGCAAGACGAACTCGACAACATTCGCACATGGCAAAATCTGCGAGGTTTCGCCGCCCACCACAGGCATCGACGCCTGAGCGTTGTAGTCTACCACGCACTCGACGGGCAGACCGGCAATCGCCACGGGAGCCTCGCGACGCACACGCGCCATGATGTCGGCCATCTTCGCCGCGCCGTCAGCTCCCGGATACGTCAAGGAGACCGTACGGTTGAAGCAATACCCGAAGCGTTCGTACAGAGCCCTCATGGCGTCGACGAGGGACATACCGCGCGCACGGTAGTAACGCGCCATCTGGCAGATCAGCATGCTTGCCACCACGGCATCTTTATCGCGCACATGCGTTCCTGCGAGGTAGCCGTAGCTTTCCTCGAAACCGAACATGAAGCGGTCAGCCTCGCCCGCCGCCTCAAGCATGGCGATCTGCTCGCCAATGTATTTGAAGCCCGTAAGCACGCGACGAAGCTCGAAGCCGTGCGCCTCGGCCACTTCGTCGGCCATGGCGGAAGAGACGATCGTGGTGACGGCGACGCTACGGTCCAGGGATTCGCCGCGTTCGAGCTTACGACGCGCGATGAAATCCATCAGCAAAATGCCCATCTCGTTGCCCGTGATAAGCGCGAAATCATCGCCGTCAGGAACCGCCACGCCGACGCGATCGGCATCGGGGTCGGTCGCCAGAAGCAAATCGGGCGTACGGCCAGCAGCCGCTCGTTTGCGGCACAGCTCGATGCCCTTCTCAAGCGCGGCGCGCTCTTCGGGATTGGGATATTCGCACGTCGGGAAATCTCCATCGGGCACATCCTGGCCCGGAACTACGTTCAGATACGGCACGCCGATCTTCGCAAGCACGGTCTGAACGCATTCAAGACCGGTGCCGCACAGCGGCGTATACACAATGTCGAGGGGGGCGTCGGCATCGTCGGACTCTTCCTGGGACTGCTCGAGCACGGCGTTCTCGAAACGCGCCAGGGTATCTTCGCCGATCCAATTGACCAAGCCGCCGTCAAGCATATCGCGAATATCGGCGATTTTCGCACACGCGCCGTCCTCTTCGAAGTATCCGAGACGCGCGATGCAGTCCGAAATCTCCCTTGCAGCTTTGCTCGTGATCTGGCAGCCGTCGGCGCCGTAGACCTTGTATCCGTTGTATGCGGCAGGATTATGGCTGGCCGTCATGTTGATGCCGGCGGAACAACCTAGGTCGCGAACGGCGAACGACAGCGCAGGCGTAGGCTCGACGCGAGGATAGACGTACGAACGAATGCCGTTCATCGCCAACACAGAAGCCGCTGTATTGACGAAAAGCTGCCCCTTGTGACGCGAATCGCGCGCGATGGCAACGCTCGGATCGTCGAAGTGGGCATTGAGGTAATCCGCGAGACCCTGTGTGGCACGAGCGACCGTGTAGATGTTCATGCGGTTCGTTCCCGCACCGATGATTCCGCGCAATCCCGCAGTTCCGAATGCCAGGTCTTGAAAGAACGCGTCGGCAATGGCCGCATCGTCCGCATTCGAGAGGTCATCCAACTCAGAGGCCAATTCCGCATCGGCCACGCATTCTTTCCAGTGCGCCAGCTTCGCGCGCACGTCAATATCGCCCATGATTCGTCCTTTTTTCGCATAATGCCTGATAGTACGCAATTCCGAACCACCCGCCCGTGAATCGCACACCGATTCTACCAATGATGCCCCAAGCTCACCAGGGATCGTTCGATAAAGAGCCGCACATCCCACAATCCGAACAGGATTCAGCACCACGCGCCATAATCCCATGATGACAGCCTTAGAACCGGCGGCTCCCTATTCCTTATTTTGGTACCGATTCGATACCGTCCGCCATTTTTCAAGTACCTTATGCCGATTAATTATGGTGAAAAATTGACAAATGTTACAAGCGTATGTACAAAGTTCCACTTTCAATCTCTCTGTGCTACCCTTGCGGCAACGCCAGGAACAGACCTGGCATACGAAGCAGAACGCCTCGGAACAAAGAAAGGGGGCATTCTCATGAATGCCTATCTTATCGCCGCAAAGGCAAACGCGTGGGAAGTTTCCCAACATGTCGGATACGCCATCGAAGCACACCAGCCTGAGTATCTGACCGATGCCCAAGGCCGCGGAGCAGGGTGCGACCTTCGCATGAAGCGTAAGATCATGGCCAGGCCCCATCTGCTGAAAGACATCCTGCGCATGTCACAGCAGTCACTTGCTTAAGCGCAAGCCTCGCAGACAACCGAATAACCACGAAGAGGACCCGTTCGGGTCCTCTTCTTTTATTGCCGGCAACACAGTGCGATGCGCCCATCGTGCAAGCTAAACGCTCAAAGCGAAGGCCCTTTGGGCGGCTCCTCGATAAACCCTCCCTGGGCGACTCTCTCAATGGAGTCCTTGAGACGGGACCGCTTGGACCCTTAGCATCCAGCGCCGCGTTTCGAGGCAACCGCCTTATTCTCCAGCATCGAGGAATATTTTTCGAGTCACGAAATTCCAAATCATGACGATCGCCGTCGCAACAATCTTGGTCAAAAGATAATGAATGCCCAGCAATTCGACACCTGCCCACATGCATCCGTTGTTGATCAACAGGCCAATAACGGACAGTACAACGAAAATGATGAATTCGCGACGTCTGCTCATTCCCTCTTTGTGCGTGAACACATAGCGCATCGAAGCGACGTAATTGAACACCACCGATGCCGTGAACGATATGGTTGCGCTCACCAGGTAGTTAATGCCGAAAAGCTCCGTCAGAAGAGCAAGCAGGCCGTAATCGATCACGAACGCAATCACGC
>JAUNLI010000169.1 GCA_030532315.1 Slackia sp.
GCCCTGTTCAGGCGAAACGAGGAGATTTGGGGTACACGTTTTGTCCTATAAGCCTCGAAACGATCAGCCCGCCGCCCTTCAGGCCGATGAAGGCGATGAACAAGCCGATGCCGATGCCGATAGCATGGCGCAAGCTGACGGGAATAGCCTCCATGATCGCTTTGCGCAAACCGCACAGCACCAAAATCAGGATGACGATGCCCTCGAGGAAAACGATCGCCATGGCTACGCGCCAATCGACCGCCGTCTCTCCTAGGCAGAGCGTGTAGGCAACGATCGCGTTGATGCCCATGCCCGAGGCAAGCGCGATCGGCCTATTGGCAATCAAACCCATGGCGACGGTCATGACGGCAGCACCCAGGCAGGTTGCCGTCAGCGCAGCATCGAACGGAATGCCCGCCGCTTCCAGCAAGGACGGGTTGACGGCGATGATGTAGGCCATGGCCAAAAACGTCGTCAAACCGCCGATGATTTCGTTTCCGATCGTCGAATGGCGCTCGGAAATCTTAAAGAACTTATCCACTGAGAGGTTCCTCCTTCGAATCGTGGATATCCGGCGTTGCCCTTGGTAACAAAAGAGCAACGGAATTCTAGCATTGCCGCTGTTGTTCTGATATGGGCAGTCGCTTTCTTTTCGAAATGTGCCGCGAGAAGAAAGCGGAATCCTTTTTGGGTTTCAATGGATTTCAGAAAAATGCCAGCGATTCCTTACTTGTCATTTCACCTGGCATTATGTATGAATTAGCATATTTGCACGACACTCTGCATGATAATTTTTTCAATAATCATCCATTTGCACGATAGCGTACATGACGCATTGATATATCGTGTGCTCATCGAATTTGATGCGGCTCGTCAGACGAAACGGGGCCGCAAAGCAGCATGATAAAAAACCACCGACAGGAGGCATTCATGAAAATCTTCGGCTTGGGCATGCCCGAACTTCTTATCATCCTGGGCGTCGCCCTGTTGATCTTCGGTCCGAAACACCTTCCCAAACTTGGAAGCGCCCTTGGCAAGACGATTAAGAATCTGCGCGACGGCTTTAACTCCGGTGACGGCATGATCAAGAAGAATGTCGAAGACACAGAAGAAGAGCAGCCTGCACCGAAGCGCAAGAAGAAAGCCGTCAAGCGTATCGAGGCTGCATCTGAAGAAGCCGAATCCGTCGAAGAAGAGACGGTTGCAGCTTCTTAGGCCTACCGTTGCACCGATTCTGCTAAACGCGGCATTCGGCTTGATTCCCCTCCCTTCCCGAATGCATCATCTAAGCCCCGCAGCTATATGCCTGCGGGGCTTTTCGTATTTCTGCGCACAATGCGCTCAAAGCTCGATTTGCTATGATGGTGCCCGACAAAGGAGCATCGATTGACCGAAACGACCACCTCTTCCCATACTGCGCCATCGCTGCGTAGAATACTGGGCTTTTCCTGCTATCAGGGCTTTATATATGCCGTCTTCTATATCGGCGCAAATCAGGCGTTTTATATCGCAGGCTTCACCGTGGAGCGAGCCGATTTGCTTGCCACGCTCTTCGGCATGGTGACGGCCTTTTCCATCATGGCTCTCTTCCCTCGACTTGCCGATGGAATTCTCAAAAGCGACGCCGCCTTGGCTTTCAGTGCAGCCATGCTTACCGCGGGCGCATTCATGCCGCGCCTTTCAGGGGCGCTTGATATCGTGGGCATTGCACTCGAAGCTCTCTTGGTCGGCATTCCCATGGCAATCATGCTCGTGGCATGGGGTCGCGTTTTGGGCCTTTCGGCGCCACGTATCGCCGCATGCGAGATTTTCGCATCCACCGGCATTGCCGCAGCGGTTTGCTTCATCGCATCATTTTTCAGCGAAAGTGCTTTCGGCGTGCTTGCCGCTGCTCTTCCCGCAACAAGCGCAGGCATTCTACTTATAACGGGCGTCGGATCGGCAGCAGCGCAAAAAACACCTGCCCGCTCTTGCGATCGGCGACCTTTGCGTGAAACTTCGCATACGGCCGCACTTTCGCGCAGGATGCTTGTCGGCGCAGCTATGTTCGGTCTGGCCGCGGGCCTCATGGAGACGTTTCGTTCGACACCGGGCGCATCAAGCACGCCTCGTCTTGCTGCCACGCTGCTGATTCTGTCTCTTTTCTGCGTTGCGGCGCTGCAATCGCTTCGTACGCGCGACGCTCAAAACAACGCGTTCGCCAACACCTATCGCATCGCCGTCCTCGTAATGATGGCAGGGTTTCTTTTCGCACCTGCGCTTTATGAATACGGCGTATCGGGCGAAGCGATTGTTTTGGCGGGATGCCTGGGATTGACTTCCGCCTTCGTAGCTCTTTTCATTGCGGTATCGGTTTTGCGTGGCATCGATTCGGCTATAGCATTTTGCCGCGGTTTCGGTGCTTTGTATCTCGGTGAGGCGATCGGTATCATCGCGGGAAACGTTTTCGACGCCTTCGGAGCAAGCGCGCAAGTGCAGCACGGAATGCTGGCCTTTGCGGGCTTGGCGGCTCTTATCGCCTATCTTTTCCTCTTCACAGAAAACGATTTTCGTGCGCTTTCCGCGATCGTCGATGCTACGAGCACGATCGACGCCATGCACGATGCCGTTATCAAGCAGGCGGGGCTTTCACAGCGTGAATCGGAAGTGCTCGCACTCGCATTACGCGGGCGCACCAACGAGCGTATCGCCCAAGAGCTCGTCGTGGCGAAAAGCACGGTGGACACCCATCTGCGACGCATCTACGCAAAAGCGGATGTCCATTCTCGCCAAGAGCTCATCGACTACGCAGAAAGGCTTCTTCAGCAGCGCTTATAGCATGAATCCGCATCGTTTCTCACCATACGGAAACGGCTCAGAGAACGTGAAGGAATCAGTCAGGCTTGCGTAAGGACAATTGCGCGCATCAGCGCGCGCCCCAAAACGACGCCCGCCAAACATGCGGCAAGACTGAATGCGACATTCGCACCCGCCATGCCGAATGCTCCGCGCTCGACCAGCTGGATGGTTTCCAGGCCGAATGTCGAAAACGTGGTGAATCCGCCCAAAACGCCGGTGATGGCGAATAGCCGCCATGCACCCGCCTGCTTATGCGGTCCTTCGTCGAAAAACACCGAGAGCGCCCCAATGGCGAAACAGCCGAGGAAATTCGCCGCGAACGTCGCGAAGGGGAAAGAACCCGGCAAATGCAACGCGGCAACAAGGACCGGCGTCGCAAGACCGACGAGATAGCGTCCCACGGCCCCGGTCGCTCCCCCTGCAGCCACGGCGCAAACCTGTGCAATCATCCGGTTCCTCCCTGCTTGTTCATTGAATGGTGCCCTCGGGGGAATTATAGAGAAGCCTGCCGACCCTACGCTACAATACCGAAGGCATATCGAAAGAAAAGGACGACGGCGCATGATGGATCACGAACGCGAGCATGAGCAAAAGCGAAACGCACGCCTGCAAAACCAACTCGATGAAGACGTCCGCCATTCATCCTCTTCTCCGACGCCTCAAAGCCACACTGCCATGGCAACTATGGTGAATTATCTGCG
>JAUNLI010000011.1:0-10731 GCA_030532315.1 Slackia sp.
TTGCGCGTGACCTGCCAGTAGTAATGAAGCGTACGCCGCGTCGTAGATGCCGCCTTCTTTTTTTCGCCATCGGATACCATGAATCCCCTTTCGCCAGGCATCCGATTATGCCACAGCGAGCGCTCTTACACAGGCACGGCGGACTCTACCGACGGTTCACTCGATTCTACCGATGGTCGGTTGCGTCACATATCCCCCATGGCATCATGGAAACGTAAAAGCACACAAATCAACAGAAAAAATGAGGAGCCATCATGCAAGATACGACACTCGGTGCGAAAATCGCTGAACTACGAAAAAGCAGAGGCATGACCCAGCGTGACCTCGCACAGAAAATGCACGTCACCGATAAGGCGGTATCGAAATGGGAACGCAACGCTTCGCGTCCCGACATCGACTCGATCACGCTTCTCGCCGAAACGCTTGGCACCCCCGTCGAAGAACTCCTGCAATGCGCAAACACCGCCGCATCTAAAAACACAGACAGCATCGCCCGAACCCTCCGCACCGTCCTGAAAAGCGTGAGCCTTGCAATGGGCGTTGCCACGGTGGCGCTCTCCTCGCTCGGCATGCTCGATGCACACGATGGCATCATGTTTCTCGGCATAGGGCTGACATGCATTGGACTTGTCGCTTTGTCGCACGCGGGCGAATAGGAGGACCTGCATCACGGCAACAAAAAGGGCGAGGAAACCCTCGCCCTTTTTGCGTTTCGAAAGCTACAAGCCCAGCCACAGCGCCACTTTCGGCGCATAGCCCATGATGAAGATGATCACGATGAGCACGGGAATGCCCCACTTCACCCACAGACGGCTCCATGCGGGAAACTTCATACCCTCGCCCGCATCGGCCTCGGCAAGGAAGTTCTTCCATCCCCAGCCGAAACGCTGCGTGCAGAAGAGCACGAAAATCAGCGCGCCGAGCGGCAGCATATTGTTCGACACCACAAAGTCTTCGATAGACTGAATGTCGCCGATGCCGGGAATGGTGACGCCCGCAAGCGCGTTGAATCCGAACACGCACGGCAGGCTCAGCACCACCACGAGCACGGCATTGATCGCCACTGCACGCTTACGGTCGATGCCCCACTTGTCCATGGTGAAGCTGATCAGATTCTCGAACACGGCGATGACCGTGGACAATGCGGCGAAACTCATGAACACGAAGAACAACGCACCCCAGATATTGCCGAGCGGCATCTGCCCGAATACCACGGGAAGCGTGACGAACACGAGCGAAGGGCCGGAATCGGGCGTGACATTGTACGCAAAGCATGCGGGGAAAATAATCAGGCCTGCCAGAATGGCGACGAGCGTGTTGAGCAACGTGACGTTGACCGCCTCACCCGTCAGGCTGCGTTCGCGGCCGATCTTCGAACCGAAGATTTCCATCGCGGCAATGCCGAGCGAGAGCGAGAAGAACGCCTGACCCATAGCCGCATAAACAGCTTCGCCGAATGTGGCCCAGCCGCCTGCGAACATGCGGCTGAAATCAGGCACCAGATAAAACTCGAGGCCTTCGGCCGCACCCGGCAACGTGACGGAGCGAATGCACAGCGCGATCATGGCGACGAACAGGATGGCCATCATCCATTTCGTGATGCGCTCGACACCTTTCTGCAGGCCCAGGCTGCACACGAGAAATCCGATAACCACCGCAGCAAGCATCCAGCCCAAAAGCTCGGATGGATTCGCAAGCATCGCAGAAAACGCCGCCCCTGTGACATCGGCCGTGCCGCCGTCGAACATGCCCGACGCCATCTTGGGCACGTAAGCGAGCATCCAGCCCGCCACCGTGGTGTAGAACATCATCAAGATCATGCAGCCGATGTATCCCCACCAGGAGAACCAGTGGAACCGGCGCTTGGGTTCCAGGATGTCGAACGCCTGCGCGCAGCTCTTCTGGCTGGCGCGGCCCACGGCGAACTCCATCACCATGACAGGAAGGCCCAGGATGACCAAGAAGATCAGATACAACAGCACAAAGGCGCCGCCGCCGTACTCGCCGGCGATATAGGGAAAACGCCATACATTGCCAAGCCCGATGGCGCAGCCCGCAGCCACCAAGATGAAGCCCAGGCGGGACGCGAAGTGCTCGCGCTTCTGCTCCCCGCCTGCAGGCTTCACGGAATTCGATTCGGCCATAGATGCACTCCTTCAAAATAACGGACAGGAGGCGAATTTTAGCACTGATATGCACCTGGCGGAATATTACCGATACTAAGAAGGCGCCGAAGCGGAGAGAAAACGGGGCAGACGAGGCCTTTTGCCCCGTTTTCTCACCACGAGATTTTCATCAGAGGTTTTTCGCGATGTCTTCGAGCCTGCGCACGCGGTGATAGACCGCCGATTTCGACAAGGGCGGATTCGCACGCTCGCCGAGCTCTTTCAAGCTCGCATCCGGATAGCGCAGACGCAGGCGCACGAACTCCTGCAATCCCGGAGGCAGATCGGCCATCTTGCCGCTTTCCGCAAGCTTGCGGATGCTCACGATCTGGTCGATCGCGGCCTCGGCGCTTTTCGCCTGGTTGGCAAGCTCGGCGTTCACCTTGCGGTTGATGTCATTGCGCACGCTTTTGCGCACGCGTTCGTTTTCCATGGCAAGAGCGCTTTGGTGCGCGCCGACGAAGGCGAGAAACTCCGAGATGGCCGTGCCGCTTTTCAAGTAGACGATATAGGAATTGCGACGATGCAGGATGCGCGCCTTGATGCCGCGGTCGCACATCAGGGCCACAAGCCCTTCGGCAAGACCGACGTTTTCCACCGTGATCTCGAAATGAAAATCACCACGCGGCTCGGCGATGAACCCGCTACCCAGAAACGCACCGCGCAGATAAGCAGCCTCACAGCAGGGCTTTTCGATCAAATGCTCGTGAATGCCCATCTCGAGACCGGCATCGCCCAGGACGCCCAGGTCATGCAAGGCATCCTCGATCCCCGGCTGGGAAGGCACCACGATGAGGTAGTTCGGCGTCTTATGCAGCACGCTGCGACGCACCGTAAGTTCGGTCTTGAGCGCATAGGTCTGATGAAGCGACTTGATAACCAGGCGCGCCACAGAGCTGATTTCCGTGGCCACTTCGAGGCGATAACGCCCCGGCCCCGAAAAAAACAGCGTGCCCTCGATTCGCACGAGGGCCGCAAGCGTCGCCTTGTCGCAATGGCTGCACCCAGGCGCAACGCGCGTGAGCTCGTCTTTGACATCGGCGGTAAACGACATGAAACCTTACTTTCTCAAACGCATACGGGACAAACGGACCACAGCGCGCATCGCATCGCGCAAGGCGGATGCGCCATGCCATGTGGGCCGCAGCGGATCGGCCAGATTGCGCACGAGCACCACGGGACCTGCCTGCTGAATGACGCAGGCGTCTTCGTAGGTGATGGCAACAGGCCTGATGGCAACATCGGCAGACGAACAGGACGCCTGGGGTGGACGAGGGGCGCCTTCGGGCACGACACGGCGAACGGCTCGCATCATGCGGTCGGCTCGCTTTTCTGGACGAAGGGCCACGGGACTGTGCACCAGCACGTAATCGACCAAACCGTCCATGCCGTGGCGAGCAAGCGCCTCGAAATGCTCTTTCGCCGAAAGCCCCCACGTCTCCCCCTGCATATCGGCAAGCGAGCAGACGAACACGACAGCGCCTTTCGATTCCGCAATGGCCTCGATAACACCCGGAACCAACAGGTTCGCAATGATGGACGTGAACAAAGACCCCGGGCCCAGCACGATCAGATCGGCCTCGCGGATGGCGGCAAGCGCAGGATCGTAGGCGCGCACCGGCGTATCGGACTCGAGCCATACGCGGCGAAGCGCCGTCGTCGACTTGCATGCACGCGCCTGCCCTTCCAGACGCTGTCCATCGCAGGTTTCGGCGACAAGCATCACCTTGTCAAGCGTCGATGGGTACACGTGTCCCCGCGCGCCGAGAAGCCTCTCGCAAATGGCAATGGCCTCGGGGAAAGAGCCCGTGGCGTCTTCGAGCGCCGAAAGCATCAAATTGCCGAGCGTATGGTTTCGCGCGAACGAAAACCGGTACTTGAATGCGCGCGTCAGCGGGTCGGAATCGTCGGCAGCCATGGCAGCCAGGCATTTACGGATGTCTCCCGGCGGCAAAACGCCCGCCTCTTCGCGCAGGATGCCGGTCGACCCGCCGTCGTCAGCCATGGCGACGACGGCCGAAACATCGGCCTCAAGCGACAGTAGCGTGCGAATGGAAACAGGGGCACCCGTACCTCCCCCGATCACCACGGCCTTTACGGGCGCAGCCGTATCATGCAGGACCTCTTCGCCCACTTCCGAACGAAGGCGTGCGAAAGCCGCCGTTGCCGCGGGGTCGTAAGCGAACGGCACGTCCTGAGGAATGAATTCCGCCATAGCTAATCGGCCTTTCGCGTATCGGACGCGCCGTCAAGAGCCGAACGCACCGATTCAGCAAGCGCCAGATCGCGATGCGAAACGCTGACGCGATAACCTCGAGTTTTCAGATAATCGCCCGTGCTTTCAGCCAAGGCGACGCTGCGATGCTGGCCTCCCGTGCATCCCACGGCGATGGCAAGCTGCTGTTTGCCCTCTTTTACATAGCCTGGCATCACGACATCGAGCAATTCGCGCCAACGTTTGACGAATTCGACCGTCTCGTCGCGATACATCACGAAATCGCGCACGGGGGCATCGAGGCCCGTAAGCGGACGAAGGGTCGGGTCATAATACGGATTGGGCAAAAAACGCACGTCCATGACGATGTCGGCGTCGAGCGCCGCTCCATGCTTGAAGCCGAAGGAATACACCGTGACGGCCAGCCCCTCACGCTCGTCGACGCCGGCGAACAGATCGCGGATCTTCGTTCGCAGCTGCATGGGCAAAAGCTCGCTTGTATCAATTACGTCATGGGCCATGTTGCGCAGCGAGAACAACAACGCCCGCTCGGCAGCGATGCCCTGCGCAATGGTCATGCCCTCTTCGCACAACGGATGACGGCGGCGGCTTGCCTTGTAGCGAGCCACCAGCTTGTCGTCGTCGGCATCAAGGAACACAACGCGATAGGCAACGCCCGATGCGGACAGACGCTCGAGCTCTCCGTTCAAATCGGCGAAAAACGCCTTGTTGCGGGCGTCGCAGACAACAGCGAGCTTGCGAGCTTTCTCGCACGACGCACGCGCCGTGTTCAAAAGCTCGGGAATAAGGCTCGCAGGAAGGTTGTCGATGCAAAAATAACCGAGGTCCTCGAAGGCATGCATGGCCTCCGTGCGGCCCGCCCCGCTCATGCCGGTGACAATGACCAGATTGTTCGCGCTTTCGGGGTCGAACGCTTCGATGTCAAAGCCCATGGGCCACCTCTTTCTCGAACGCCACGCCCGCCGAAGCGCGCGATTGTCGCTCATACGTTTCTCTCTGCCTGGGATCGACGCTCATTATACTGCGCAAGCACCGCATAAACCTCTTCGGCAACCTCGACCGGCACCGCATGGGCGGCCACAATGTCTTCAAGGCTTGCCTCGCACAGCTTGCGAAAGCCCCCCATCGCCGAGAGAAGGGCCTTCTTGCGCACCGGCCCCAGCCCCACCACATCGTCGAGAACCGATTTCGTCATACCCTTGCCGCGCAGCTCGCGATGGAACGTGATTGCAAACCGATGGCTCTCGTCGCGAACATGTTTGACCAGATAAAGCGAGCTTGAGCCACTCGGAAGCACCACCGGTCCGCTGTCTTGCCAAGGAACGAACAGCTCCTCGTCGCGCTTGGCAAGACCCGCCACCGGGATATCGTCGATGCCGAGCGCCTCAAGCTGGGCAAGCGCCGCCGTCAGCTGCGGCTTGCCGCCGTCGACGATCAGCAAGTCGGGCTTTTTGCCGAAGCGCTCGTCGGCCATGCGCTCGGGGGCATAACGGCGCGAAAGCACCTCTTGCATGCTCAGAAAGTCGTTCGCCTCGTCAAGCGGGGTTTTGATTTTGAAGCGGCGATACTGGTTTTTGTCGGGTCTGCCGCCAGTGAACACCACCATGGAGGCAACCGTATAGGAGCCGTGAATCGTCGAGATGTCGAAGCATTCGATGCGCATCGGCGGCGCATCGAGCGCAAGGGCGCTTTCAAGCTGCAGAAGCGCATCGTTGATGCGCTTATCCTCGTAGTTCGTGCGCACTTTGTAGCGATTAAGCGTATGACCTGCATTTTTGCGCGCCATCGCCAAAAGCTCGGCCTTCTCGCCACGCTGCGGAACGGTAAAACGCACCTTGGCCCCGTGAATGCTTGCAAGCTTTTCGGTAAGCCACTGCTCCATGGCGGCGGCGTCTTCAAGCTCGCAATCGACGATGACCTCGTGCGGAATGGAGGTCGTGGCATCGTAATAGCGCAAAAGGAAATTATGCAACAGATCGACGTCGGGCACATCGCGTCCGCGGTCGAGCACGAACTCGTTGCCGTTGATGATGCGCCCTTCACGAATCATGAACACATGCACACCCGCAATGGTCTCCTCGCGCTCGATGCCGATAACGTCGGCGTTCAAGTTGCGCGACGACACCGCATGCTGGCGGTCGTTGAGCGAATTGACGGTATCGATACGCGCCTTGATGCGCCCCGCACGTTCGAAATCGAGCTCGGTGGCAGCAGCCGACATCTCCTCGGTCAGCTCGTCGATGAACTCGCGTCGGTTTCCCGCGAGAAAGCGCTCGATACGCGTCACGTTTTCGCGATAGGACTCGGGCGTGACCCATCCGCAGCAAGCGCCCGGCCCAAGCCCCACATGGGCATCGAAGCACGGACGGCTTCCTTGCTCGCTCAGAAAGGCATCGAGCGAGCCCGCATCGAGCTTACGCTTGAGCCTGCGCCATTCGGCGCATTTCGACGCGCAGATGGGAACGATCTTGCGAGCGATATCCACCAGATCGCGCGCGGCGCGGCTATCGGTGTACGGGCCGAAATAGCGCGTGCCTGCAACATGTTTTTCGCGCGTGTATTTGATGGCGGGAAACACGTCGTCTTTCGTAATCGCAATGAACGGATAGCTTTTGTCGTCTTTGAAGTCGGCGTTGAAAAACGGCGCATACTGGCTGATGAGGTTCTTTTCCAACACGAGCGACTCGTGCTCGTTTTCCACGACGATATACTCGAAGGAATCGATCTGCTCGAGCATGAGCGGGATTTTCGCACGCTCGTCTTGACCCATGACGTATTGCTTCATGCGCGCGCGTAATTGCTTGGCCTTGCCGACATAGATGACGCGGCCTTCTTTGTCTTTCCACAGATAGACGCCCGGCAGCGTCGGAACGCTTGCCAGCTCCTGTTTGATTTCTTGGATGCGATGCTCGTTGTTCATGCGGGCAAGTATAAAGCACGCACGAACAACGAGGACGAACAAGAAAAAGGCAGCATCGTTTCGGCAAAAGACGACTTCGGGCGCGCGGCGCCCACAGGCGTCATCCGCGCTACATCAAGGCATGGAACAGCTCGATGAGCACGGGAACGAGAGCCGAGCAGATCACGCCGTTGACCACGGAAAGCACCACCGTTTCGCCGTTGGTGCAACGGATCATCATAGGCAAGGTGGTGTCTTCGCTCGTCGCTCCCGCAGGTGCGATGCAGGTAGGATAATTCAGATGGCGCGCAATCCAGGGAATGGTGAAAAACGAGATGAGCTCGCGCAAAAGATTCGCCAGAAACGTAACGCTTCCCACCTCGGCGCCCGCGATTTGAGTGAGCATGACGCCCGAAAGGCTATACCAGCCTAGACCCGATGCGATCGCAGCCCCCGTCGGAAACGAAAACCCGCACAACGCCGCAGCGACGACTCCTCCCGCCACCGAGCCGACCACGATGCCGAAAGGAATGATGAGCACGCGCACATGATACTGCTTGACCTTGCCGATCAGGCCCTTGCTGCCGCCGACGCTTATGCCGACGAAGAACATCAACGCGATAAGCACCCAATCGGAATGGGCGACGAGGAAATCGACCGGGGCAAGATCGGCCGGGACAAGGCCCGCCAGCACGCCGAGCAGCAAAGCGCCGACGGCGATGGCGATCATAGTCGTCTCTCCCCCGTCGGCATCCACCGATTCACGCGCCGCAGCATGACGGGCATCGTCGGCGTGGCGCTTGGTGATATCGGACATAAACGCACATGACAGCGCATAGACGGCCGCCGTCGAAAACACGATAGGCAGCACGGCGAAGGCAAGGCTTGCCAGCCCGAGCGTGGCAAGCTCGTCAAGAAAGCCCTCGCGTCCGCCGAGCATGGCGCCCATGGAAAAGATCAAAAGCCCCGTAGCCGCCAACGTGCACGTCGAGTTGACCTTTTTGAGCGCATCGGGAAAAATCGTGGCACCGACGATGACGCCCACGCACATCACGACCAATATTTCCACGACGCATCCCTCTCGTATCGCTTCTCCAACAAACCCGCCCGATTTTCGGCGCAGGACGCCCAGTATACCAACCACACGCCCGTTTTGCCGACGAGCACGCAACAGGGAAAGCGAGTAAGATCGGTTCGCCCCTTGAAAACAAAGATGGGCGAAACGATCCGCGGTCCGAAGCGAAGACGGACGCAAAAACCGCAGCGCGCAAAGTTCACGAAACGATGACGGATCGAGGGCTTCGCATCCGAGAATCAAGGCCGCCGGCAATATGGAAAACCCACTGATATATAAGAAGGGATCTTATGCCCACGCACAAAAACGACAACGCCCCCTACGCCGACGTGCGCTCAATCGGCCTACCGCGGGCTTTGATGTATTACCGCTATGCGGCCGCCTGGAAAGCGTTCTTCGAATCGCTTGGACGCGAGGTCGTGACAAGCAGGCCTTCCGACCTTGCGATGCTCGAACGAGGCTCGGCGCTTTCCGTCGACGAGTGCTGCCTTGCGTCCAAGATATATATGGGCCATGTCGAATCGCTTATTGAGGCGTGCGACGCCGTCTTCGTTCCAAGCCTGGCGAATCTCGGACGCTTCAGGGGATTTTGCACCAAATACCAGGCCCTTCCCGACCTTGTGCGCAACACCTTCGAGAAAGATGCTATCCGCATCGTGTCGTGCGTCGTCGAGGACCAGCAGTCGAAATCATCGATGAAATCGGCCGCCTTCGACCTCGCAACGCAATTCGGCGCGACTCCGAAAGAGGCGAAAAACGCATTCAAGGCAGGACGACAGGCTCTCGAGCACGCGGAAAAAAACGCCCGCGAATCGTTCGACCGAACGCTGCAAGACGTCGAACGCCGGCGAAAGCAACCATGCTCTTCAGAAGAAGACAGCCCTTTGGCGATCCTGGTCTGTGCGCATCCCTATGTGGCGCACGACCGTCTGATCGGCGGACCGGTCATCGATGCGCTGCGCGACATGGGCGCCACGG
The DNA here is from genome assembly GCA_030532315.1 of Slackia sp. Taxonomy (GTDB): domain Bacteria; phylum Actinomycetota; class Coriobacteriia; order Coriobacteriales; family Eggerthellaceae; genus Slackia. The sequence goes on from JAUNLI010000011.1 coordinate 9,354, forward strand.
TTCTTTTCGCCGACGAATTCGACCACGAACGTGCATACAAAAAAAGCGGCGAGTTCTCGTCGACCATGCCTTGGATCGTCAATCGCGAGCTGATCGGCACGATGCTCTGCCTGCGCGGCCGCATCGACGGCATCGTATCGATCAGCGCTTTTCCCTGCGGGCCCGATTCCATGACCAACGACGCGATCGCCCGCCGCGTCGGAAACACCCCGCTGCTCTTTCTGACCGTAGACGCCCAAAGCGGAACCGCCGGGCTCGAAACGCGCGTCGAAAGCTTCATCGACATCCTTCGCTACCGCCGGAAAGGAGGCTATCTGCGATGACGACATCCGAATCGCCGCGTAAAAACCCGATGGAGCAACAACGCCCGAACGATCCCTTGCCCCTGCGCGCCGCAAACCTGCTCGGCGACACGATCGATGCCCTCGACACCCTCGCACGCCGCTACGACGACGGACCGCGCGCACGCGTGCGCGCCGACAAGGCGCAAGGCACGCATACCCGACTCGTTGAAAAGCGCGCAAAGCGCAAACGCGACCGTCACGCGAAAACAAAAGTGGCCTTCTTCCGCTACAGCTATTACGACATAGCGTTTCGTTTCTTCGTCGAGCATGTGCTCGATGCGGAATTCGTCGATTTGGGAGAGCCAACGAAAGCGACGCTCGAGCGCGGTGCGATGCACAGCAACGATTTCGTCTGCGCGCCGTTCAAGCATATCTTAGGCGACTATCTCGAGGCGCTCGATGCGGGGGCAAACGTGCTCGTACAGTTCACCGGCCCTTGCCGTCTCGGCTATTACGGCGAACTGCAGGAATCGATCCTGCGCGACATGGGATATCAATTCGACATGCTTAATTTCGCCGAAATGGCAGGCCGTCCTCTAAAGGAATACGTCGCGACGTGCAAGAAAAAGGTCAACCCCGACCTTTCCGTCGCACAAGGCGTCAAAGGCATGTTGACCGCATTCAAGATGGTCGAATGCCTCGATGCCTACAACGACCGCTACCTCGCACTTGCAGGGTTCGACGAAAACGCCGGAGACTCCCAGGCAGCCCGTCGGGAATTCTTCCGATCGATGGAGCGCAGCGAAACACGCCGAGATGTCGAAGAGGCGTTTCAGCGCGGCATCGAGCAGCTCGAATCGATCGCGCGGCACAAGCCCGCCGACGCGCTGCGCATCGGCATCGTGGGAGAATACTTCACGGCGGTCGACCCGCGCAGCAATCTCGACATCGAACGCAAACTGCTCTCGATGGGCGTCGAGGTGGCCCGCGCCATGAATATCACCAATCGAAATCTTCGCTACGACGAGCCTGAAATGCGCCGCGAAATCGCCGAATACGTCTCCTACGACATGGGACCCACCTCGACGCTCACC
>JAUNLI010000011.1:10741-25441 GCA_030532315.1 Slackia sp.
ACGCCGACGAAGGCTTCGACGGAATCGTGCACCTGAAATCGTCGGGATGCACTCCCGAAATAGACTGCATGCCCGTACTGCAGCGCATCAGCAGAGAGCGCAAGATTCCCGTGCTCTTCCTCAGCTACGATTCGCAGACAAGCGACACCGGCCTCGATACCAGGATCGAGGCGTTTTACGACATGATCGCCATGAGAAAGGCTTCGCGATGACCGACCGAACCACCACGCCCGAACAACGCCGCACGGCGTTTCTCGGCATAGACACCGGGTCGATTTCGACCAAGGGCGTAATCATCGACGAAAAGGGCGCCATCATCGCCCGCACGTATCTATGGACCGAGGGAGACCCGTCGAACGCAGCCCGACGGGTCATAGACGACCTGGCCTCCCAGATAGACCGCGACGAAATAGACGTGGTCGCCGTAGGCACCACGGGAAGCGCACGCCGCCTCGTCGGCGCGATGCTCGACGCCCAGGTGGTCAAAAACGAAATCACCGCGCATGCAGTCGGTACGACGTTTCTGCATCCCGACGTGAGGACGATTCTCGAAATCGGCGGCCAGGATTCGAAGATCATCTGCGTCGAAGACGGCGTGGCGGTCGATTACGCCATGAACACCCTGTGCGCGGCAGGAACGGGGTCGTTTCTTTCGAGCCAGGCCCATCGCCTGGGCGTCGAGGTGGAAGATTTCGGCCCCATTGCGTTGACCTCGGAAAACCCCGCGAACATCGCGGCACGCTGTACCGTGTTCGCCGAAAGCGACCTGGTCCATAAGATTCAGATGGGCTACGCCCGCGAAGACGTGATCGCAGGACTGTGCAAGGCGGTTGCCGTCAACTACCTGAACAACGTCGGCAAGGGCAAAAGAATCGTCTCACCCGTGGTGTTCCAGGGCGGCGTGAGCAAAAACGTCGGCGTCGTGCATTTCTTCGAAGAAGCCCTCGGATGCAAGGTGACCGTCGATGAAGACGGGCACCTGATGGGAGCGTTCGGCGCGGCGCTGCTTGCAGCAGCGGCCCCCGAAACCACGCGCCGCTCCTTCGAATTCGACATCGACGATTTCGAATTCAAGACAAGAGAGGTCATCTGCGGAAAATGCCCGAATCACTGCGAAATCGTCTGCGTCTATCGCGATGACGAAAGAATCGACTCGTGGGGCAACCGCTGCGACAAAGGCGCACTGAAAACCTCGCGCAAACGCGACTGACGCAAAAGGGCGCGGCATCTCGGTGCCGTGTCCTTTTCTTCTTCTGCGCACAACAGGCTTGCATCGCGTCCTTTCGTACGTTAAATTACGAACATCAGTACGATATCTACGGAAGGAGCGCCATGCGCCTGCTGCACCTTTCCGATCTGCACATCGGCAAACAAGTCAACGAATTCCCCCTGCTCGAAGACCAGGCTCGCATGCTCGAGACGATAGTCGGCATCATCGAAGAAAAACACGTCGATGCCGTGATTATCGCCGGCGACGTTTACGACAGGTCTGCGCCAAGCGCCGATGCCGTCGCCTGCTTCGACAGGTTCCTCTCGTCGGTCGCAGACACGGGTGCCGCATGTTTCATCATCCCCGGCAACCACGATTCGGCAGAACGCATCGCCTACGCTTCGGAGCTGCTCGAGAAAAACCGCGTCCACATACCCCCTGTCTACGCCGGATCCATTATCCGCCGCACGCTAGCAGACGAACACGGAGATGTCGTCTTTTGGCTTTTTCCCTTCCTCAGGCCCGCACACGTCAGGCCGTTTTTCCCTGATGAAGACATTCCCGACTACACCGCCGCCATGCGCTGCGCCATAAACGCATGCGACATCGACCCCACGCAGCGCAACGTAGCCATAGCCCACCAATTCGTCACCTGCGGCGGCAAAGAGCCCGAGCTCAGCGACTCCGAACTTTCGCTCGGCGGCATCGACAACGTGGACGCAAGCGTGTTCGACGCGTTCGACTACGTCGCCCTCGGCCATATCCATCGTCCCCAACGTATCGGGCGCGACACGATTCGTTACAGCGGAAGCCTCCTGAAATACTCGGCCTCCGAAATACGCTATCCGAAATCGGCACCGCTGGTCACTTTAGGAGCGAAAGGCGACGTCGATATCGAGCTCATTCCGCTTGTCCCCATCCGCGACATGCGCGAAATCAAGGGCCCCCTCGAAGAGCTCGTGTCCGACGAAACCATCGCAGCTCTCAGCGAAGGCGAACGCAACGACTACGTTTGCGTCGTTTTGACCGACGAGTTCACGCCGATCGACGCGCTTTCGGCGCTGCGCGCCGTCTACCCGAACGTGCTGAGCATCTCGTTCGACAATACACGAACTTCAACGACAAATGACGCGCCCCGCAACGTGCTCGAAGACGCCGATCGCCTCAACCCCATCGAGCTGTTCGAGCGCTTCTATCGCGAACAAAACGGAGCCGGTCTGACCGAGAGCCAATACGAAACGGTGCGCGACGCACTTGAAGAAAGCGAGGATGACCGATGAGGCCGATACATCTGACCATGTGCGCATTCGGACCTTATGCGCACACGACCAAAATAGACTTCTCCAAACTCGGCCAAAGCGGCATTTATCTGGTCACGGGCGACACCGGCGCAGGAAAGACTACTGTGTTCGACGCCATCTCGTTTGCGCTGTTCGGCAAGGCCAGCGGCGATGACCGCGAGACGAAGTCGCTTCGCAGCGACTTCGCGGACCCGTCCCTCGAAACAAGCGTCGAGCTGGAATTTGCATACCACGACAAGATCTATACCGTCTACCGCAGGCCTGCGCAAGAGCGCGAAAAGCTCCGCGGAACAGGAATGACCCAGGTCAGCCCCGAAGCAACACTCACATTGCCCGACAACTCGATCGTTGCAGGCGTGCGCGATGTCGATGCCGCCGTCGTCGACATCCTCGGCATCGACCGCGATCAGTTCTCGCGCATCGTCATGATTGCGCAGGGCGATTTCCGCAAGCTGCTCTCGGCGAAAACCGACGAACGAAGCAAGATTTTCCGTCGAATTTTCGACACCGAACGCTACCAGGCATTCCAGAAAAACCTTGCCGAGCGAAAACGCAAGCTTGAAAGCGCGCATAACGCACTGTGCAGCGAGCTTAAGAGCCACGCAGAGGCCATCGACCTCGACGAAAGCGCCCCCGAGGCCGTCGAGCTGAATCGACGCATCGAAGAAGATGCGCTACGGGCCGAATGGCTGCTCGCGATGCTGCGCAACGTAATCGAACACGACGCCACACGGCTTTGCGAATCGGATCGAAGCCTTGAAGCGGCCGAAACCGAAAGCCGCGCCGTGGCGAAAGCCGAAGAAGAACAAGCCCGCGCGCAAAAGACCCGCGATGACATCAATCGGGAGCGATCGAAAAAAAGCGGCCTGGAAGCGTCCGCCCGTCAAGCGCAGACCGCACTCGACGCAGCCTTGAAAGAACTCGAGCAACGAGAGCTTCTTGCAAACGAATCCGCCGTCGAGCAGGACTCAATCGCGTCTTACGACGCGCTCGAAACGTCGCGCGACGCAGCAGAGAAAGCCGAAAAGCGTACGAAAAACGCCGACGAACGCCTCGAAAAACTTGCCGAGCACGAAGCGGCGCTAACGCGCGAACGCGAACGGGCACTGCAAGACATCACGAATCTTTCGAATGCCGACGAGGCCTACGCCATCGCGATCCTCGCCCGAAACGAAGCAGAAGCTGCTTTCGATACGATCGAGCAATGCCGAAAGGCCTGGAACAAAGCAAGCGACCTTGACAAAAAAGCACACAAGGCCGGCGAGCTTGCCCGAAGCGAAGACGAGGCATCACGAAAAGCCGAAGAGAAGCGCGACCGAGAAGCTTCGACCATCAAAGAAGCGGAAGCTCTAAGCGCGGCCCTCGCCATCGCTCCCGAGCAGGTGGCGCGCCACGAAGCCGAAAAAGCGCGCCTGGTAGACCTCATCAAGCGTATCGAGCAATTCCGGAAAAGCGAGCGCGACGCGGCACAGGCAAGCGAAAAGGCACGCACGAAAGCCGTCGATGCCGCCGCCTTCTACAAAGCGAAGAAAGCATGCTGCGATGAGGCGGAACGCACCTGGAGCGAAGCCAACGCCGCCTACCTCGACAACCAAGCGGGCGTGCTCGCAGAAACGCTCGAGCCGGGCGCGCCCTGCCCCGTATGCGGATCGACGACGCATCCCCATCCCGCCGCAGCCAGCGAAAACGCCCCCGGCAAAGAAGACGTCGAACGCCTGCGCCGCATATGGGACGAGGCCTTTTCTGCCACAGCGTCGGCAGCGGCAGAAGCCGCCGCAGCACGCAGCGCCGCCTCCGAACGGGAACGTGCGCATCAAGAAATCGTCGAGATGCACGGCACGGCCGAACATCTGAAAAAGCAAATGGTCGAAGCCGAAGAGGCCCTGCGCGACACCGAAATCGCACTTTTGGAAGCCCGCGAAGACGCGCAGAAACTCGAAGACGCACGCCGAGGCGTCGAACGCGCGCGCATGCGCAAGGAGGCGGCCGAAAACGACGCCCGCGACGCATTCGCACGAGCGGCGCAGGCGCGCGCAGAAGCCGCCCGACTCGATAAAGCGGCTCAGGACGCTTTCGAAGCGATCCCCTACGAGAACGGCGAAAACCTTGCGAAGGCCCACCGGAAAGCGAAGGAGGAGAAAGCGGCCGCCGATGCCACGGCCCAAACAGCCGAGCGAAATCGCGCTGCACTCGCCGAAGCGCGCGCACGCGAACAAAAGACCGCCAAAGCACTTGAGGCGCTTCGCACGCAGGCGGCCGAAGCCGAACGCGATCGCGCATCGGCGCACGCCCAAGCCGAACGCGCACGCGGCGAAGCCGAACTCGTCGCGAAGCGCCTCAAGCATCGCGGCAAGGCCGAAGCCCTCGCCGCGATCGAAGCGCTACGTTGTCGCATCGAGGCCATCGACAAGGCCGTCGATCGTGCGCGTACAGCCGTCAAAAGCTGCGAAGAAGACCTCGCCGCCAACGCGGGGCGCATCGAATCGCTCGAACGGACCCTTAAGGAAATCCCCGTTCACGATAAAGCCGAGCTCGATGCACGCGCACAATGCGCTGCAACGCAACTTGCCGCAGAAAAAGAGAAAAACGCCAGGCTGCGATCGCGCAAGGAGACCAATATGCGCGAACTCAAGCAGGTCGAACGCATCGCTGAACGCGTCCGCACCTTCGACGCGCACTACGGAGAGGTTGCCGCTTTGGCCGACACCGCGAACGGCCGCATGGCGGGCAAAGACAAAATAGCCTTCGAAACGTTTGTGCAGGGCATGTATTTCGAGCGCATGGTCGAATCGGCCAACCGTCGGCTTCTGGCAATGACGGACGGCCGCTACGAACTTGTGCGCCGCAGCATCGCATCGACGAAATCGACGCAAAGCGGCCTCGATTTGAACGTACGCGACAACTATACAGGCAAAGAGCGCGACGCTTCATCGCTATCGGGCGGCGAGTCCTTCAAGGCGGCGCTTGCCTTGGCCCTCGGCCTGTCGGACATCGCGCAATCCCATGCAGGCGGCATCAGGCTCGACACCATGTTCATCGACGAAGGGTTCGGCTCGCTCGACAGGCAATCGCTCCAACTTGCCGTCAAGACGCTGACGGAGCTTTCGGGAAATGACAAGCTCATCGGCATCATCAGCCACGTCGACGACCTCAAGGAAAGCATCGACCGCAAGATCGTCGTCAACCGAGGGCGCGACGGATCGACCCTGCATATCGAAGCGTAAGCACGAAAACAGGCACAGCGGCGCATTCCACGCTTGCACACTCGAAAGCGCATGCGCCGCACATGCAAGTACGGAATACCTAGGGGCATAAAGAGGTCGCACCTCCCTATGCCCCTGCGTCCAGACACGTAAAAACAAGACGCCGTTCGCAGGGCGAATGAAATAGAATATGAACGCTTTCCTACGTCGAAGAGAATCGAGTTTTCCCTTGACCTCCCAGCAATCGAGCCTTGCCGTCGCCGCACGGATCGTCTGGTGCGCATGCGTACTGCTTGCCACCGTGCTCACCACAAGCTGCTCGGCGCCTTCCGACAATACTGTCGAAGTCGACCTCAAACAGGGTCGAAGCGCCGCCGAATACAACACGCTCACCCTCCAGCACGCCATCAACAATGTCTCTTACCAAGGAGGCGGCGAGTTGAGGCTTCCAGCGGGGACGTTTTACTTTTCATGGAACCACGAAGACGAGTGGAGCAGTTACGCCATCATCATGCGCGACAACGTTTCCATCGTCGGCGCAGGCATGAGCGAAACGTTTCTTATGCCGCTAGGCTCTTACTCCGAAACAGGAGAGGCCGAGCATGGCGTCGATATGTTTTCCTACGACGGCACCAAAACAAACAAATACCTCGTCAACGCTGATTTTTCCGACTTTACCATTGACGGGTCGGCCACAAAGGGCGGCCCCGATGGATACAACGCTTCGGGAAAAGGGTTCTTCTTCACGCTTTTCAAAGACTGCGACTGGAAACGCGTCAAGGTCATGAACACCGACGGCACCGGGTTCGGCGCCGACTACCCCGTCAACTGCACGATGGTCGATTGCATTGCCACCCAATGCGGCAAAAACGCAACGGCAGAATCGGTAGGGGCATCGGGGTTCGGCGTAGGCATCGGATACAGCGAGGAAGAATCGATGTTCATCGAGAACTGCGCCTCGTATGACAACACGAAATACGGGTTCTTCTTCGAGCACCAGACCATCTTCGACAACCCCGCGACCAAGGCGTCGAAAGCGGAAGGCTACGTCGTGCGCGATTGCTCCGCATCGGGCAACCTGTACAACTTCGGAGGCAACAGGGCCAACGACGTTCGCTTCGTCGCCTGCACGTCCGACACTTCGACAAGCCCCGAACGGGAAAGCTACACACGTTCCGCCTTCCAGTTCCACAACTATTCGACGCGCATCTCGGTCGAAGGCGGCGCGATAAGCCAGCGTTACGAAGACGTATCGGAACAAGACGAATGCTACGAGGCGCTCTCATGGGCGCTTGCCTGCAATGTGGCAGAGGTGGGATCGCGGGGATACAACGATTTCAGGCCATACGATGCGGCAACGCGCGGTGAAGTGGCGGTTTTCCTCTGGCGCTACGCAGGCAGGCCTGGAGAGGTGTTCTTCGGCCCACGCGTCGTCTTCGACAACCCCACTCAAGACGTGTCTTTCAAAAGCTACTATGCCGAAGCGGTCAGATGGCTCAAAGCCGACGGGCTTTCCGTCTCCGACCCCTTCAGGCCGCAAGACCCGATAACCTACCGGGAATTTGCAACGCTGCTCTGGCGCTATTCCCAACTGCTCGACTCGCCCGAAAGCATGGCCTCGGACGCGGCGCAATCGGCGGACGGGATGCATTCCACACGCTCGGAAGCCAAAAAGACGAGCGAACACACGGCAGCGGGAGACGCCGCCGATGCCGTCGCCTGGGCGCATCGCTACGATATCCTGCCCTTCGACGAATCCGCCGACGAGCTCGATGCCGCCTGCACACGGGAAGGCATCATCAGGATGCTTTGCGCCTTTGACAGGATAAAAGCGTAAACAAGCAGAAGCCACCAGGCGTTTTATGCGGGTCGCAAAAAAGTGGGTATGTCTCTTCTTCGACATGAATACCGGCCTTTGGGTGATTTGCAAGCACGAAAACAAGCCTAAGATATGAATCGTTCCGAATGACACCCATCGGACATGCCCCTCGTCCGGCTCGCCCATTCCCCTCGTGGCGGGTCGGACATCTTCAGGTTCCGACCGCTTACCCCGAGTCGAACCTTCCTTGCGTGGCGCACCTCTCTCGCGCCCATCTTCCCCAAAAGGCCGGCACACCCGCTTAAGGCGTGTCGGCCTTTTTCTTTCCCGCCATGCCCATGCGCCTCCGCAAAGCGTTTCCGCTGCAACGCATCCAGGCATCAGGCCGGATTGAACGACTGCACAGATATCTCATGCGCAGAGCCTCACAATCGCGCGGCAATAAACCGTACGACAAACGCTCCGAATCGCATGCCGCTCGCTCGGCTCCTTAGCGGGAACCCTGCCTCACCATGGCGCGTGAGGCGAAATACGTCACGAGGAAATACGCACCGTACACGATCAAGAACGATGCCACGGCCACCGCACTCACCGCGCCGATGTCGAAGTTGCCGAACACGCGCACGACGCCCGTAACCACCTGCATCGCGCACAGCGTATGGGCGATGCCCAATATCAGCGGGAAAGCGAAATACACCAACACCTGCTTGAACAATGCGCCATCGATCATCGCACGCGGTGCGCCGAGCTTGGAAAGCAATTCATAGCGACGCACATTGTCAGCCGCGTCGGTAAGCTGCTGGATGGCAAGAATGGCCGCGCATGCGATCACCAGCACAAAGCCGATATAGATGGCCAGATAGCTTACTACCGCCGTCAAACCGAAGCTTTGCGAACGCACGCCCTCTGCGGTCTGAACCATGGTCACGGGCTGCGTGTTTTCATCAAGCGTCTGCTCAACCGCGCTCATGAAGGAAGAAAACGCCTCCTGCTGACCGGGTTTGCACCGCACGTCGAGAATAGACTGATACGGCACCTCCTCTTCGGGAAGATACGCATCGTCGACCACAACTACACCTGCGCGCATCATGACGCCCGTGACTTCAAGCGTGTCACGACACAATTCCCGCTGCACGATTAGCTCGTTTCCGAACACCGAAAGCGAGGGAGCTTTCTCGGCAACAGCGGCGAGATACGGAGCGGTCGTAGCGAAATCGCTCCACAAAAGACACTCTCCTTCGTCAAGCGCCACCGGTTCAAGTCCCGCAAGCTCACGTGCAGCATTGAACTGCGAAAGCGTCACCGCATCGAGGTTCATCGACAAGGCATCGTCGCTCAAAAGACCCGACCCCACGTAATCCAGCAGCGATTCCCCCGATGCGTTTTTCAAGTCGCCGTAGGTAATGCCCGAAGCGAAAAAGTCGACCTGCGCGCTTTTCTCCACAAGCGACTCCCATGCAGGAGCGCCGACGACCGCCGCGCTATCGGACAGGCCGCGCGCCATATCGTAATCGTGCGCCTGGACGAAATCGGCGAACCCTTCGTTATAGAGAGGGACCATGGTCGCGCCGTTCTCGTCGAAATCACAGGCAAAATGCGACGTCGAAACGGTGGCGTCGTATTTCGTTCCCGCCTCGATTCCCGACTGCATGGCATTGCAGATGCCAATGCCGCCGCATACGCTCGTCATGGCAAGAAACAACGTGATCGCAATCACGCTCATGCTGACGAACGCCGAATTCACGCGCGCCGAAAGCTGCCTGAGAAACACCATGTTCAGCCCGCGCAGATACAAAGGGCGGATCATCTGGAAGAGACGCAGCAGAAAGCCCGCCAGCGAATAGAAGAACAAAACCGTGCCCACGCACACAAGAACCGTAGCCGCAATAAACTGCCCATTGATGTTGAGAAGCCCGTTGTCAACAAGCAGCTTGTACGAAATGCCGATGATAACGCACGAAACCAAGAACAGCACGAACGAAAGCGGCAGGCTGCGAAGCCTCATGCTCTCGTTCTTACGGTCGGAATGCAGGAGGTCGATAAGCTTCGCTTTCGACAAATGCCCTGCATTGCATGCCACGGCAATGGCGAAAATAATCGAAAACGCAACCACGGTCTGCACGATCGCTGCGCCCGACACAGAAAACGCCACGCCCTCCACCGTGGAATCGAACATCGAGGCGGCAAGGTTCGAAAGCACCTGCGACACGCCGATGCCGATGGCAAGGCCCACGACAAGAGACGTCGCCCCTACGATAAACGTCTCAGCAGCCGAAATCTTGAGCAAATCGCCCTTCTGCATGCCAAGCGTCAGATACAGCGCGAACTCTTTATTGCGCCGCTTGATCAAAAACCGATTGGCATACAGCACAAGAAACGCCAGAATGGCTGCGATAAAAACCGAGACAAACGAGATGACCATGCTCAAAAGCTCGACCATGGAACGCGAATCCTCCGAAATGCGCGCCACAGCGTCTGAATCCGCAATGGAGTTGAACGCGTAGAACACGGCAATGCCGAGCACCAGCGTGAAAAAATACACGGCGAAGTCTTTCGCGGACTTGCGCACGTTGGCAAAAGCAAGCCTAGCAAGCATCGTCGGCCTCGCTTCCCAGCTGCGTCGTAGCGGCGACGACTTTCGAGAAAAACGCTTTGCGCGAATCGCCATCGCGGCGCAGCTGCCCCCACAAACGTCCGTCCTTGATGAAGACGATACGGCTACACCAACTGGCGGTAAACGCATCATGCGTCACCATGACGATCGTCGCGCCCATCTTGTTAAGCAGTTCGAACGTCTCAAGCAGCTGCGTTGCCGACTTCGAATCCAAAGCGCCCGTAGGCTCGTCGGCAAGCACCAGGCTCGGACGGGCGATTACGGCACGAGCGGCGGCGGCACGTTGCTTTTGGCCGCCTGAGATCTGGTAGGGATACTTCTCCAACACCTCTTCGATTCCCAAACGCGCGGCGATATCGCTCACTCGCCCGTCTATCTCGGACGTAGGCGTATGCTTGATCGTCAGTGCGAGGGCGATGTTCTCACGCACGGTAAGCGTGTCGAGCAGATTGGAATCCTGAAACACGAACCCCAACTCATCACGACGAAAGCGCGACACTTCCTTGGAAGAAAGCGTCGTGATGTCGCGGCCTGCGATGCGAATCGAGCCGCTTGAAACGGAATCGATCGTGGATATGCAATTGAGCAGCGTCGATTTACCCGATCCCGACGGCCCCATGATGCCCACGAACTCGCCTTCGTCGACGAAAAAACTCACGCCATCAAGCGCCGTCGTCGCCACCTGCGCACGTCCCACCGCGCCGCCGTAGCGCTTCGTCACGTTCTGAACCTCGAGCACATGCCCTGCCATGAAAGTCTCCTTCTTCGCATGCCGGCACGCGCCGGCCCGTTTCTCTGCACGACCAACGATATCGAGCACGCCCGGCGCCAACCTTGAGCCAACCTGACGTTTGCCTGACGAAGAAACGCCGTCTTGCCCACAGGGCGCACCGGCGTGCTTTAATGAACGAAACGAGAAAGGAGCGCGACCATGGGCGATGCGAATCTGAAATCGCGAAGGATTCTTCTGGTGGACGACGAACCCGAACTGCGGCGCATGGTGGCAAGCATGCTCGCGGCGGAAGGATTCACGCATGTCACCCAGGCCGCCAACGTGCACGAAGCCCTTGTCGCGTTTCGTCGCGTGAAACCGGAGCTCGCACTGCTCGATGTCATGCTTCCCGACGGCGACGGCTTCACGCTGTGTCAGTATCTGCGCGCATTCGACCCCGACACGCCGCTGCCCGTAATATTCCTCACCGCCAAAGACGAGACCGACGACCGCTTGGCAGGTCTGCGTTCGGGCGCCGACGATTACGTAACCAAGCCCTTCAGCCCGCAAGAGCTCGCGCTGCGCATCATGGCGGTGCTGCGCCGCTGCTATCCGGCAGAACCCGAAACCGTAGAGCTTGCCGACGCTGTGATCGACCTGGCCAACGCCGACGTGCTGCGCAAAGACACGGGCGAGCACCTCGGGCTGACCGTCAAGGAACGCGCCCTGCTCGAGGCGCTCACACGCAACGCAGGCCGCATCGTAACCACCGACGCGCTCTGCGAGGCAGCCTGGGGCGATTCGTTCGGTTACGAGCAGTCGCTTATGACGCACGTACGCCGCATTCGCGAGAAGATCGAAGCCGACCCTTCGCATCCGCACTCGCTCGTCACGGCGAAAGGCATCGGCTACAAGCTCGTCGCACAGAAAGGACGCTAGCCATGGATAACGCAGACGCGACGAGAGCGGAAAGCCCGCAGCGCCCCGAAAAATCCGCACGGCGCCGAGCAGAGCGTGCTCGCAAAAAAGCGTCTGCACCGTTTTTCTTCGGCAAACAGGCCGTCGCGTTCGCGGCCGTCTGCGTCGCGTTGATCGTCTTGGATCTGTTCCTTTATATAGGCATCGCAATCTATGAGAACACGCAAGCGTTCGGAGACGGCTCGCCGAAAAGCATCACGCTGACCATCGGCGACAGGCTCAAGCGCGGTGAAGACGGCACCTATGCGTTGCACGAAAGCGAAGCCGCCTGGATGGATCGCGAGCAGTGCTGGGCCATGCTTCTTTCCGAAGAAGGCGAAGTGCTCTGGAACCGCAACGCGCCCGAAACCGTGCTTCATCCCTATACCCTCTCGGAAGTCGCGGTGTTTTCGCGCACGGGATACCTGGACGATTTCCCCTGCTTCGTCTGCAAACGAGACGACGGACTGCTTGTCACGGGGTTCCCGAAAGACTCCTACGCCATGAATATCGTCTCTTACCTGCCCCAGCAAAGCATGGCCCATGTGCCCCTGTATGTGCTGCTCATCTTCCTCGTCGACGCCGCCGTGCTCTATCTTGTCTATATGGTGTCGAAACGGCGCGTGACGAAAAGTATCGCACCCATGATAGAGGCGCTCGACGAGCTGGCGTGCGGAAGGCCCGTTCACGTGCAGCTTAAAGGATCGCTGAGGGATGTGGGGGAAACGATCAACGCAGCAAGCGCTGCCATGCGCCGCAAAGACGAAGCGCGCAGGCGCTGGGTTTCGGGAGTCAGCCACGATGTGAGGACGCCCTTGGCCATCTCCATGGGCCATGCCGAGCGCATCGCAACGGATGAGACCGCAAGCGATGCGGCCCGCGAATCGGCGCGCATCATCGAGCGCCAGAATTCGCGCATCCGCGATTTGGTGTCCGACCTCAACATTGCCTCGAAGCTTGAATACGACATGCAGCCTATCGACGTGCAGCCCGTAAGAATCGCACGTCTGGTTCGCAACGTTGCCGCCGATTACGCGAACACGTATATCGAAAGCCCGTTTTCCATCGAAGCCGAAATCAGCGAAACGGCGCACGCGGTCACGCTCCCACTTGACGAGCGCCTCATCGACCGAGCCCTGCGCAACCTGGCGAACAATGCCATCAGGCACAACGAACACGGCTGCACCGTGCGCCTGTTCGCCGATGCAGACGACGAATGCGTGACGATCGGCGTCGCCGACAACGGCACGGGCCTTGACGAGGCGATTTTGACCCGACTGAACCGAGAAGCGCGCGACATCACGGCACAACATGATATCGAAGAAGCCGCTGAAGGACCCACGCCCCCGCCCCACTTCATCGAGTATCATCCCGAAAAGGCCGCCGCATTCATCCGTGCGGGCAGAATTTCTCCCGCCGAAAGCGAGGTCGCCGCACAAAGCGACGCGAACGGCGCATCCGAGGCAGACGAACATCGCACCCCAGGCGAGAACTCCTCGGAAGCCGCGACGCACGAAAAAGAACGCCCCACGCTCGAACCGAAAGACCTCGCCGGCCTCAACGAGCATGGCCTGGGGCTTTCGCTTGTCGCCCGCATCGCCGCAGCACACGGCGGACAGGTCGAATTCTCAAGCGAAGAGACGGGCGGCTTTTGCGCCGCCATGACGTTCCCATTGGGCCGATAGCTTTTCACAAACACATTCCATCGGCAGAAAAGGGCCGCTCGCACCCGTAAGCGGCCCTTCGCCTTATTTGGAAAACACTCTGTCGAAACAGAGCGACAAACGGATATAGTGGCATGCATAAAAATCACCGGTGGCCAGCGCGCCTGCCTCGATAGCATTCGATTCAGCCGCGCCGCGCTCCATCGACCGATGAAAGGACGCATGGTGAAACAAATCTGGCAGAAATGGAACGAGATCAACCTTATCAAGAGAATCTTGGTCTTTCTCGTTCTCGGCGCCGTTCTCGGCGTTGTCGCGCCGACCCTCGAATGGATCGGCATCTTCGGAACGCTGTTCGTAGGCGCCTTGAAGGCAGTCGCGCCCATCCTGGTGTTCTTCCTGGTCATCGCCGCACTCACGAACGCTCGCGCCGACGGCTCCATGAAAACGATCATCGTGCTCTATATCTTGTGCACCTTCATCGCAGCACTTGTCGCCGTCATCGCAAGCTATCTTTTCCCGATCGAGCTCACGCTCACCGGCCTCGAAGCAGCCGAAAACACCTCTCCCGAAGGTGTCGGCGAGGTTTTGAGCACGCTGGTCATGAACGTGGTGGCAAACCCCGTCGATGCACTCGTCAATGCAAACTACCTGGGCATCCTGGCATGGGGCGTGCTTTTGGGCGTGGCGCTGCGCATTGCCTCTGAAGCCACCAAGAAGATCTTCACCGACGTCTCCGACGCCGTGAGCCACGTGGTCCGCTGGATCATCAGCCTTGCCCCCTTCGGCATCTTCGGCTTGGTTTATACCGCCGTGTCCACCAACGGCCTGGAAATCTTCACCGAATACGGCATGCTGCTGCTCGTACTCGTGGGCTGCATGTTCTTCCTCGCCTTCGTTGCAAACCCGCTGATCGTCTACGCTTGCACGCGCAAAAACCCTTATCCGCTCGTCGTTCGCACGCTGAAGGAATCGGGCCTGACGGCGTTTTTCACGCGCAGCTCCGCTGCCAACATTCCTGTGAACATGGAACTGTGCCGCAAGCTCAAGCTGGATAAAGACATCTATTCGGTTTCCATCCCGCTTGGCGCCACCATCAACATGGGCGGCGCTGCGGTCACCATCACCGTCATGGCCATGGCCGCAAGCAACACGCTCGGAATTGCCGTCGACCTTCCCACCGCCGTGATTCTGTCCGTGCTGGCCGCCGTGTCTGCATG
>JAUNLI010000012.1:0-17410 GCA_030532315.1 Slackia sp.
AACTTGTGACCCCTACCGTGTCAAGGTAGTGCTCTCCCCCTGAGCTAACCGCCCACTCGCGCCGTTCGAAGCATCAGCTCGAAGCGACGGTTAGTTATATTAACTTTTATCCATACATATTGCAAGCACTTTTTTTGAAAAGTTTCGAGCAGGCACCCGACAAGGCAAAGGCCCCCAGGAACACCTCGCAGGCGCCTTCATACAAAGGATTTCCGCATGAGATGGTTGAGCAATGCAACGCCTCTTCGCATCGCGATATTGTTACGAACAAACTCGTACCCGCGACCTTCGAAAAAGGACCGCGCCGTCAAAGACACGAAGGCACGTATCGATACCGCTCCCCGCAAAATTGCTTCGCGCTCGAGGCCGTCCACGATACGTGACCCTAAGCCCTCGCCCTGCATTGCAGGCATGACATACAACATATCGAGCTCGGCTTCGCCGTCATCACGGAAAACCACTGTCCCAAATCCCGCCATATGCTTTCGCTGCATCGCAACAACCGCATAGCATTCGCAAAGACGCGATGCCAACTGGTCGAGGCTCGCCACATCGTTCGGCGCCCATGCTTCGAGTTGACGTTTCGTATAGTCGGCGGCATTGGATGCATGAACGCAATCGCAAAAGAGCCGAGCCGCCGAGCGCGCCTGTTGCATACACAGCGGGCCCGAAACGAACTCGTACGAAAAACCTTGAGCGAATTCCCTCATTGTCATCTCTCCAGAAGGCACGCGGACTGCACACACGATGAAGCGCATATGACTGAAAACAAAAAGACCCCGCTTTCGCGAGGCCTGGAAGTTCTGGAGCGGACAACGGGGCTCGAACCCGCGACCCCAACCTTGGCAAGGTTGTGCTCTACCAACTGAGCCATGTCCGCAAATGGTGGGCGATACAAGATTTGAACTTGTGACCCCTACCGTGTCAAGGTAGTGCTCTCCCCCTGAGCTAACCGCCCACTCGCGCCGTTCCGAGCCATCCGCTCGAAGCGACAGTTGGATATAATATCGGTTCACTGCCGATATTGCAAGCATTATTTTGAAAAAGTTTTCGCATGCATGTAGAGGGTTCAACCGCAACGCCTTGGAATTCCATCCCGTATCAGCGCAAACCCCTGGTTACGCCGACGGACCGCCTTGGTTAAGCTACTGCCCCATACTCGAATCGACAGCCGCCAACCGCACGCCTTCGACGCCTTCGGCCCAATCAAGACGCAGAAACCGACGGAGGCGGCGCGTCGTGCATATGAGACCGACCAGCATGCGCAACACGAAAACATGCTCGTACGCCCATTCTCGAAACAAAGCAAGGCCCTAGCCCCTTATGCGCGGCGTTCCACATCCGCTGGAGCGTCACGTCAAAACGATTTAGTGCATTTTTCTTCAGGAAGCAGTCCTTTTCGAAGCGCCTTAATCCCCAAGAGAAGGAAGCGCACCAGGCCGTTCGACATCCGTCGCACGAATCGCTAATCCAGCATTGTCCCGAACAGCTCAAGGGGCGATATTTCGACCGCCTCCTGCAATTTCCGAGCACAAAAAAAGGATTTTGAACGTAGCCCAAAGAGAGCGCGAAGGTGATCCGAAAGGAACTTCACACCTGAGAACGAAAGGAATCGGACCAGTAGTCTAGGTGCGCGCTTCATCCGCAAAGTTTTCGTCGGCCCTTTACCAGGAATCACGGGCTTTCGTTCCACGCTTTATCCGCTAACCCCGCCGTATCCAAACGGCCTGGCAGCCTGGTGCCCTGCGGATACAAAAAACGCGAGCCCCGAAGGACTCGCGTCATGTTCATATGGTGTCGGAGGCGGGATTTGAACCCGCACACCCGAGTAATGGGCACTAGCACCTCAAGCTAGCGTGTCTGCCGTTCCACCACTCCGACATGTCAGCCTTATCGGCTGCGAGGAGATATTCTATGCTAAAGCGAAGGCAATGGCAAGAGGTAATTTTCAAACCGCAAAACAAAGAATTCTTGAACCCGGCCGCGATAAGTCGCAACGCCCTGGAATCCCCTTTTTTCGGACCGCAACAGCCCTACGCAGCAAAGAACCTGTTGTGCAGCACGCATTAAAAGAATTCAATACGAAAAAGCGGCCACATGGCCGCTTTGATTTCGATGGTGTCGGAGGCGGGATTTGAACCCGCACACCCGAGTAATGGGCACTAGCACCTCAAGCTAGCGTGTCTGCCGTTCCACCACTCCGACATGTCAGCCTTATCGGCTGCGAGTTAGTATTTTCTCCTATTGTCTCATTAAACGCAAGAAGAAATTTCAAAAAATTTTACTGCGCAATATGGCCCTGGGGATAGATGACCATAAGGACCAGCAACGACACCATGAAAACAACCGCGAAAATAATCGTGATGCGGTCGAGATTCTTCTCGATGATATTGGTACCGGTCTGTGTGGAATACAGCGAACTGGCGATCATGTCGGAAACGCCCGTGCCCTTGCCGGAATGAAGCAAAACGAACACGATGAGTCCGATGCCCGACAGGGCCCAGACGACGAGAACAGCAATGAGCAACGGATTCACGTCACTTCTCCTTACGATTGTGCGAGATAAATATACAAGCCATGAATTATAGACGCTCAGCTTGGCTTTTCGCAAGGAAATCGCGCAAAAACAAAAGAGCATCCGCATAGCCCTGAATGCCTCGACCCGAGACCGTCTTCAACGCCGCTTGCCTCACGTAGGAAATCTGTCGAAAACCCTCCCTTTTTTCAACAGCGGAAATATGAACTTCGACAAACGGAATGTCGACTGCCTTGAGCGCATCGAGTATCGCGATGGAGGTATGGGTGTAGGCGGCAGGGTTGATGACAATGCCGTCATAGACACCATACGCCTGCTGGATGACATCCACCAGATCGCCTTCGTGGTTGCTCTGATAGCACGTCGTCGAAAAACCGCCCTTCTCAGCAGTTCGTTCGACCAGGTCGAGCAAAGCCCGATAATCTTCCTTCCCATAAATATCGGGTTCGCGCAAACCGAGCAAATTGATGTTGGGCCCGTTGATGACGAGGAATCGGAATCCGCCGTCGGCCGTCTTCGTAAAGCCGCGTCCGCTACCCACGAACTTCCACCTCTTCCCTTTCTGCCCCGTCCGCAAACGCGGCGACAATGCGCTGAACCGCCACATCGGGAGTCGCGTCGTTTTCAACCGCAATATCGGCCCATGCCTCATAAATACGCCCGCGTTGCCTTTCCAGCTCGGCAACACCTTTCGAAAGACTCACAGGCCGCCCATCGCAGGCCAAAAGCTCAAGCGGACGGCGAAGCAGCACCACAGTGGAATTCTGATGCAAAAGGTCGTAATTACGCGGCCGCGTGACGACGCCGCCGCCGCACGCGATCACAAGGCCCGATTCCCTGCAGACCTGCTGGGTGACGTCGGTTTCGTAGCGGCGAAACGCTTTCTCTCCATCCTGCTCGAATATTTCCGCTATGGGCTTTCCTGCCGCCTGCAAAATAAGCTCGTCGACATCGACGAACGTCCGCCCGAGCCGTTCGGCCAGAAGCTTTCCTATCGTGGTCTTCCCGCCGCCAGGCATGCCGATAAGCACGATATTGCGCATATCGGCTGCCACACGCGCAAGCACGCGTTCCATGCACGCATCGTCAATGCATGCGCCACGAAACACCTCGCTTGCACGTTTGGCCTGCGCCACCAGCATGGAAAGACCGCCTGCGCAAGGAACGCCCAGCTTCTCGGCCTGTGCGAGGACGCCTGTGACCGCCGGATTGTAAACAACGTCGAGAACGGCGTATAGGCCGTCTCGGTGTCCGCCGCGCATTTCGCCGACACGGGTGAACGGCTCAAGATCAATCACCGAATCGGGACAGTTAGGGTACATGCCGACAGGCGTCGTGTTCACGATGATATCGGCGTCGTAGTGGTCTTCGATCGTATTGAATCCCGATCCGAGCAAATTACGCGACACCACAGCGATTTCTCGAACACCACGATCACGCAACACTGCGCAAACCGTTTTCGATGCGCCGCCCGCCCCGAGAACAAGAGCCTTGCGCCCTCTCAAATCGACGCCGGCACGATCCACCAGATACGAAAACCCGTAGTAATCGGTGTTGTCGCCGTAAATCGTGCCGTCCGGCCTGCGCACCAAAGTGTTGACGCATCCGATGGCGCGCGCGGCACCGGACAGCTCATCGCACAACGGCATTACCGTTTCCTTGTACGGAATGGTCACGTTGATTCCCGCATAGTCGCCGTGAAGAACGAATTCCTCAACGTCTTCGGGTTCGACTTCAAACAGGCGATATTCATACGCGCCGAACAAAGCGTGGATCTTCGGCGAATAACTGTGGCCGAGAGTCCTTCCCAGCAGCCCGTAAACAGGCCCCTCGCTTTCCGTCGTCATTTCGGCCTCCTATCTTCGTAAGCTTCGTAGTCGCGAATCGTCGTGGCGAACAGCTATCGAAAAAGCTCGCGATAGCTGCCCAGATAGCGAAATTCGTCACACAATGGCGCCACCTGGGAAACGATGTCGTCGAACACGCCGTCACCGGGAACCGAGGCGATGTCGACATAGAACATGAATTCGAACCTCTTGCCAGGAATGGGCCTGCTTTCGAGCTTGAGCAAGTTCGCCCCCAGCGCCGCAATGCGCGCAAGCACACGGTGAAGCGACCCTGGTTCGTGGGGAAGCACGAGGAAAAACGAGCTTCTGTCGGCATCTTCTGTCATCTGGGGTGTGCACGCCGCGCAAATGAAGCGCGTGAAATTATCCGACTCGTCCTGAATGGCGTCGACGATCACCGACAAGCCGTAAAGGTCGGCACACACAGGCGACGCGATCGCGGCAACATCGCGCCGAGAATCTTGCGCCACCCTCTGCGCCGCCATTGCGGTGTTCTCGCACACGGTTGCATGCACGCCGTCTGAAAGCTTCGATATGAATCCGTCGCATTGACGAAGCGCCTGCTCATGCGAAAAGATTTCACGTATGTCGTCGATTCCGCAACCGTCTTTCGCCAGCAGTGCATGATCGATGCGAAGCGAAAGCGACGCCACGACGAACAGGCCCCGTTGCACCAAAAGGTCGTAAACGCGGTTCACCGTTCCCGCCGTAGAATTCTCCAAGGGAAGCACGACATAATCGGCCTCGCCGGTATGAAGAAAATCGCAGGCCTTCGACCAACTATCGCAAAAAACAAGGTCGCCCTTCGGGAAAAACGCAGTGGAAGCGATATGGGAATACGCCCCCGTCACACCTTGACAGGCAACCTTCGGTCCGACAGGAAGACTATCGATGCGATCGGCTTCGACACGTATCTCGTTTCCGTCCGCAAGCAATCCATGCTGGTATGCCCTGCTCATCTCCATGATGAATCCGAACAAGGGCGCCATGTATTGCCTGAATTCATCAGATGCGCTCGATTCGGCAGATTCGATCTTGCGCATCTCGCGTTCGCGATCGAGCACGGGAAGATTCTTCGAGCGCTTGTATGCAGCCACGTCGGCCGCTATGCGCATCCTATCCTCGAACAGCTCGATCAAGCGCGCATCAATCGCATCGATTTTCTCGCGCGAAAGCGCAAGGTCGACCGGCGCGCGTACGGCATCGGCCTCGTCAGGCATTCCGTTCATCGATCCATCCTCGCTTCCAACATGAGGTCATACACCGCAACGGCGCACGCCGCCTCGACCACGGGAACGGCACGCACGGCAACGCAAGGGTCGTGGCGCCCCTCCAACGTGAAGTCGACATCGCGACCATCCTGCAAATCGACACTATGCTGTTTGATGAAGATCGACGACGTGGGCTTGAAAGCAGCACGCATGATCAACGGCTCGCCTGTCGAGATGCCACCCAAAATGCCGCCCGCATTGTTCGATTCGAACGCTACAGCGCCTGCGCTCATGCGATACGGGTCGTTATGCTGCGAACCACGCATATCGGCGGCAGCGAAGCCTTTGCCGAACTCGACGCCCTTAACGGCAGGAATGCCGAAAACGATCCGCGCGATGGCGTTTTCCAGCCCGTCGAACATCGGCTCTCCGATTCCTACGGGCAATCCTACAACAGCGCATTCGACCACGCCGCCAACGCTGTCTTTACCCCTGCGTGCCGCATCGATGGCGTCTTTCATGGCATCGCCCGCAGCATCGTCGATGACGGGGAAAACCTTGCGGCCAGGTGCCGTCACATCCTCAAAGCCGATTCCCTGCAGCGGCCACGCCGCATCGTCCACGCAAGCGACACGCGCAAGATGGGCACCGACATAAACCCCTTGTTCGGCAAGGAACTGCTTCGCTATGCCGCCCGCAATGCATAGCGGCGCGGTCAGGCGTCCCGAGAAATGCCCGCCGCCCGCAACGTCTTGCGCACCCCCGAATTTCACCTCGGCCACGTAATCGGCGTGGCCTGGACGCGGCGTGCGACGCAGCGCATCGTAATCGACGCTGCGCGTATTGGTGTTGCGGATAACAGCAGCAAGCGGAGCACCGCACGTCACGCCGTCTACGATTCCTCCCAAAAATTCGGGCAAGTCGGCCTCTTTGCGCGGAGTCGACCACGGCATGCCTCCCGGCGCCCGGCGCGCAAGAAACGCCTGTAACTCGTCGAAATCGATTCGCTTGCCGGCGGGAACACCCTCGATGACGCATCCTATGCCTGCCGAGTGGCTTTGACCGAATATCGTGACGGCGAAACGCTCGCCTATGCGGGATGCCATTCTATCTGCCGCCTTTCTTTCCCATCGCCCTCGATGACCTCGGGCCTACGAACACGCTTCGTATACGAAGCGTGCAAAATCTTCCAGATCGAGCGGCATCACGTACGAGCGGCCGACGCCCTCCATAGCGACCACGTTCATCATGGCTCCCTGACGCTTCTTGTCGGCAAGCGCCGCTTCGTAAAGCCGCCGCGCATCAAACGGAGAGCGGACAGGCATTCCATACGTCTTGACGATCGATTCGACACGTTCGGCATCGGCGACGCTGCACAAACCACGCATTGCGCATGCACGCGCAACCATGGCCATACCGCACGCCACGGCAAAACCGTGAGTGGTTTCGAACCCGGACGCCCTCTCGATCGCATGACCCAACGTATGGCCGAAATTCAAAAGCATGCGTTCGCCTTTTTCGCACTCGTCGGCTTCGACGACGTCGCGCTTGATGGCAACACAGCGCGCAATGACTTCGCCCAGGCGCGAATCGCCCTGTTCAAGAGGGGTTTCAAGCAGCTCGAAAAGCATCGGATCGGCTATAACGCCGTATTTGATCGCCTCCGCGCAGCCGTCTATGAAAAAATGAGACGAAAGTGTGGAGAGCACCGATGTGTCGACAAGCACCGCGGATGGCTGAAAGAAGGCACCGACCAGATTCTTTCCCTGAGGAAGGTCGACTGCGGTCTTGCCGCCCACCGAAGAATCGATGCAGGCAAGCAACGAGGTGGGAATCTGCATGCATCGGCATCCGCGCATATAGGTAGCGGCGGCAAACCCCGCCATATCACCCACGACTCCGCCGCCGAGCGCCACGACCAACGACGACCTCGTCAGGCCGGCTTCGGCCATTGCCTGCAGGCATGCCCCGTAGGTCGAAAGGTTCTTCGACGCCTCGCCCGCTTCAAAAACGAACTCGGCTACAGAAAAGCCCGCCGCGCAAAGCGATCGCTTCACGCGGCCGAGATAGAGCGGCGCCACGTTGCTATCACTGACGACAAAAGCCGTATCGCCCCCAATGGAGGCGGCGAGCATACCTGCCTCGTCTACCGAGTACTCGTCGATGAAAACATCGTAAACGACCGACGCATCGACCCCGACCGTGCTCATAGCATCGCCACCTTCGCATCTGCATACCTGCCGTCTGCACGCAACTTCGCCTGGGAGCCCTCCTCGAGCAAGTCGCGCAACGTGGCTCCCTCACCTGCGACCAAAGCGTCTCGATAGCGCATGAGCTCAGCCATCACGCAGTCGAGCTCGATGACAAGATTGTCGGCGTTGTCGAGGAAAAGCTCCGTCCACATTGCGGCGTTCATCTCGGCGACGCGAGTAAGGTCTTTGTAGCTTCCCGCCGAAAACCCGCGATGCTTCTGGGCCGTAGGACTTTTGACGAATGCCGAACTGACCACATGCGCAAGCTGAGACGTATAGGCGATCAGGCGATCATGCATCTCTGGCGTGGTTACCGAAAACGAACCGAATCCCGCAGGAATCAGAGCCTGCTGGGCACGAACAATAAGCGCAGGGTCATAGACCGGCGGAGCAACGAGCACCATGGGCTGACCGGCAAACAGGTCGGCACGTGCGGCGCGAAATCCGCTTTTGTGCGTTCCTGCCATGGGATGACCGCCCAAGAAAACGAAACCAGCCTGCTCGGCCGTCTCGAAGCAAGCTGAGCATATCGGACGCTTCACGCCGCCGCAATCAATCACCAGCGTATCGGAGCCGATATGCGGAGCCATAAAACGAACCCAGTCGATCGTATCCTGGGGATAGAGCGCTACCACCACCAAATCACATTCCGCAACCGTCGACTCGTCGAGAACGTCCGTGACGCAGCCTTCGGCCATGGCCGCCGCGAGACTGCGCTCATCGGCATCAGCACCGAAAACGGTCACACCAGCATCGGCATATGCCTTCGCAAACGACCCGCCAATCAAACCGAGCCCGACCACTCCCACGCGTCGCAGCATGGTGGAAGCGGCAGCCTCTTCCACCGAACCCATCTTATAGCTCCGTCAAAGGTTCGCTGATAGCCGCCCTTATCAGAGACAAACGGCGCATCATTTCGTCGAACTGCTCAGGCAGAAGCGCTTGAGACCCGTCGGAGGCCGCATGGGCGGGATCGTGATGCACTTCGACCTCGAGTCCGTCTGCCCCTGCCGCCGTTGCCGCATAAGCAACGGGAGGCACCAGGCGGGTATAGCCGGTTGCATGGCTGGGATCGGCTATGATCGGAAGATGCGTCAAGCCTCGCAGCACAGGAACGGCCGAAACGTCGAAGACGTTGCGCGTACGCGTGTCGTAAGACCTGATGCCGCGTTCGCACAACATGACGCGCTCATTGCCGCCCGCCATGATGTATTCGGCCGCCATCAAAAGCTCGTCGATCGTAGCCGCAAGACCGCGTTTGAGCAGAATCGGCTTGTCGGTTTTGCCGAGCTCTTTGAGCAAGGTGAAATTCTGCATATTGCGCGCGCCCACCTGAAGGATATCCACATCGCCGAACAAAGGCAGATCGCGCGCATCCATGATTTCGGAAACAATAGGCATGCCGAATTCGCGTTTGACCTTGGAAAGGATGGCAAGGCCCTCTTCACCCATGCCCTGAAAGGCATAAGGGGACGTGCGCGGCTTGAACGCCCCTCCACGAAACACCGTGGCACCTGCTTTTTTCACAGCCTCGGCAATGACCATGCACTGCTCTTCGCTTTCGACAGAGCAGGGGCCCGCCATGACGCCGAAATTACCGCCGCCGAATTTGACGCCGCCCACTTCTATCACGGTATCGTCAGGATGAAATTTCCTATTCGCCTTCTTGAACGGTTCGGAAACACGACGCACCGCCGCCACCTGATCCATGGACTCAAGCAAATGGATATCGATCGACGTCGTATCGCCGATCAATCCCACCACGGTCTGCTTCTCTCCAACGATGACATGCGGTTGGACGTTTTGGGATTGCAGGTAGTCGCACAGCTCCTTCAATCCTTCGGGGGCAAGTCCTTCGCGAACAATAGCAATCATGGGCGCTGCCTTCCAGATAAGACGCAGATGCGCCGGGAAGCATATCCCGGCACATCTGTTACGGTCGAGCATTTCGTGTGCGTATACTACCACTATTGCACACTAAAGTGCCAAGAAAGCGCCCAGTGAATTCATCGGGTCGAAACATCACCGACAAAGAAGGCTTTTGCCGGTCATCTCTTCGGGAGCCTTAAGCCCCATCGCGTCGAGAAGCGTCGGGGCGATATCGCATAGAGCCGCCGCGCGGCCTTCAGGAACGGCAAGCGCGCCATGCTCGACATCATCGACAAGCACCAGCGGAACAGGGGCCGTCGTATGCGCGGTATAAGGAGAACCGTCTTCCGCAAGCATCCTGTCGGCATTGCCGTGATCGGCGGTGATCAACGCGAATCCGCCCTTGGCGAGCACCGCGTCGACAACCTTGCCGACGCCGTCATCAACCGCCTCGACGGCCGCCTTCGCCGCAAGGATGACGCCCGTATGCCCCACCATATCGCAATTTGCAAAATTCACGATATAGACGTCGGCCTCATCGGCAGCAATCGCCGCAGCAAGGGTATCGGCCACCTCCGGTTCGCTCATCGAAGGCTGCAAATCGTATGTCGCAACCTTGGGGCTTGCAATCAGCGCCCGACTCTCGCCTTCCTTGCATGCCTCGACGCCGCCGTTGAAGAAAAACGTCACATGGGCGTACTTCTCGGTTTCGGCAATATGGTACTGACGAAGCCCCGCAGCCGCCAGTACGTCGGCCAACACGTTTTCGGGAAACTCCTTCGGAAACGCGACAGGCGCATCGATCGTCGTATCGTATTCGGTCAGGCACACGAACGCCACACGAGGACGATATGCACGATCGAACCCGTCGAAATCATCGTCGACCAGGGCGCGCGTCAGTTCGCGAGCACGATCGGGGCGGAAATTGAAGAAAATGACCGCATCGCCATCGCGCATACCGCGACCGTCAAGCGACACCGGCTCGACGAACTCGTCGGTAACGTCTGCCGCATACGAGGCCTCGATAGCCCCTTTCGCCGAAACGGCACGATACGGACTACCGCACACCACCGCTTCATAGGCACGCTGCACGCGGTCCCATCGCTTGTCGCGGTCCATCGCATAATAGCGTCCGCTCACGCTGGCAATGCGCGCTTTGCCAGCGATATCATCGCCGGCAAGCACCGATTCCAAATCGTCAATGAAAGCCGCGCCGCTTCTCGGAGCAACATCGCGGCCGTCCATGAAGCAGTGAATGCGCACGTCGTTTACGCCGCATGCCGCAGCATGACGCACCAAAGCATAAAGGTGCTCATTGCTTGAATGTACGCCGCCGTCGGAAAGAAGGCCCATCAGATGCAAGACGCCGCCCGATGCCACCACGGCATCGATTGCGTCATTGATGGCGGCGTTTTCGCAAATGCTTCCTTCGCGACATGCCTTGTCGATACGCGTGAGCTCCTGATAGACCACGCGTCCGGCACCGATGTTGAGATGCCCCACTTCAGAGTTTCCCATCTGGCCGGCAGGCAGGCCAACAGCCTCCCCCGACGCCTGCAGGGTGACGCAAGGCCGGTTTTCGAACAGGTC
The DNA here is from genome assembly GCA_030532315.1 of Slackia sp. Taxonomy (GTDB): domain Bacteria; phylum Actinomycetota; class Coriobacteriia; order Coriobacteriales; family Eggerthellaceae; genus Slackia. The sequence goes on from JAUNLI010000012.1 coordinate 11,306, forward strand.
GTCCAGACACGGCGTGTCCGCCAACTCGATGGCATTGCCTTCGGAAGGGGCGTCGAGCCCGAATCCGTCCATGATGACAAGCAAGGCGGGAAGGCGAAGATTCGAATTCATGATTCCTCCTGGCCGGCACCGGGGCCCGTCGTTCGAGCCGTCGTAGCGCGCAGGCATCCGGCCGATACCGCACGCTCCCCCTTCTGCATGCCGACAAAATAAGACGGCGAAACTCCTATCGGCCCGAAGCGGCCTTTACCAGATCGACGAAATCTTCGGCAACAAGCGCCGCGCCGCCGATAAGACCGCCGTCGACGTTCTCGCAAGCAAGAAACGCCTCGGCATTGGAAGGCTTCATCGAACCGCCGTACAGAATGCGCATGCCTTCGGCCGTTTCCTCTCCCACGAGTTCGCGCACGGTGGCACGAATCGCGAACGCCATAGCTTCCGCCTGCTCGGGCGTAGCCGTACGACCCGTGCCGATGGCCCAGATGGGCTCGTAGGCGATGCAGCATGCGGCGGCCTCTTCAGGCTCCAATCCGGCCAAAGCTGCGCGCACCTGGTCGCAGACAAACGATTCAGCCTGCTCGGCCTCACGCACAGACAGGCTCTCGCCGACACACACGATCGGCTTCATGCCTGCCTCGACAAGCGCCCGTACCTTACGATTGACCTGCACGTCGGTCTCGCCGAACATCTCGCGACGCTCGGAATGGCCGACGATGCACCACGTGCACCCCACGTCCTTGAGCATCGGAATGCTGATTTCTCCCGTAAAGGCGCCCGATGGCTCCCAATGCACGTTCTGAGCACCCACCTCGATACGCGACCTGTCGAAATCGAGGACCGTGATCACCGAACGCAGGTCGATCGCAGGTGGAAACAAGACCACGTCCACCTCGCCGTCGCCACGGCCGTAACGATTCGATATGCCCTGGGAAAGCACCACGCTTTCCGCCGGAGTCATGTTCATTTTCCAGTTGCCTGCGATGATGGGTTTGCGCACCATACAAGCCTCCTTTGCATGCGATTGACGTACACGTCGGCTTTCCACGCCACAGTGACGAAAGATGCCGACGGAAAACGCCGCGTCGAAAATCCGACGCGGCGCGAATGCACCCTCTATCGAAGAGCTGCGACACCGGGAAGCGTCTTGCCTTCGACGAGTTCCATGGACGCTCCGCCGCCCGTGGAGATGAAAGTCATCTCGCTCGCAAGCGAGAATTTGTTCACCGCAGCAACGCTGTCGCCGCCGCCGATGATCGTGGCAGCGTTCTTGTTGGCGGCAACCGCCTCGGCCACGGCACGGGTGCCATGCTCGAACGCCTTCATCTCGAACACGCCCATGGGGCCGTTCCAGAACACCGTCGACCCCTCTGCGATGGCATCGGCGTAGAGCTTCTCGGTCTCGGGTCCGATGTCGAGGCCCATCATATCGGACGGAATGGCATCAACCGAGCAGGTCGACGCATTGGCGTCTTCGGCAAAAGCATCGGCGGCAACCACATCGACGGGAAGCAGCAGCTTCACGCCTGCGGCCTGCGCCTTCTCGATCATTTCGCCCGCACGTTCGACCCAGTCCTCTTCCTTGAGCGAAGTGCCGACAGCCTTGCCCTGAGCGAGCAGGAAGGTGAAGCACATGCCGCCGCCAATAATGATCGTGTCGGCTTTGTCGATCAGAGCGTCGATCACGCCCACCTTGTCAGACACCTTGGAGCCGCCGAGAATGGCAACGAAGGGGCGCTTGGGCGCATCGAGCATGCCCGAAAGCGTTTCCACCTCGCCGGCAAGAAGGAATCCGGCATACGCGGGCAGAAGAGACGCAACGCCTGCCGTCGAGGCATGTGCGCGATGCGCAGTGCCGAACGCATCGTTGACATAAAGTTCGGCAAGAGACGCGAGCTCTTCGCAAAACGCGGGATCGTTCTTCTTTTCGCGCTTGTCGAAACGAAGGTTTTCCAGCACGAGAATCGCGCCGTCGGCAAGCTCGGCCGCTTTAGCGCGCGCGTCTTCGCCCACGGTGTCGGAGGCGAATGCGACAGGGGCATCGATCAGCTCGGCAAGACGAGCTGCCGCAGGAGCAAGCGTGAACTTCTCCTCGAAGCCCTCGCCCGCAGGACGGCCCAGGTGGCTCATCAGAATCACCTTCGCCCCATTGGACGTCAGATATTCAATCGTAGGAAGCGCAGCGCGAATGCGCGTGTCGTCGCCCACAACGCCATCTTTGATAGGAACGTTGAAATCGACACGGACGATGACGCGCTTGCCGCGCACGTCGACGCCTTCAATGGTCTTGATATCGGACATTTGGTCCTCCTTCGGGATATTTCGTGAAATGCCGCCGCCCGCTTTCGGAAAGCGCACGCGCAGCAAATGCATAAGAAGCCGAACGCATGGTTCGGCTTCTGCGGTGTCAAACAATGCGCCGCCCCGAAGAGCGGCGCGCTCAAATGTTAGAGAAGGATCTTCGCAAGGTCTTTGACGCGGTTGGAATAGCCCCACTCGTTGTCGTACCAGGAGATGCACTTCACCATGTCGCTCTTCTCGCCCATGACCATGGTGAGCTGGCTGTCGAAAATCGAGGAGTGGGAGTTGCCCACGATGTCAATCGAAACGATAGGATCTTCGGTGTACTCGAGGATGCCCTTGAGCGGACCCTCGGCAGCAGCCTTCATGGCAGCGTTGATTTCTTCCTTGGTCACCTCGCGCTCAAGCTGAACGGTGAGGTCGACCATCGATCCGTCCGGGGTGGGAACACGCGTTGCAAAGCCATCGAGCTTGCCTTTGAGCTCGGGAAGAACCAAAGAGACCGCACGGGCGGCACCCGTGGTGGTGGGAATCATGGACAAAGCGGCAGCGCGAGCGCGGCGCAGGTCCTTGTGCGGCAGGTCCAAGATCTTCTGATCGTTGGTGTAAGCGTGGATGGTGTTCATGTAGCCACGCTTGATGCCGAAGTTCTCCATCAAAACCTTTGCAAAGGGAGCAAGGCAGTTGGTGGTGCAGGAGGCATTGGAGATGATGTGGTGCTTCTCTTTGTCGTAATCGCCATCGTTAACGCCCATGACGATCGTAATGTCTTCGCCCTTGGCAGGACAGCTGATGATGACCTTCTTGGCACCGGCCTCGATATGCTTGGAAGCAAGTTCGCCGGTCTTGAAGATGCCCGTGGACTCAACCACGACGTCGACGCCCAGCTCGCCCCAGGGCAGGTTGGAGGGTTCGCGCTCGCAGAGCACCTTGGTCTTGTGACCGTCGGCGATGAATCCGTCCTCAACCACCTCGACCTTGTCGAATGCACGGCCGTGCACGGAGTCGTACTTCAGAAGATGGGCCATGGTGGGAATATCGCCCAGGTCGTTGACGGCCACGACGTCGAGCTCGGGATCGTTCGCCATTGCACGGTACACGAGACGGCCGATGCGACCGAAACCGTTGATGCCGACCTTGATTGCCATTGCAAACCCCTTTCTAGGTTTTTCCATACCGCATTGATTATACGGAGCGCCACCATACGCGCAAGACGAATCGTCGGCATGCGGTCGAATGCGCACGGCTGCGGCCGCCCACTCGCACCGCAAAACAAATCCGCCTGCTTTCAACCTAGCTCATGTGCAAATACGAACTGTTCCAGAACGTATCGCAGTATCTGAGGCTTTCCAATTTGTTCGGAAGCCCTCCGCTTGCATCCTCGATTCGAACTTCGCCGGGATTGCTCCAGACAAGAAAAAGAGCCACCCCGTCCGCTTCGACCATTATCTCGACATCGGAAAGGAAATTGCAAGGAAGCGCCCCGTAAAGCAAATCTCCGTCCATGGTTGCTATATCGAGCGTTCCTTTTCCCCCTTCGGCAAAACGAAGTTCCAATGACAGCGATTCGCCTGGCACACTTGAGCACCCGTACACGCCAGCAACACCGACGAACGATGTTCCGTTCGAGAGGCTTTTCCATGACGCCTCCCAGCCTTGAATGAACTCGATGTTCTTCTTCTCCACATCGCTTAGCATCGAGTTCGAATCGAACCGATCGGCAGCAATCGTCGGTCTATACCAAGATTTCGTCGCGAAGTATTGCGCGATACGCGATTCCTCGAACATCCTTCCATGCCGGGCAAAGATCTCATTGCGCGCCAACTCCATTTCATCGGGCATAAGGGTCGAAACATCAGCGTCGCCAAGCAAACGCGTATCGCTTGACGGCAATATATAGTCGTCCGATTTCACGTAACTCTCGGAATCGGGAAAATCCTGCATGACTCGAACATCCTTCATTTCGTCGCGTACCAACACGTCCGAAAAGTCGATGTTTCCGCCAGCGCCGCTGGGAATGGACGAATCTCTCCCCACGCAACGAATATCAACGTAGATGCGATTTCCATCCATGATTTCAAGCGAGCCTTCATTGATACCGCCTCGATCGTCGGTGAAACGAAACGAATAGACGGACCCGTCGAAAAACCCTATTACCGACTCGGGACTAAGCGTGATGCGATGTGAAGGATATTGACCGACATCGATCACGTTGAACTCCACTTCCCCTTCGTCAATGGAAAGTATCTCAAGTTGATGTATGCCCCGCGCATTGATGAACTCGCTCTTAGCATTTTCCTCATCACACCACCAGCCTTCAAAAGAAGACCAGTCCGTCCTCGCGTTCGAAATCACCGCATCGCAGACATCAGCAAAACCGCTTTGCAATGCTATCTGCAGGGAAAAAGGAGCGGGGCTCTTGGCGGAGGGCGACTCGACGGGTCGTTGGACGCAGGCGCTGCATACAAGCCCGCAAAGGAACATAAGCGCCGCAGCCGCAAGAGCCCTCTTGGTCGACCTATTGCAAACAAACGACATTGCGCACCTACCCCTCAACGAATTATGCGGCCCATCGAAGAGCACGGCTCGATGCTGCCTTTTCGGCCAATCATAGCAAAGACGATACGCTTCTAAGGCAAAGGCTTACGCCGCCGCCCAGCCGATGAGAAGCCCCAGGGCCGAGGGAACGAACCCCAACACAAGATCGGCGGGATAGAGAGATGCGATATTGGTGAGGCCGAACGCAGTCGAAAGGCCGAACGTCGCCGCAACAAACAGCACGAAGAATGCGGTGATCGCACAAGGAGCAGCAAGACGCCACCATCCCAATGCGCCCGAACGACCGATCAGAAACGCCGCGGCGGCGCCGGCCGCTGGAAGAGCGCAATACAAAACCAGCAGCGTATACCCCATGACCATACCGTCAAGAGCCCCCGTTGCCAAACTTGCCCAGTACAAGGCGAAACATGCAAGCCAAACCACGCCGTAGACGGCGGCCGCAGGGATGATTCCACGTTTTACAACGCGATGCTTTTCGGTCACGGCGAATCTCCTTAGTCGCACGGCTGCGGCCGCTTGGCTGCGTGAGCCGTTCGTTTGCACGGAGGCCTCGCTCAAACGCGAGGCCTCCGAATTCGGGCTAAAGGTCCATATTGCCCATCATGTCTTGAATTTTCTTCAAATCAGCCATTCTCATGCCTCCCATGCCGGGAATGCCAAGACGAGGCTTGCGGCCTTTTTTACCCTTCTTGCCTTTTTTGCCACGACCGTTCTGCATGGCTTCGGCAGCAGGCATGGCCTTTTTCAGCATCTTGCGCGTCTCATGGAACTGCTTCATCACCTGATTGACTTCTTGCACCGTGGTGCCCGATCCCGCGGCGATACGTGCGCGACGACTTCCGTTAAGCACCTCCGGATGCTCGCGTTCGTATTTCGTCATAGAGAAAATAACCGTCTCCATGCGATCGAGCGCGCCTTCGTCCACCTGACCCGAAGCCATGGCCTTGTCGCCGCCCGGCAAAGCGCTGACCAGCTTGCTGATGCCGCCCATCTTTTTGACCTGCTTTTTGATTTCAAGAAAGTCATTGAGGTTGATCTGCGCCTTGGCCATGCGTGCCGTGGTCTCGGCCTCGATTTCTTCAGCCTGAACCTTCGAAGCGTGTTCGATCAGCGAAACGACGTCGCCCATGCCCAAGATGCGTTTGGCCATGCGGTCGGGATGGAACTCCTCCAGGCTGTCGGGCTTTTCACCCGCGCTGATGAACTTGATCGGCTTGCCCGTGACCTGCTTGAGCGAAAGCGCGCCGC
>JAUNLI010000012.1:17510-25019 GCA_030532315.1 Slackia sp.
GCGCTGATGAACTTGATCGGCTTGCCCGTGACCTGCTTGAGCGAAAGCGCGCCGCCGCCGCGAGCGTCGCCGTCCATCTTCGACATGATCACGCCGTCGAATTCGACCTTTTCGGCAAAGGCCTGGGCGACATTGACCACGTCCTGGCCCGTCATGGCGTCGACCACCATGAGAATCTGGTCGGGCTTGACGGCCGCCTTGATCGCCGCGGCTTCGTCCATCATGGCGTCGTCGACATGCAGACGACCCGCCGTGTCGACGATCACCACGTCGCGCAGGTTGTCGATCGCGAAGCGCACACCTTCCTCGGCAATGCGAACGGGATCCTGACCGTCGCCGCGATACACTTTCACGCCCATCTCGTCGCCGAGCGTCTGCAGCTGATCGGCGGCTGCGGGACGATACACGTCACATGCCACAAGCAGCGGGCTATGGCCCTTGCTTTTCAGCAGGTAGGCCAGCTTGGCCGACGCAGTGGTCTTACCCGAACCCTGAAGGCCGACGAGCATGATCACGTTAGGAATGCGACTGGTGAGCACAAGCTTCGAATCGGACTGCCCAAGAAGCGCAGTAAGCTCGTCGAGAACCACTTTCACAACGTTTTGGGCGGGCGTAAGCGAATCGAGAATTTCCGCCTCGAGACAGCGCGCCTTGGTGGAAGCGACGAATTCCTTGACGACCTTGAAGTTGACGTCGGCTTCCAGCAGCGCCATGCGAATCTCGCGCATGGCGGCATTGATGTCTTCCTCGGTCAGACGGCCCTTCGAGCGCAGGCCCGAGAAGATGCCCTGCAAGCGATCGGAAAGATTATCGAACATGGAAAAGAGCTCCTTTTGAAAAAACGACACGCGCACCAGCACCGGTGCGGATGCGCCCTATTATGCAACACGACGGCCGCGTCATACGAAAGAAGCCCCGGATTACGCGATGAATCCAGGACTTCCGAAGCGCATGCAGATGCGTTAGAACTCGCATGCAAAAGCAAAGGCCGAAAACCTTCGGCAGCATCGCACGTGACGGCCGAAAAAGACAAGCCTTTCGCCGTCCGAAACAGCCCTAGGAGCGCTCGTCGAAATCGCCCACGAAAGCACGGGCAAAATCATGCGCATCGAAGTCTTTGAGGTCTTCCAGCCCTTCGCCAACGCCGATTTTGAGAACAGGCAGGTTCAATTCGTGGCTGACCGCGAGCGCAATGCCGCCTTTCGCCGTGCCATCGAGCTTCGTCACGATCACGCCGTCGAGTTTCAGGGCGCGATCGAATTCGCGCGCTTGGGCAAGGCCGTTCTGCCCCGTGGTGGCGTCGATGACAAGCACCGTATAAACGGGAAGCTTCGAACGCTTCCGCACGACGTTGACCACCTTTTCGAGCTCGCGCATCAAATCGGCCGAAGTATGCAGACGCCCCGCCGTATCGATCAGCACCAAGTCGGCGCCCTTCTGCTCGGCGCGCTCGATCGTGTCGTAGCAAACGCTTGCCGGGTCGCTTCCTCGTTCACGCGTGCAGATTTCGACATCGGCGCGACGCGCCCATTCTTCGAGCTGTTCGATCGCGGCGGCGCGAAACGTATCAGCGCTGCCGAGGAGCACGCTACGCCCCGCATCCGTAGCCTCTTTCGCAAGCTTGCCAACCGTGGTGGTTTTGCCCGCGCCGTTAATGCCCACAAACAGCACGCAGGCGGCATCACTGCCGAACACCTCTTCCCCGCCTGCGCAAAATGCATCGGCCATGCGGTCGTTAAGCAGGTCGAGCACGGCATAGGCGTCGGGAAGCGCCTTGCGCGTTGCCGTATCGCGCAAATCCTCGACGATGTCGCTTGCCGCCACACCGCCGACGTCGGCAAGAATCAGCGTCTCCTCGAGACCCTCCCAGAACTCTTCGTCAAGATCGGGGCCGCGGTCGAGCAGCACGTTCATCTGCTCGGTGAACCTCTCGCGCGAACGAGCCAAACCTTCGCTTATGCGGCTGAAAAACCCCATAGGAACTCCTTTCGAATTATCGAGGCGACATGCGTCGCCGGCCTTATCGACCTGATTGCTGCGAACGGTCGAGACGCTGGGAAACAACCTTCGTCACGCCGTCGGCCTGCATGGACACGCCGTAAAGCACGTCCGACATCTCCATCGTGCGGCGCTGGTGCGTGATCATGATCAGCTGGGTTTCGTGGCGCAGCGTTTCGAGATACGCAAGCAGGCGACGCAAGTTGCTATCGTCGAGCGCAGCCTCCACCTCGTCAAGGATGTAAAACGGCGTATGGCGGATGCTGTATACGGCGAACAAAAGCGCAATGGCCACGAGTGATTTCTCGCCGCCGCTCATCAACGTCATCTTCGCAATGCGCTTGCCACGCGGCTGAGCATGCACTTCGACGCCAAGCTGCCCTTCGCCGTCAAGGTCTACGAGTTCCAGCGAACCCGAACCGCCTGGGAACAGCTGGGCGAAAATGCGCCCGAAGTTCTCGTTGACACGATCGAACGTGACGTCGAATTGCTCCTGCATTCGCGCGTCGATCGCGGCCACAATGCGACGAAGCGCACGACGAGCGGCTTCGACGTCTTCGACTTGGGCGGCAAGAAAATCGTAGCGCTCCTTCATGGCCTCGTATTCGCCGGCGGCCGACGAATCGATGGTGCCGATCGACTTCAGCCTACGAGAAAGCCTGTACGCCTCCTCTTCGGCAGCCTCGCGATTTTCCGGCGCAGCGATGCCGAGCGCAGTCTCGAGCGGAACGCCGCGTTCGTTCACAATCGCCGAAACCGCCGCCTCCACCTGCACCTCGAGCCTTCCCTTTTCGACACGCACGTCGTTGAGAAGCGAGCGCGCGGCATCAAGACGCTCCTGCGCCTCGCGCGATGCCGTTCGAGCCTGTTCGATCGTCGCCGAAAGCTCCTGCGAACTGCTCTGAACAAGCGCGGCCTTTCCGGCAAGGTCGTCGACTTTCGCTCGCGCACACTCCTTCAACGAAGAAAGCGTTTCGTGCAAAGGCGCAACGCGGCGCTCGGCCGTCTCGAGCACATGGATTTCGGCCTTTGCGCGCTTTTGGGCCTTTTGCGCCCTGTCGGCCTCGCCGCAGCGTTCGCGATGTTCGCGCGTCAGCGATTTCACACGTTCGGCTGCCGTAGCGTGCTCGAGCTTCGCCTCGGAAAGGCGAGCCTGCAAATGACGCTCTTTATCGAAAGCGGCCTCGCGCTCAGACGCCGCACAGGCCCTTCGGTCGTCAAGCCCCGCACGACGCGCCTTACATTCGCCAATCGTCGCCTCGAGTTTTTCCATCTCGGGCTCGACGCCCGCGAGCTTTTCAAGTGCCACGGCAAGCTCTGCTGAAATCGCCTCGAGCGACGCCTCCAGCGAACCGACGCGCCTTGCGGCGCGCTCACGCTCCGCCTGTGCGCTTTTGCTTGCTCCCTCGCGTTGCGCAAGAGCCTGAGAAAGTACAAGGCTTTCACTGCGGAGCACCTCGAGGCCGCGTTCGCATTCATCAATTCGTGCCTCGGCGCTTTCAAGTTCGGCTGCGGCTCGCTCTCGGAGCTCTTGCTGACAAGCAAGCTCGCGTTCGCGCGAAAGCAACCCTTCGTCGGCCTGCATTCCCCAACCCAACGACACCTTTGCGCCAGGACGCACCACGATTCCGTCGTCCGTCGCGAAGCGCAAGCGACGGTCGCCTTCGGCCGCACATCTAATGGCCTCGTAAAACGAATCCACAAGCACGACGTCTCCTAGCAGCGCCTCCATCGCCGAAGCAAGCTCCTCGGGATACTCGAGCATATTCAAAAGGCGATTCGCCTCGGAGCCTCCCTTCGAAAGAGGACTCCGCGCCGCGAAAAGGACGCTCGCTTCGCCATCGCAACCCGATTCCGTCAACCCCTTGGCGATTGCGCACGCATGCTGCGCGTCGACCGCGCACAAAGACGCCAGATCGTCGCCGAGCAACTGCTCGACAAGCGCCTCGAGCTTTTGAGGCGCCTTGATGCGCGACGAGACGGGAAACGCACCTTCGTCGAATTCCCGCGCATGAGAACAGACCCACGATGCAGCCGCATTTCGCTCCCCCAACCCGCGCAAAGCCTCTTTCAACGCGGCAATACGACCCTCGCATCGCTGCAAGGAAGTGCGTGCTTCGTTGCCCGCCGCGCGCGCCGCAGCAGCTTCGTCGCCCGCAGCCTCGAGGGACTCGGCCGAAGCCTTGCTTTTCCGCAAAAGATCGGCAGCCGCAGCAGCTTCATCGTCGGCCTCTTTACAACGGCGCCCATAGTCTTCTTTCGCAGATGCAAGTTCGGCGATGGTCTGCTCCTTTTTTGCCTCAAGAAGCTCTTTGGCGGAAAAACGCGCCGCCTGACCGTCTTGCAGTTCGCTACGACGCGCCATGGCCTTATCCATGTCTCGCTCGCACAAACGCAGCTGAACCTGCGCCTCGGAAAGCTGAGCATCAAAACGCGCTCGCTCTTCGACCGCTTTCCCACATTCGCCCGCAAGTTCATCGATTTGCAAAGCAAGCGCATCTCGACGTGCAATTTCGTCGTCGAGCTTCTCTTTAAGCGACGATGCCGCCTCCTCGAAACGGACGATGCGTCGCGAGCTTCCCTCGTAAGTGTCACGCGCAGCCGCCAGCCGAGAGGCAATGCCGCGCGCCTTTTCGGAAAGCAGCATATCGTTCGATTCAAGACGCTCGAGCACCATGTGGAAACGTCCGCGCTGAGCAGTCAAATCGCCGACGTAGAGACCTTTTTCTTGCAAGAGCGCTTGCAATTTCTCGAGCTTTTTCTCCGCCTCTTCGGCATGAAGACGCGCGACGTCGATTCCCGCCGCCGCTTCTTTCTCGCGCAATCCGACCTCATCCCAGCGCTTTTGCAAAACCCTCAGATCGTCGACGGCAAGCGCGAGCTCGATTTCGGAAAGCTCCTTTGATATGTCACGATAGGCCTCGGCGCGGGCAGCTTTGCGAGCCAAGGGTTTGAGCTGGCGCTCGACCTCGGCGGCAACGTCTTTGACACGTGCCAAATGGGCATCCATGGCAGAAAGCTTGCGCTCAGAGCGCTCTTTGCGCTGCTTATGCTTGAGAACGCCTGCCGCCTCCTCGATCAGGGCACGGCGGTCTTGAGGCCTGCTTGCCAGGATTGCATCGAGATTTCCCTGGCCGATAATCGAATGGGTGCCCGTGCCGAGACCCGTATCGTGAAGAATGTCCATGAAATCCATACGACGGGCAGGCGCACCGTTGATAAGGTATTCGCTTTCGCCGCTGCGATACATGCGCCTCGTCAGCGACACCTCGCCGAACTCGACGGGAAGCGTGCCGTCGGAATTGTCCAAGACCAAATCGACCTCGGCCACGCCAACGCTTTTGCGCGCCGAGGAACCGGCGAAAATGACGTCTTCCATAGCCTGACCGCGCAGATTTTTCGCATTGCGCTCGCCGAGAACCCAAAGCACCGCATCGGAAATATTCGATTTTCCCGAGCCGTTCGGGCCGACCACTGCTGTGATGCCCGGTTCGAGCGAAATCACGCATCGGTCGGCAAACGACTTGAATCCTTTGAGGACGAGCGACTTGAGGTGCATATTTAGCCCTTGTTCTTCTTTTCGGCGCGCGCCTGCTTCTTTTCCTGCTTCGCCTTGGCCTTGTCTGCCTTGGACGCCTTCGTGAAGCCGAGCGCATCGAGGGCGGTTTTCGCAGCCTGGCTTTCGGCCTCTTTCTTGGTGCGCCCCATACCGCTTGCAAGCGCCTTCATGCCGGCGAACACCTGGGAAACGAACGTGCGGTCATGCGGAGGACCCTGCGTTTCCACAAGCTTGTACGTCGGCGTGATACCTTCCTCTTGCAGCTTTTCCTGCAAAGCGCTTTTCGGATTTTCCGGTTCGCGCGCCATATCGATCGACATGCGAGGAATGAGCGTGCGGTTCACGAAGGCCTGGGCGCCTTCGATGCCGGCGTCGAGGTAAAGCGCCGCGACCACGGCCTCGTATACGTTTTCAAGCGCCGAATGAAGACCGCGCCTGCCCGTTCCGCGCTCAGAGGAACCGAATACGATCACGTCGGCGAAGCCGAGCTTTTCGGCAACCGCGGAAAGGCTTGCGCCCGAAACGAGCGCCACCTTGATGCGCGTCAGACCACCTTCGTCGAGGTCGGGATATTCATGAAACGCAGCATTGGCGACAATTGCGCCCAAAATGCTGTCGCCGAGAAACTCGAGCCTTTCATAGCTGAACTTGACAGGCATGCCCTCGGTGGCCGAAGGATGCGTAATCGCCGCCAGAAGAATGCCCGCATCATGGAATTCATATTCGATAATGCGCTGCGCCGCTTCGATCTTGTCGAGCTGCTCTTCGGTGTGAATCATCGCTTGCCCACCGCCTCGGCAATCAGGCCGGTCACGTCTTTGCGCACCATGGAGGCCGAGGCGAGCACACCGTTTTCGATAGCCGTGGCATTACTCGACCCATGACCAACCAGACATACGCCCGCAACGCCGAGCAACGGAGCACCGCCGTAGGTATCCGCGCTGATGCTGTCCTTGAGGGCCTTGAGATCCCCCTTGACGGCAAGCGCGCCGATTTTCGTCTTCAGCGAAGAGGTCATAACCCCCTTCAGGGCATCGAAGAGAGCTTTGGCGGTTCCCTCGACGGTCTTAAGAACCACGTTTCCCGTAAAGCCATCGGTCACGATCACGTCGTATTTCGCCGTGATGATATCGTTGCCTTCAGCGTTGCCCACAAACCCGGAAACGTTGTCCTTCATCAGCGAGAATGCCTGCTGAGCGAATTGCGAGCCTTTCGTGTCTTCCTCGCCGATGTTGAGAAGCGCTACGCGCGGATGCTCGATTCCAACCACCTTTTCGGCATAGATGGAGGCCATCTGAGCGAATTGCACCAGATATTCGGGCTTGCAATCGGCATTCGCCCCGATGTCCGCCATTACCACGGGCGCAACCGGAGAAGGGATAACGCTGCACAGCGCCGGACGTTGGACTCCCTTGATGCGACCGATGCCAAGCGTTGCCGCCGCAAGGCAAGCGCCCGTCGATCCCGCTGAGAAAAAGCCCTGTGCATGGCCCTCCTTGACGGCACGGCACCCCACCACGATCGAGGAATCTTTCTTCCTGCGCACAGCCTGCGCGGGATGTTCGCCCATGGCGATAACTTCGGAGGCGGGCTGGGCGATGCAGCGCGCATGAGAGCTTGCGAACGGCTCTACCACCTCGGCGGGACCCACCAAGACGACCTGAAGCCTCTCATCTTTCGCAAGAGCGCTTGCGACTCCCTCGAGCACGACGCCGGGAGCATGGTCGCCGCCCATAGCATCCACGGCGATAGTCACGGTATCGTCATACGACATGTGATTCCTTTCGATTCATTTACCGCCCGCATGGCGGGCGACGGATACACTACCCTTTTATACACGAATTGCCGACTCGCAAGCCGGCAATGTGTCGATGCTGAAACTTGTAATGTTTCCGTTACTCGGTCTCGAGGACCTCGCGCTTACCGTAGTAGCCGCAGTTGCCGCACACGCG
>JAUNLI010000170.1 GCA_030532315.1 Slackia sp.
CGAAAAGTCATGCAGCAGGGGCTCTCAATTCATTGTGTCCTGCTCATATCGTCTTTTATCTGGGGTAATTGCGTTTCAAGCCCAGAATGGCCGCATTTGAAGCGATCGTGGTCTTCGCCGCGCTGCTGCCATCTTTCCCATTTCGCCGAACCGGTGCGAACGCGTTGTTCCATCGGCGTGTTTTCATTTGGCAAAACTTGCAAAAGTTTGCAAAAGATGCAGAGTCGTGAGTGATTAGGGAAGCCGATGAATACGATGGAGCACACAAAGGAAGTAAAGCCCAAGATGCCGAATCCCTTTACGCCTACGTTCGGCATCATTCCGCCGTGCATGGCGGGTCGCGAGGATTTGATAGAAGAACTGTCCGAGGCGTTTGCGAACGGACTCGGCGATCCTAATCTCTCTACGATCATTTCGGGTGCTCGTGGAACGGGAAAGACCACCCTCCTTTCGCTCATGGCGACGGAGGCCGAATCCCAGGGATGGATTGCGGCTCGTGTTACGGCTTCTGATGGCATGCTTGAAGATGTTCTCGATCAGGTGCTTGTCGCAGCACGCGGTTTCCTGGATTCATTGGATGGTAAAAAGCTCACGGGTGTTTCTATCGGGCAATTTGTCAGCTTTGCATGGGACAACGAATCTCCGCGTGCGGGAAATTGGCGGACCCAGATGAACGTTTTGCTCGACCAGCTGGCGGAATACGACATCGGCCTTCTCATCACGGTGGATGAGGTGCGCGCCTCCATTCCCGAAATGAAGAAGCTCGCTCAGGTCTATCAGCATTTCATTAGCGAGGGTCGTAAGGTTGCGCTTCTGATGGCGGGTCTGCCCCATGCCGTTTCAATGCTTTTGAACGACGAAGATGTGTCTTTCCTCCGGCGCTCTCGAAAGCACGTGCTCGGTCGCATTCCCGACGGAGAAATCCGCGATGCGCTGCTGTTTACGATTGAGCAGGAGTCGCGCACAATTGATACGCTTGCGCTTGATGAAACGGTTTCCGTCATAGATGGCTTCCCGTACATGATGCAACTGGTGGGATATCGCATGTGGGCCGAAAGCCCGCGGATCGAGCGAATCACGCTTGAAGATGCGCGCCATGGCATCGAGCTTGCGAAGCGTGAAATGGTCGAGGGTATTTTGGAATATACCTATCGCGAGCTTTCCGATGGAGACAGGCGCTTTCTAATGGCGATGCTTCCTGACAAGAAGGACAGCGCGATTGCCGATATTGCGTGTCGAATGGGCGTGAAGAGCAATTATGCGTCGCAGTATAAACGTCGCTTGATCGCGCAAGGAATCGTCGGCGAGTACGGCAGGGGCTATGTCCGCTTCGACATGCCGGTATTTCGTGATTACCTTGAACAGCGCATAGCGGAAGATAATGAATAATTGCATTGAAGAAACGCCTTGGCCGTTGTGGTCTTCGCCGGTTGCCCGATGGGCTATGATTAATGTTTATCAGCAAGATGCCGCGTGTCGGTTTTTTCAGCGGCGAATGCCGCGTGTTTTCACGGAAGGGGATTCATGGGCAATTTCGATGACAGCAAGGCGTATCCCGAAGACCCGGTTTTCTTGCCTTCCGTTCTGGCCGACATCGCCTCGGCCATGACGCTCGGCGGCGATGCCTCCGAGGCGTCGGCTTCGCGCTATGGCGGCACGGTGGGGAAGAACCCCAAGACTGCCGCTATCATTTTGGCGGGCGGTTCGGGCGAGCGTTTCGGCCATGAGGGCGGCAAGCAGCTCGTTGAAATCGCAGGTCGTCCTATTCTTGCCTGGTCGATTGCGGCGTTTGACGCAGTTGAGGACATCGGGCTGATCGTGGTGGTGTGTCCTTCGGAGCGCTCCGAGGAATACCGCGCCCGTGCAATCGAGCCGTTTTCGTTTGTCACGCCGCTTTTGATGGCGCCTTCGGGCGGGTCGCGTCAGGAAAGCGCGTTTTCCGGCTTGGAGTTCGTGCCCGAAGAATACGAATACGTTATTTTGCACGACGGCGCCCGTCCGCTTGTTTCGCCCGATTTGATTGCGCACACCATCAATACGCTCAAGGGCATGGTCGATGCCGATGGAGCTATCGTGGCGACGCCTGCCGTCGATACGCTTAAGGTGGTTGAGGGCGGCTGCATCGTGGGCACGCCCGATCGTCGTGTGTTCTGGAATGCCCAGACGCCGCAGGTGTTTCGCAGCGGCGTGTACCGCCGCGCTCATGCATCGGCGTTGCGCGACGGCTTCGTAGGAACTGACGATTCGTCTTTGATTGAGCGTTTGGGCGGCAAGGTTTTGGTCGTGGAAGGCAAGCGCGACAACATCAAGCTTACCGTTCCTGAAGACTATCTGATGCTTTCGGCGGCCGTCGATTCGGCGGGTCTTTCGGCCGATAAGTAGCCTGGCATATCGCAAGTTTCGAAGAGAGGGTCTTTCGTGACGAACGTTTCTTGCATGCGTATCGGCCTGGGTTTCGACGTCCATGCCTTCGCGCCCGATCGCAAGCTCATTCTGGGCGGCGTCGACATTCCCCACCATCAGGGGTTGCTAGGGCATTCGGACGCCGATGTGTTGGCGCATGCCGTTTCCGACGCGCTGCTTGGTGCGGCTCGTGCGGGCGATATCGGCAAGTTGTTCCCCGACACCGACCCTGCATACGCGGGTGCCGATTCGCTTGTGCTGTTGTCGAAGGTGGCCGAACATGTGCGCTCTCTCGGATTCGAAATCGTCGATGTCGACAGCGTGATTTCCGCCCAGGCCCCCAAGCTTTCCCCTCATCGTGACGCCATGCGTGCGAATTTGGCGCAGGCTATGGGTGTTTCGACGGATTGCGTGGGTGTGAAGGCTACGACTACCGAGTATCTTGGTTTCGAGGGACGCGAAGAGGGAATTTCGGCGCAAGCCGTCGCTTTGCTGCAGCGATGTTAGCTTTTTCTCCAAAGGGTCGGGCGCATATCCCATGCTCAAACAGTCCTGATGCGCTCGAAAGCCACATTAAGTGGCTTTCGGCTCGTGCGGAACTGCGTGTGGGATACGCGCCCGACCCGCTGTGAACTTTCGGGCGCTGCAGCAAGACGCATCTTGGCCTTGTGGGGTTGGGTGTTGCAGGCGGCGTTCGTGCGCTTCGCATGTCTTTGCGATGAAGGTTGGCTTGCTGAGTCTTCGATTGTCTTGTGTCGAAGCGAACTTGCTACAATGTGCGAGTGTTTACGTCGGCTGGGTGTCGGTGTGGGATGTACTGGCATTTGCCCGAATACGTTTATTGAGGGCCATGTGGATTCTGGACGTGACGGGCATATATCACGCGCGGT
>JAUNLI010000171.1 GCA_030532315.1 Slackia sp.
CACGACGACCGCGTGTGCGCCTACCCCAGCCTGATCGCCCAGCTCGAAGCAAACGACCTGGACAAGACGGGCGTGTGCATCCTCGTGGACAAAGAAGAAATCGGAAGCGTGGGTGCCACGGGCATGACCTCGATGTTCTTCGAAAACACCATCGCCGAAATCATGGACCTCGCAGGACAGGCGGGCGATTTGCCGCTGCGCCGCTGCCTGGCCAATTCGAGCATGCTTTCCAGCGACGTGTCCGCAGGATTCGACCCGGCCTATGCCAACGCGTTCGAAACGAAAAACGCGGCATATCTGGGACGCGGCGTGGTGTTCAACAAGTTCACCGGCAGCCGCGGCAAAAGCGGTTCAAACGACGCCAACGCCGAATATATGGCGAAAATCCGCGCCGTCATGGAAAAGGGCGACGCAGCGTTCCAGACAGCCGAGCTTGGCAAGGTCGATGTCGGCGGCGGCGGCACCATTGCCTACATTCTTGCCAAATACGGCATGAACGTCATCGACTGCGGCGTAGCCGTGCTGAACATGCACGCCCCGTGGGAGGTCATCGACAAGGCCGACCTCTACGAGACGCTCAAAGCATACCGCGCGTTCTTGAAGTGGGCATAGCGCCTGGCCAAGCACGATAGCGTACTCAGCCGCAAAACGAACGGCACGATGAAGGGGACGGAAATCCACCAGGGTTTTCGTCCCCTTCTTTCGTTCGATGGTGCTTGAATCCAAAGGATTCGACCGTAATCGAAACTTTTTGTCTTTATGCACATAATTTCGATTACAGTCGAAACTATTGAAGATATGCCCTATAGTTTCGATTACAGTCGAAACTATAGGAGGCGCCATGATCGACCGTCCTGCATACCTGAATGCGATCCGTCCTTTCGTGGGGAAAAACATCATCAAGGTACTCGTCGGCGTACGCCGCTGTGGCAAATCGACCTTGCTCTCCCTCATCCGAAACGAAATCATCGCCAGCGGAGCGGACGAAAGCGCCGTGACCTATCTCAATTTCGAATCGGCACGAACCGCCCGCATTCGCACAAAAGAAGAGCTGCTGGCATATATGGCCGAGCGCATCGACCCATCAATGAAACACTACGCGTTTTTCGACGAAATTCAGCAGGTGACGGGTTGGGAAAAGGCGCTCGCGGCCTTTATGGTCGATTACGACATCGATCTTTACGTCACAGGCTCGAACGCCCATATGCTTTCGAGCGACCTGGCAACTTACATCACGGGACGATACGTGCGCATACCCGTCTTCCCGTTCTCATTCGCGGAATTTTTCGACGCCTATAAAACCGCCCATCCCGACGCAAATTCACGCACGGCATTTTCGCACTATCTTGTTCAGGGCGGTTTTCCTTTCCAAACCGAACTCGGCTTCGACGAAGCGCCGTCGTTGCAATATCTGAACGACGTCTATTCCACCATCTTGTTCAAAGACCTTGTGCAGCGCAACGGTATCCGCAACGCCGAACAACTCGAACTCATCGTTCGTTACGCTCTTCAAGAAATCGGCCACCCGTTTTCGGCAAAAAGCATTGCCGACTACCTCAAAAGCGAGCGACGGTCCGTTTCGGTCGACACGGTGTACGGATACCTCAATGCGGCAGAAAAAGCCTGTCTACTTCACCGCGTCTCAAGAGAAGATGCCGTTGGAAAACGAGCGCTTAAATTCAACGAGAAATTCTACGCGGTCGACCACGGACTGCGCGAGGCGCTTGGCTACGGCAACGCATCCTCTGTCGATCAGGTGCTTGAGAACATCGTCTATATGGAGCTGCTTCGTCGCGGCTACGACGTACGAATCGGGAAAATCGGCGATAAGGAAATCGACTTCATTGCCCGCAAGCACGACGACACGCAGTATTTCCAAGTGTGCTATCTGCTTGCAAGCGATGCAACCGTCGAACGCGAGTTCTCGTCGCTTGAAGCCGTGAAAGACAACTATCCGAAACATGTTCTTTCGCTCGACGAATTCCCCCGCGAAAGAAACGGCATCAAAAGCACCAACCTCATCGATTGGCTTTTGGAAGAGCAGTAGGCATGCGGCGGGACGAGGAGGCGACGCATCGGTCATCGCACCGCCGTAATTTCAGACACGCTCCCATCTTGCAGTGCGGCGACAACACCCACATGCCCGAAAGCGCCGGCATCGGCACTTTCCCGTTAACGCAAGTCAATGCCCTCGTCATCGCAGTAAGCACGACATGCGGCCAATAAAGAATCGAAGTCGTTTTCCACGACTTCCCAGATAAGCTCGCGATCGACCTCGCCATAAGCATGTGCAAGACGATTTCTTACCCCTAAAATCGCATGTCGTTCAAACCCATACGAAACGGCCACCTGCTCGGAAACATGCCCCGCCTCCTCGGCCACACGAAACACCCGATTCATGACGCCTTCCGCAAGAAGGTCCTGTTCATCACCGGCCGGATTGACGAACGACTCCTTCGTAACTCCGAGCGAAGCCATCTGCCGGCGCGTTTGAACGATAATGTCATATATCTCCTGGATGCGCCCGAGATCATTCGGTTTCGCGTTCATACACAAGCACCTTGTCCTTTTCTATAGCAGCCGCAAGGGCCGGATTTTTCACAACACGGGCGGATACGACGTCGACCTTCCTTCCCGTCGACTGCTCGATCGCCTTCATGAAATGTGCAAGGTCATGAAGGTTAAAGGAAAGCGAACGATCGACCTCTATCCGAACGTCAACATCGCTTTCCGCGGTTTGCTGATCGCGAGCAAACGACCCGAACACATAAGCACGCTCGATGGCAGGAAAGCCCTCGGCCGCGCGCGCAACCGCATCGAACGCCTCCGATTGCCGCAACGAAGGCCGCGGCTGCTCGCCTGATGATTTCAACATGCATTCGATGTCGGCAAGTTTTCGCTCTATCGCAGCAAGGCGGTCATCGGAAATTCCCTCGCCGCTTATCCCACAACAAAGAAAATGAACAACGGCATCCGTTTTCGACATCCTGTTTTCAGCGGCGTATTTATCGACCACTTGGACGATATCCTCAGGAAGCCGCAACGAAAGCTGAACACGATTCTGACTTCGGGCCATTGGGGTCTCCTCGGTGGCTGTAGCGACGTTGTCCTCTTGGATTTGTACTACATTGTAATACAAATCCAAGGAAAGACAGCCCCGACGTCAGATGCTGCGCAACCGGCCGAAACCGCTACACGTACGCGGCGATGGCCTCTTCCACGATGGCGTTCTGGCTCTTGCCCTCGCGCGCCGCCTTCAGCACGAGACGTCGGTGCA
>JAUNLI010000172.1 GCA_030532315.1 Slackia sp.
CGTATTCCGCGTAAGTCTCGAAGGCCTCGCCCATGCTGGCGAAGTTGCCCGTGAGTTCGTCGGCGAGCATCTCCTTGTCGGCGGCCACTTCGGCATCGAGCTTCTTGATCTTCGCCGCGAAGGAGGCGGCCATCTTGACGAGCGTTTCGTAGGTTCGGTTCAGATGCTCCTGCTCTTGCGCGAAGACGGGGTCTTCTTCTCGATCGAGTTCGCGCGCGGTGTCGCTTGCGGCATCGAGCCCGGTCTGCCTCTGCGGGTCTTCGTCGGGGCTGTTTGTGGAAAGGCGGGATTGCGAAGGGTCGGTGAACACGGTTCCTCCTTAGCGGGCGGTGCAAATTGCTTATTCGACGGTGCGAGTTGCCTCGTCGGCACGAGGCCGGCGGATTAAGCTTGATCTCTTCGTTGGTACAATGGCAGAAAGTGTTGCATTATAAAACGGCGAAGGCGATTCCGCACGAGAACTGCGCTTGTCGTTTCGGGCGAGGCGCTTCTTGTGTTGCCTCTGATTCGATTTGGCTGGCCATCGCTTCGCTTTCGTTTCGGGCGGGTCATCTTCTGCGCTTTCGTCTGCCTAGGCAGACTGTCTTGTATCGCTGCAGGTTCGGGTCGGTAGTCCCGCTGCATTGCCTTGCATGCATGCGCGCAGGATTCCGCTCCCTGTTTTCTCAAGTTATGGGCGGTTTGTATCAGTCGCGTTGCATCTTTGGGCCGTTTTTTTGCTCGCCATATTGGGCGCTGCTTGATGTGTTATTCGTTTTCCCTGATGAGAGCGTTGTTTAAAGTAGCATGGAAGGCGGTTTGGACGCGCGATGCTCTTCCGATGATACAAAGCGCCTCGAACTTGAGAACGGAGTCCTCCTTTTGAGCGTGTGGACGGTTGAGGCGAGCGATTCACGTGTCACTGTCGGGGCTCGTGTTGCCTTTTGAGTGCATGTACGGTTCGAGGCGAGCGGCTTGTTGGGCGGTCGGGATGTACATATGCGGGGCGATCGGGGTACGCAACGCGGGGTGGTTGGGATGTGCGAATTTCGAAACGATCGAAATGAATGCATTTCGGGACAATTAGGATATATTGAAGGCGAATTCAAGGACGCGCGACGAACGATGGATGGGAGAGCCTGCATGGACCAAGTTGCT
The DNA here is from genome assembly GCA_030532315.1 of Slackia sp. Lineage (GTDB taxonomy): Bacteria > Actinomycetota > Coriobacteriia > Coriobacteriales > Eggerthellaceae > Slackia. The sequence continues at coordinate 1,138 of JAUNLI010000172.1, forward strand.
GCAGATGGGCGAATCGGTTTCGAGCATTTGAAGGATGCTGACGGGGCGTTTGAGGAAAACGACGCGGCGGAAAACGATGCGATGCGCTTCGGCTCGCTCGGCGCGCTTGTTCCGGATGCGGTGTACGACCGCTATTGGAGCTGGGGTTCTGACGAAGGCCCCGACGGCTTCGATACGTCGGACCCCGATTCCGAAGGGTGCGCGGCTTCGGCTGAACCTCTTCCTACGGCGGACGAAGCGCTCGAGCTGTTTTTCGACTGGGTTGCCGACCGCGGCATAGAGCCGTGGCCTCATCAGGAGGAAGCCCTCATGAGCCTCATGGTGGGCGATCACGTTATCCTGGGGACGCCTACCGGGTCGGGCAAATCGCTGGTGGCGCTCGGCCTGCATTTCATGGCGCTGTGCACCGGCAAGGTGTCGTATTATACGGCGCCCATCAAGGCCCTGGTCAGCGAGAAATTCTTCTACCTCGTTGATGTTTTGGGCAGAGAGAATGTAGGTATGATTACGGGCGATGTGTCCATCAATCCGTACGCTCCGGTCGTATGCTGCACGGCCGAAATTCTTGCGAACCAGGCGTTGCGCGAGGGCGAGCACGCCGATGTCGGCTGCGTGGCTATGGACGAGTTCCACTTCTACGGGGACCCTCAGCGCGGATGGGCGTGGCAGGTTCCTTTGCTGACGCTTCCGCATACGCAGTTTCTGTTGATGAGCGCGACGCTCGGCGACGTTTCCGTCATCGCTGAATCCCTCAAGGCCCACACGGATGCGGACGTCGACATCATTGCCGATGCCCCACGTCCGGTGCCGCTTTCTTACGAATACGTGAAAACACCGATTGAAGGTACGGTCGAGCTTGCCATCCGCGCTGGCGAAACGCCGCTTTACATCGTGCATTTCTCGCAAGACGCCGCGCTCGATACCGCGCAGTCTTTGGCAAGTTACGGCGTTGCGACGAAAGAGCAGCGCGAGGCCATCAAGAACGCCATCAAGGGAACGCGTTTCACCACGGCGTTCGGAAAGACGCTGCAGCGTCTTTTGGGGTGCGGCGTGGGCGTGCACCATGCGGGCATGCTGCCGCGCTACCGCCTGCTTATGGAAAAGCTCGCGCAGCAGGGGTTGCTTCCCGTCATCTGCGGCACGGACACGCTGGGCGTGGGCATCAACGTGCCCATCCATACGGTTATACTGACGGCCCTTACGAAATTCGACGGTTTCAAGATGCGCCGTTTGCGCGCCCGCGAGTTCCATCAGATCGCCGGCCGCGCCGGCCGCTCGGGGTTCGACACCGAAGGTATGGTCATAGCCGAAGCGCCAGAGCACGAGATCGAAAACGCGAAGGCCCTGCAAAAAGCCGGAGGCGATCCGAAGAAAGAGCGAAAGATCAAGAAGAAAAAGCCGCCTGAGGGCTTCGTGAACTGGAACGAAGACACCTTCGTCAAGCTTATCGACGCGGCGCCAGAAACGCTGAAGCCTCGTATGCGCATCACACATTCCATGGTACTCGCCGTGGTTTCGCAAGGCGGAGACGCCTGGACGCGCGTGCGCAAGCTCATCGACGATTCGGCGCAGACGCCCGAGGAGAAGGTGAAGCTCTACGAACGGGCCGACGAAGTGTTCATGACGCTTATCGATGCCGACGTGGTGGAGAAAATAGAATGCGAAGACGGGTCTGCGGAATATCGCGCCACGATGGATCTGCCGGACGATTTCGCGCTCGACCAGCCGCTTTCTCCGTTTTTGCTCGCGGCGCTCGAGCTGCTGGACCCCGAGAGCGAAACGTACACCATGGACTTGATCTCCATGGTGGAGGCCACGTTGGAAGACCCGCGTCAGGTGCTGCGTGCGCAAGAGCGCAAAGCGCGCGAGAAGGCCATGGCCGAGATGAAGGCCGACGGCGTGGAATATGAAGAACGTCTCGATCGCATCGGCGACGTCACGTATCCCAGGCCGTTGGAAGAGATGCTCGATGCGGCATTTGCCCAGTATTGCGAGGCGGTGCCGTGGGCGCGTGACTACCAGCTTGCGCCGAAATCCGTGCTGCGCGACATGCTGGAGACGGCTTCGGACTTCA
>JAUNLI010000173.1 GCA_030532315.1 Slackia sp.
ACGAACCTACGACTTCTACTTTGGAGGAAGAATCGTGGCTGAACAGAATTTCGACGATATCGATTCCGGTGCTGCCGGTATCAAAGCCGCCGAACTCGGCAAGGAGATGCGCACATCGTTTCTCGAGTATTCGATGAGCGTCATCATGTCGCGCGCCCTTCCCGATGTGCGCGACGGCCTTAAGCCCGTGCATCGCCGCATCCTGTATGCGATGTACGACAGCGGCATCACGCCGAACCGTCCGCACAGCAAGTCTGCGCGTACCGTCGGCGACGTGATCGGTAAATATCACCCGCACGGCGACTCCGCGGTGTATGACACCATGGTGCGCCTCGCGCAGGATTTCTCCATGCGCGTCCCCCTGGTGGACGGCCATGGTAACTTCGGCAGTATCGACGGCGACTCCGCTGCCGCTATGCGTTACACCGAGGCTCGTCTGGCCAAGCCCGCCATGGAGCTTTTGCGCGACCTTGAAAAAGAGACGGTCGACTGGCGTCCCAACTACGACGAGAGCCTGCAGGAGCCCGAAGTGCTTCCCGCGCGCTTCCCGAACCTGCTCGTCAACGGCAGCAACGGCATCGCCGTCGGCATGGCGACCAACATTCCGCCCCACAATCTGGGCGAAACGATCGACGCTGCATGCCTGATGCTCGACAACTCGGACGTCACCACCGAGGAACTCATGAAGGTGCTCCCCGGCCCCGACTTTCCCACCGGCGGCATCATCATGGGTCGCAAGGGTATCGTCGACGCCTACGAAACCGGCCGCGGCAGCCTGACGATTCGTGCCAAGCACAAGATCGTCGAAGGCAAAAACGGCAAGAGTTCCATCGTCATCACTGAGATTCCCTATCAGGTGAATCGTACCAACCTGATGACGAAGCTCGGCGAGCTCATTCGCGAGAAGAAGCTTCCTGAGATTTCCAATGTCCATGACGGTGCGGACCGCAATAGCCCCGTGGATATCATCATCGAACTGAAACAGAACGCCATTCCTCAGGTGGTGCTTAACAAGCTTTACAAGCATACGCAGCTGCAGGTGGGTTGGGGCGTGAATATGCTCGCGCTTGTCGATGGCGTGCCTCACACGCTCTCTCTCAAAGAGATGCTGCACCACTACATCAAGCATCAGGAAGACGTCATCATGCGCCGTACGCGCTTCGACCTTCGCAAGGCTGAGGAGCGCGCTCACATCCTGGAGGGCTTGCTTGTCGCGCTTGATAACATCGACGAGGTTATCGCGATTATTCGCGGCTCTCAGACCGACAAGGAAGCGTCTGCCAAGTTGATGGAGCGCTTCGGGCTTTCCGAGGCCCAGACGGCGGCCATCCTGGAGATGCGCCTGCGCCGCCTGACCGGCTTGGAGCGTCATAAGCTGGAAGACGAATTGAAGGAACTGCGCGAAAAGATCGCTTACTACAAGCAGATTCTTTCGGACGAGACGCTGATGCGCCAGGTCATCAAAGAAGAGCTTCAGGAAATCAAGGGCAAGTTCAACACGCCGCGCCGCACGCGTCTTGCCGCCGAGGCCAAAGACCTCGACGTGGAAGACCTCATCGCCGAGGAGGACATGGTTATCACGGTCACCAAGGCGGGCTACGTGAAGCGTCTTCCCGTTGCCACCTATCGCCAGCAGAAACGCGGCGGCAAGGGAATGCAGGGCGTGAACCTGAAAGACAACGACTTCGTCGAGCATCTTTTCGTCGCGTCGACCCACAGCTATATGCTGTTCTTCTCGACGGCAGGCAAGGTGTATCGCTTGAAGGTGTACGAGCTTCCCGAGGCAAGCCGCCACGCGCGCGGCACGGCTATCGTGAACCTGCTTCCGCTCGCCAAGGGGGAGACTATTTCCGCGATTATCGCAACGAAAGATTTCCCCGAGGACGAATTCTTGATGTTCGGCACCGAGCAGGGCATGGTGAAAAAAACGTCCATGAGCCTGTACGACCGCACGCGCCGCGACGGCTTGATCGCCATCAACCTTAAGGACGGCGACAGTCTTATCGCCGTTCGCAGGGTGAAGAAGGGCGAAAAGGTCATGATGGTTTCGAGCGCGGGCAAGGCCATCATGTGGGATGAATCCGAGGCGCGAGCTATGGGTCGCGACACCATGGGCGTTCGCGGAATGACGGTGCCTGCGGGCGTGAAGGTTTTGGGTATGGAAATCGCCAAGCCTGAAACCGAACTGTTCGTGATTACCGAGAAAGGCTACGGCAAGCGCACCCCCGTGTCTGAATACCCCGAGCACCATCGTGGAGGCCAGGGCGTCTTCACCATTAGCATGACGGCAAAGAAGGGTCTGCTGACGGCGATGAAGGTAGTGAAGGCTTCAAGCGAGCTTATGATCATCTCCGAGGAGGGCGTGGTTATTCGCACCCCCGTTGAGGATGTGAGCCAGCTTGGACGCTCCACGCAGGGCGTGCGCGTCATGAACGTCGCCGATGAAGACAAGGTGACCGCTGTGGCGATTGCCACGGATTCGACGAAGAAGCGCGTCAAAAAGGCTGCGGAGGCGGTGGAGCCCGACCCGAATCAGACGGCGTTGATTGACGTTCCGGCGGCCGATTCGGTGGATGAAGACGAAGACGACGAGTTGGCGGCTGCTGAAACGGACTAGTTCGTAACGGCGTTTGCCTTTGTTTGTTCGGGCTTGCTGACAAGAGCGATTCTCTTCGAATGAAAGAAGAAAGCCGGTCTCGATATCTTCGAGGCCGGCTTTCTGTTTCACAGGGCTTCTGAATTGTTTTCTTTTGAATGATGTTTTCCCAGGTAAATAGCGAGTTTTAAAATAAGGCGAATTTTTTTCAAAAAAGTTCTTGCAAAAATGAAGGAGTCTGTCGTATTATAGCGGAGCACTTTTCTTGCGGGCCTGTAGCTCAGGTGGTTAGAGCGCACGCCTGATAAGCGTGAGGTCACAAGTTCGAGTCTTGTCAGGCCCACCATCCGCGATAAATAAACGCTCCACCGTGAGCCACGAGCCGGTGGAGCGTTTATTCAAAAAGTGTAGTCTCCATGGGGCTTTAGCTCAGCTGGGAGAGCGCGGGCTTTGCAAGCCTGAGGTCAGGGGTTCGATCCCCCTAAGCTCCACCATGAATGTCATGCAGGTTCACTTGAGCCTGCATTTTTTTTTATTCTCTATCCCCTTTTCGGCTTAGCGGACAAAAAGTGTGTCCGATTTCGGGCGTTGGCGCAGGTCAA
>JAUNLI010000174.1 GCA_030532315.1 Slackia sp.
CCGATGCTGCTATCGAGGGCAAGACCGACGTGCTGTCCGGCCTGAAGGAGAACGTCATCATCGGTAAGCCGATTCCTGCTGGCACGGGCTTGTCTCGCTACCACCAGGTCGGCCTGACCTACAAGGGTCAGTCCGTCAATGGCGAGATCGAAGAGCAGCTGCCCGACTTTGCGCCCTCCGAGTTGCGCGAGATCGAAAGCCTGTTGCCCCAGCCTCAGGATTGGTCGCTCGATGACAACTACATGAACGGCTATTCCAGCTACTTCGGCGGCAGCAGCTTCCGTGGCGGCCACGCTCAGCAGCTCTCTGACGAAGACGCTCGTCTGTACCTCTACGACGATCTTGGCGTGTCCCAGCGTTGGGCCAACAAGTTCAGCGAGGCAGGGATTGACACGGTTGCTGACCTTGTCGGCTATACCGAAAACGAGCTGCTTCGCATCGAGGGCATCGGCGCGAAGGCGCTCGAGGAGCTCAAGACCGGTCTTAAAGAGCACGAGCTCGGCCACCTGCTCGAAGACGACCTGTCTGCTTCGAGCGACGACATGAGCCAGCTGCTCGATATGGTTTTCAGCCCCGACGATACCATCCTCATCGGCGGCGACCAGCCTGCGACGTACAGCAACGACGGCGAAGAGATGCTCGGCGAGGCTTTGCCTTCTCGCAGCTATCATCGCGATTTGAGCGAGCTTGATGCGCTGCTTGGCGGTCTTGGCGATTTGGGCTTCGGAGAGACCTCCGAAGACTCCGAGTCCGAGGGCGACGAAGAGGGCGAAGACGAGGAATAACTCTTCTGCCAAGCTCGATTGCTTCGTAGACGCATGATTCAAAGGCGGCAACCACGCAGGTTGCCGCCTTTTTGTATGTACTTGAGGGTTTGACCGTTTGCGCGGGGCGTGGGCTTTCGTTCGTGAGCCTTGTGGTAGGGTAGGAAAGAGAAACAAGCCAGCAGGCCCTTTCGTCATGGGTATCGTGGAAAGGCGGGGTCTGCGCAGCGAAGGAGCATGCAGCATGGGAACGGAGCAGCAAATCACGGAGCGAATCAAGGAGCTCGCTGCCGCCACGGAAGAGACCATCATCGCCGATAGGCGCTATTTTCACGCCCATCCTGAGCTTTCGAGCAAGGAAGTGAGCACGGCGGGCACCATCTGCGCACGTCTTGCGCGTATGGGTATTCCTTATGAGCGCGTGGCGAAAACAGGAATCATTGCCACCATCGCCGGCACGGCCGACGACGCTTACGACGCGCAGGGCAATCCGAAAAAACGCGTTGCTCTTCGTGCCGATATTGACGCATTGCCCGTTCTCGAACGCACGGGTCTTCCTTATGAATCGAAGAATACTGGCGTCATGCATGCGTGCGGTCACGACTGCCACATCGCCATGCTTCTCGGCGCCGCGCGCATCCTCATGCAGATGCGTGATCAGATTCACGGCGAAGTGCGCTTGATATTCCAGCCTGCTGAAGAAATCTCCATCGGTTCTCGCATGATGATTAAAGCAGGCGCCCTTGACGGCGTCGACGGAATTTTCGGCATGCACATCTGGAGCGAAATAGAGGCGGGTCTGATTTCCGCCGATTCGGGGCAGCGCATGGCCAACACCGATTGGTTTCGTGTAGACATCGAAGGCGTGAGCGCCCACGGATCCATGCCCCATAAGGGAGTCGACGCCGTGGTGGTTGCCGCCGAGCTTGTCGTTGCGCTCCAGGTCCTGGTCAGCCGCGACATCTCTCCGTTCGAGCCGTTGGTTGTCACGGTCGGAGAGGTCCATGGCGGCGAAGCTCGTAACATCATGGCGGGTTCGGCGTATTTGACGGGCACCGTGCGTACGTGGAGCAAGAAGACGCGCGAGGCCATGCCCGATCGGTTGAGGCATCTGATAGACCGTTCCGCCAAGGCTTTCGGCGCTACCGCCAAGCTGACGTACGAAGCAGGTAATGCTGGTCTTTTCAACGACAAGGAAAGCGCCGAACGCGCTCAGGAAAGCGTCAAGAAGCTCTTCGGCGAGGAGGCCTTGGCAGATTACCAGGGCACGCTCGCAGGCGAGGATTTCGCGGAATATCTCGACCGAGTGCCGGGCGCCTTTGTCTTTCTGGGCTGCCGCAATCCCAAGATGGACGCCGTGCATGCGCAGCATAGTTGCTATTACCGCATCGACGAAAGCGTGCTCGCAAAAGGATCCATGCTTTCGGCGCAATACGCGGTTGATTTCCTAAGCGAAGCGCAGTAACGATGTAAGGCAAAGACCCGTCGACGTGTCGGCGGGTCTTTGCCTTTTTGGAATTGCGGAATCATGTGGCGTCCTCTTAAAAATGTTGTGCAACGGATTTCGAGTTCTTTTGCATACATTAAAAAGTGACAATGCAAAAAAACCGAAGAAAGGCAGTTTAATGAAGGGGAGCAGGATTCTTTCTGTCATTCTCGCTTGCGTCGTGGCTTTGGGGCTTGCAGGCCTGACTGGCTGTGTTGGCGGCAAGACTGATGTTGGGGATGGTTACGAGATAAGCAATCAAAGAATAGGAGCAGAGGAGGGCAGCAGTCTTTCGTACATTCAGTGCACCGTTAAAAATACCTGCGGACGCGAGGAGACTTTTTTGGTTACTTTTGATCTCTTCGATAAAAACGGTACTAAAATCGGAACTGCTTTTGGTAATGCAGAAGATGTACCCGATGGTCAGTCTGCTGATTTAAATGCTCTTATTATTCCTGATGACATGGATAATTTCTTAGAAATCGGAAATATGGTTGATTCTTGGGATTTGTCAGGGGTCGGCTTTATGAAGGCGGAAACCGCTGCGGCGCAGGCTGGAGCCGAGGAGGCTATGCGGCAACTGGAGGAAGAGCAGCGTATAAAGGAGCTTCTCGGACGGAATTAATCTCTCTTGCGGCCCTGCGTTGCTTTTGAAATACGCTTCGAAAAGGTAACCAACGACCGTTCTCTCTTGCGCAATCAGGTCGTGTTGTCCGGTGGTCTTCATGCTGTCGCTTCGCGCTTCCCCGATTTGCTCATACTTTCGTGCGCTAAAGCGTCTTTCAACGGTTACAATAATCGATTATTGAAAAGAGGATGTTTTCGCAATGCGCGTTGGAGCGCCCGCTTTCTTTGCGGCGCTCCAGTGCAGCGATTAGGCGTAATCGAAGGAGTCGAGCATGACCGACCTTACGAAAAAGTACGG
>JAUNLI010000013.1 GCA_030532315.1 Slackia sp.
CGTATGCATATCAGCAAGATAGCGCACCCGCGGCAATGCCGCGGACAGTCCTGAGAGTATTCCCCACAGGCCCACCTGGACGCCATGCCTGACGGCCAAGTTCGGCGGTGCGCACCTCCCCTTGACATCAAACGCCTGCCGGCTTTGCCAAGGTTCATCTTGCCCGCGCCTCTATCGTAGATATGAAATTATCGCTTTAGTGTGCGATAGTCAAGAAAAATTGCCCAAGCATGCAAAAATGCGTATATGCTGCACCAAGAGACGCAAACTGCAACCGATTCATAACCGCAGGAAGGATCGCTATGACCCAAACCTCTCCCGCCGACGAGCTTACGTTGCTGACGCGCTTGCGACGCGACCTGCATCGTATTCCTGAAATAGACTTCGACCTGCCAAAGACGCTCGATTACATCCGAACCGAACTTGAAATGGTTCGCAACGAACTTGTCGCGCGCTGCGGCAACGACGCTTGCTCCGTCTTCTCTCCCTGCAGAAGCTCTTTATGCATGTTTTTCAATCGCGGGAGCGATCACGCCACCGCGATCAGGTCGGATATGGACGCGCTTCCTGTCGCCGAGCGTTCCGGCGTCGAATTTGCGTCCTGCCACGAGGGCCACATGCACGCATGCGGCCATGACGGCCACATGGCCATGGTGCTCGGGCTGGCGCATCATCTCGCAGATTCGTTCGAAGACCTGCCTCGCAGCATCCTTCTGGTATTCCAGCCTGCCGAGGAAACGACCGGCGGTGCGCAATTCATCTGCGAATCAGGCGTGTTCGAGCAGTATGGCGTCGATCGGATTTTCGGTTTTCACTTGTGGCCCGACCTTGCACTCGGCGAGGTGGCAAGCAGGCCAGGACCGCTACTTGCCGCAACAAGCGAAGCGACCTTCACCTTCCACGGCAAGGCAACCCATATCGCTAAAGCGGCCGACGGCGCCGATTCCCTCGAAGCTGGAATGCGTTTCGTCCTCGATGCATACGATTACATGGCGGAGCAAGCCAAGCATGAACCGTGCCTGTTCAAGTGCGGGTTGCTCCAAAGCGGACAAGCACGAAACGTCATTTCGTCCCACACGTACATAGAAGGAAGCCTGCGCACCTACTCCGACGCCATGACAAAGGGGGCGAAAGCCCGATTGAAAGAACTCGCCGAAATGCACGCATCCGAGCCAGGATGCACCTGCGAGGTTGATTTCAGCGAAGGCTATCCGCCCGTCGTCAACGACGAGGCGTTGTTCGACGTAGCCCGAACGGCATTGCCCGAACTGCAAGAATTGCCCGAACCGCTACTGATTGCCGAAGATTTCGCGTTCTACCAGCGCTGCCTGCCAGGCGTCTTCCTGCTTCTGGGAACGGGTACGGGCATTCCCCTGCACGCAGATACCTTCAATTTCGACGAGCGCGTCCTAGCGGCAGGGCTCGAAACCTACAAAAAACTAGTGCGCATCCCTTAAGACACGAAATGTTCGTAAAGCGAGAGCCGCTATGCGCATGGTTCAGCGAACCGAATGCAAGACGTCGGCGGAAGGCTGGGCGGTGGACGCGAAGATTCGCTTATCTCGCAACCAAGATGCCCTAGGCGCACACCACGAAAGACGGCAGCCCTGTCGAAACGCCGCTTGCAACAATTGAAAGAGGAATGGCATATGACCGAAGCCATCGACCCCATACCCCTTGAAGACGAATTCAGGCTTCAAGGACCCGACGCCACGGGACAATACAACGCGATGTTCTACGCGTTCAACACGGTGGTGACGCTGCAGGCCTTTGCAGACGAAAGCTTGTGCAAGCAGACGTTCCGTCAGGCGCTTGATGCATGCCGGAAATTCGAGCGCCTGTTCAGCCGTACGCTCCCCCATTCCGACATTGCGCGCTTAAACGATGCACACGGGTCGTGGGTCGATGTTTCACGTGAAACATTCGACCTGCTTGCGGCATCGAAGCGCTATTGCGAAGAGAGCGGCGGCGTTTTCGACATCACGATGGGTTCCGCCGTGAAGCTGTGGGATTTCCATCGTGGCATCATTCCCGATGCCGCCGAACTTGAAGAGGCCTTGCGCCACGTTGACTGGCGGGGTGTTGTTCTGGAACAGGAGTTTTCGCAAGAAGACGCGGGTGAAAACCTGCAGAACGGGCATGCGGAAACGCAGGACAAGCGCGCCGAGCCGCAGGCCGATGAATCCGAGAAGAACGTACGCCATCGCGCGCGTCTCAATGACCCGCGTGCATCAGTCGATGTGGGCGGAACCGCCAAAGGCTACATTGCCGATGCCGTGGGTGCCATTCTTCTTGGTGCAGGCATCGAGCGGTTCATCGTGAACCTTGGCGGCAACGTGCTTGCACATGGAGCGAAGCCCGACGGAAAGCCCTGGAGAATCGGGCTTCAAGACCCGCGTGCGTCGCGCGAAAGCGGGAAGATCGTCGGAGCGGTACCGCTGACGAACGTGTCCGCCGTGACGAGCGGCACGTATGAGCGCTGTTTCGCGCACGACGGGCGCACCTACCATCACATCCTCGACCCGAAAACGGGCTTTCCCGCAGAAACCGACCTAGCAGGTGCGACCGTCGTCGCCCGCACCTCCCTTGATGCCGAAGGGTATTCGACAACGCTCCTCGCCCTTGGCAAAGATGCGGCCGCGGAATTCGTGCGCACCCACGAGTCCATTCTGGCGGCCTATCTTATCGATGCCAAAGGACGGATGTCCGTTATCTCGCGAGAATGACGCACGCTTGACGACCTGATTTACGGGAATGAAACCCTTGTTTTTCTGGTTTTCACTAGTTTCAGGGATTACGTTACGCACCTTCTCCAGAGCCCCGACGAATGCAAGCGCCATGAAAAAAGTCGGCCTTCCAGAGCAAGCACCGAAAGGAAAGCATCGCAGCAACTGACGAAGCAATGCCGCGAATTGAGACAATGGCCGTCGAGCATGAACAGAAGGTCGTGAAAAATTCAATGCCTTCATGCCGGCGATGCGATGCAATGGTAAAATAAAACGCTGCATATGCCTCCGTAGCTCAGGGGATAGAGCACCGCTCTCCTAAAGCGGGTGTCGGCCGTTCGAATCGGCCCGGGGGCACCATAAAAATGCCAAGACCCGCAGGCGCGATGCCATGCGGGTCTTTTCTATACGGCTCAAACCCCCGCATGGCCCATACGTCTCACGCCCATTACGCGCGCCTCGAACGACTTGAACGCAGGTCGAACCTGAACGGGTCCGCTGAACGGAAGCGGGCGCGAATTGGGCGCAGAATCGACACGAACCACGTTCGCTTAATGCGAGCCGCGACACAAAAACGCCTACCGCACGCGGGCCGCGCCCATTCGGCGGAGCCCGCGTGCGAACGTTTCCCTACTCGGACCTCAAGGCCGTCACCGGGTCTTTCTTCGAGGCCATGCGGCTAGGAATAATGCCGCCGATCAACGTCAACAACACCGATATGGCAACGAGCACGACCGCCGCCGCAACGGGAACCACCGCCATGCTCTCCACGCCCGAAAGCTGTTCGATCACAACGTTCATCGGAATGGTGAGCAACACCGTAATAGCAATTCCCAAAACACCCGCGACAAGGCCGATGATGAACGTCTCCGCATTGAACACGCGCGAGACATCGCCCTTCGACGCGCCGATTGCACGCAGAATGCCGATTTCCTTCGTGCGTTCAAGCACGCTGATATACGTGATGATGCCGATCATGATGGAACTCACCACCAGCGAAATGCTGACGAAAGCGATAAGCACGAGCGAAATCATGTCGATGATGTCGGTCACGCTGCCCATGAGAACGCCCATGTAGTCGGTATAGACGATGGCCTTGTCCTCTTCGCCTGCGGCTTCCATGCGCTCGTTGTAGCCGTCGATGCTTGCCAGCACACGCTCTTTCGCCTCGAAATCGCGCGGGAAAATCTTGACCGCCTGAGGGTCGTCTTCGCTGGCGTATCCCAGCGTGGCAAGGTTGTTTTCGTACGTAAGCCTGTCAGCATTCGCATAGTTCGTCATAAGCGACGTGAGGTCTTCGGCGTCCATATTGAACTGGATCGCATTCGCAAACGCCTCGCCATCGAATGAGAATGCATTTTGCATGCCCGATGCAAGCTGCTGGGAAATCTGCGGACCGATCCGCGAAGCCATCTGGGCCATAGCGGACGAAAGCCCGTTTTGAAGCTGGCTGGAAACCGCCGCGCCAATCTGTGCGCCCACCTGCTCCATCATGCTCTCGAAAACGCCCTGCATGTAGGGAGCAAGCTGATTCGCCACGTAGTCTTGGGCAACCTGCTGCAAGCGATCGGCCACCGGCTGCCCCGCGATATCGACAACCTGCGCGATAATGGCAGCCGCCTCAGGCGTGGCGGAATATTCCTGGAACTTCGCTACGATCTTCTGACCGAATTCGGGGTCGGTCGGCGAAAGGCCTTCGCCGTTGACGGCCATCCACGTCATGAAGCCCTGCATGTAATTGCCGCAAAGTTTGGTCACCTGCTCAAGCTGGGAAGCATCGAGCACAGGGTCTTCGCCGAGGCTTCCCAGGATGCTCGAAAAATCAGGAGCGGGCGCCTGCGCCATGAGCGATCCGACATCGATGTTATCGACCGCGCTCGACAAATCGATGTTCACGTTGCCCATGCTCATGCCGGCAAAATCGAACCCAGACAAATCGATTCCCGCACCAAGCTTGCTCTGGTCGAACGAAAAAGCGTTCATGATGGCGGCCTCGTCGACTGTGAACAAATTGGCCAGATCGACCCCTTCTTTCGCTTCCTCCTGAAGCGTCTCGAACGACTTGCCCGTAAACACGTCGACATCGGGGGCGGCAAGCTGCTGCTTCACGATATCCGACGAGGCGGCACGTTGCATAAGTGCGGTCGAAAGGCCGTGCGTATACGCAATGCCCTGCGACAGCGCGGCCGATTTCGCGGCAGGATCGGGTTTGACTACGCCCACAATATTGAGCTCGAGACCGTTGTCCACCTTTTCGCGCATAAATTCGGCGTCGTCGGCCATGTTGGTCCATCCGCCGGTCTCCTCATTCTTACGATACGAATCGGAGGGACTCAAAACCTTGAAGCGGACGTCAAGGGCGTCTTCGTAGGTGAATTCGACGTCGTTTTCGGGCACTTCTATTTCACCCGTCGCGTTCATCGTGCTTTCCACCAGGGAATTCATCTCTTCGGGATCGAGCACGCCGATGCTGTAGAGCGTATAGTCGCTGATTTTGCCGCTTTGCGATAGAACCAGCACGCATTCGTCGGCCGATTCGGCCCAGCGGCCCGCCACGACATCGTATTGCTCCTCGAGAAGTTCGCGATTATCGATCATTTCGTTGAAGGCCGAAGTGCTCCCCATGCCCGTTCCCGCCATGGCGCCGCTCGACGCGCCGCCCGACATGGCAGTAGTCATGGAATTGGGCGAAAGCCTAACCGCCCCTTGCGCGGTATCGGCCCGATACACAAGCGGCACGATGCCGTAGTCGTATTGCACCGCGCTCACATCGGATCGGATGCCGTCCCCACCATCGTCGAGGAAGGTCTTGAAGCTGGCCATGTCGTTCGATTTCACGCTTGCAAACATATCTTGCAGCATCGTGAACACGGCAATCGGTTCGTCGGCGGGCTTTTCACCTGCCGACGAACCATCGCTCGCCTTGTCACCTTCGGTTGACGAAACCGAGGAATCGGCGCTTTGCTCAGAGGCATCGCCCGTCATCATGGACGAAAGGTCGTAGCTTTGCTTGGCGATGGTCAGCGGATAGCTCGACAGCGTGTCCTGTTCGACTTTGGCGATGTAGTCGTTCACGCCGCTCGAAAGCGACAAGATAAGCGCGATACCGATAATGCCGATCGAACCCGCAAACGCCGTCAAAAGTGTGCGGCCCTTCTTCGTCATAAGATTGTTCAAGGAAAGCAAAAACGCCGTGGCGGGGCTCATCGACGTCCGTCTGGCCTTGCTCGCCTGAAGGCGCGCAGCATCGAGCTCGGCCTGCGTGGGAACGTACGGATCGGTATCGTCGACGACAAGGCCGTCCTTAAAGCGCACGATGCGATCGGCATAATCGGCCGCAAGCTCGGGATTGTGGGTAACCATAACCACCAGGCGGTCTTTAGCCACGTTTTTCAGAATTTCCATCACCTGCACGCTGGTTTCAGAATCGAGCGCGCCAGTAGGTTCGTCGGCCAAAACGATGGAGGGGTTGTTCACCAAGGCGCGGGCGATGGCCACGCGCTGCATCTGACCGCCCGACATTTGGTTGGGCTTCTTGTGCAGCTGGTCGCCCAGCCCCACTTGCTCGAGCGCCGCAACAGCACGACTGCGACGCTCCGATTTCGAAACGCCGGAAAGCGTCAGCGCAAGCTCGACGTTGGAAAGCACGTCTTGATGAGGAATGAGGTTGTAGCTCTGGAAGACGAAACCGACACTGTGGTTTCTATAGGAATCCCAATCGCGGTCTTTGTATTCTTTCGTGGAAACGCCGTCGATCACCAAATCGCCCGAAGTGTAGCGATCCAGACCGCCCACGATGTTGAGCATCGTGGTCTTTCCACAGCCCGACTGGCCCAGGATGGCCACGAATTCGCTGTCGCGAAACTGCAGGCTCACACCCTTGAGAGCATGTACCGCGGCATCGCCCGAAACGTAATCTTTCGTAATGTTCTTCAGTTCGAGCATGCAAGCCATCTTTCTTTACAGTGTATATATCGACTTCATAAGGCATTTCACTAGATGAGATACGCAAACTATAGCGCAGACCATCTGCGGCTACGACCACCGTTACCTTTCCGTTGAGCCCTCCCCCGACAACCAGACAGGTGTTTTTCACAGGGTCGAAATGACCGACGATTCCGGGAAAATCGCCCTCCCCCGAACCGACAGCATCGCACCCACGAAACGGATGCAACACACGAGCGAACACGCTGCCGAAAAAGAAGCGGCCGCCGGAAAGCCCCAGCGGCCGCTTCGTCGCAAACCCTGCCTCCGAGCCGCAAGGGCACGAAAGCTACTCGGCGTATCCGTTCGGATTCATCGACTGCCAACGCCATGAATCGGCGCACATGCGGTCAAGGTCGTATTCGGCCTTCCAGCCCAAAACCTCTTCGGCCTTGCGCGGATCCGCGTAGTTCTCGGCAACATCGCCCGCACGACGCGGCTGAATGTCAACGGGAAGCTCGCGTCCGCACGCACGGCTGAACGCAGCCACGACGTCGAGCACGCTCGATCCGGTGCCCGTTCCCAAGTTCACCACTTCCACGCCGTGTTTGTCAGCCATCCAATTCAGGGCCGCCACGTGTCCGCGCGCCAGGTCAACCACATGGATGTAATCACGCACACCCGTTCCGTCGGGCGTATCGTAGTCGTTGCCGAACACGCGCACCGCAGGCAGCTTGCCGATGGCAACCTGGGCGACATAAGGAACGAGATTGTTCGGGATCCCCTTGGGGTCTTCGCCGATCAAGCCGCTTTCATGAGCACCGATCGGGTTGAAGTAACGCAAAAGCACGATGTTCCATTCGGCATCCGCAACGGAAAGATCGGTGAGAATCTGCTCGATCATCCATTTCGTCCAGCCGTAAGGGTTGGTTGCCGGCTTTTTCGGCGCGCTTTCGGACAAAGGCACGCTGTCGGGTTCGCCATACACGGTAGCCGAACTGGAGAATACGATGTTCTTGCAGCCGTGCTCGCGCATCACGTCGCACAACACAAGCGTGTTGACCAAGTTGTTATGGTAATACTCGAGCGGTTTTTCCACGCTTTCACCGACGGCCTTATAGCCTGCGAAATGAATCACGCCATAGATGTCGTGGTCGTCGAAGATGCGAGATAGAGCGTCGCGATCGAGCACGTTTTCCTCGTAGAAAACCAGGCTCTCGGCGGCACCGGCAGGAGCTTCGCCCGCCTTTTCCGCATCCGCCGTGATGGCGCGCACGCGTTCGATTGCCTTTTCGCTCGAATTGGAGAGGTCGTCCACCACCACAACGCCGTAACCCGCTCGCAAAAGCTCGATACAGGTATGGCTGCCGATAAAGCCGGCGCCGCCGGTGACCAGGATGTTTTTCTTGTCTGACATGTACTCCCTTTCATCATGTGCGCAATGGCGCCGTTTCGCGAGGTCAAGTATACGCCGCCTGAAGACGGTGCACGCATATGAGCATATTCTCACCAGACTCTGCCAGCCGGGCGCACCAGAATCATGGAAAACGAAAGAACCGCCTGGCGCCCGCTATCTCAATGTCGAAATTGCCGCATTCGTCGATCTTTGAATTGCGCATTTGCCGATGCCGTGCACAAACCTGACGCGTACCCCCGAATTGCGATTTCGAAACTCATTGTTGCTACGCAGGGCAGCCCTCGAGCCTGCGCACAAAAGATTCGAGTCGATCGAGCCCAGCCCTGATCGCCTCCGTCGAGCAGCAATACGAAAGGCGGACGAACCCTTCAGCGGAAAAGCACGATCCTGGAACCAACGCCACACCCGCCTCCTCGATCAGGCGTAGGCAGAATTCCTCGGAAGACATGCCGAATTTCTCGATCGAGGGGAATGCGTAGAATGCTCCTTGGGGATGAATGCACGGCAATCCCATGTCTGCCAGGCGCGAAAGAACGTAATCGCGCCTTTCCCGATAGGTTTCGCAAGCCGGAGAGACGTCCTGCCCCAGAGCGCACGCAGCCGCACGCTGCACGAACGAAGGAACCGAAGAAACCATGTACTGGTGGATTTTCGACATCTGGGCGACAAGCGGTCCGTTTGCCGCCACCCAGCCCAAACGCCACCCTGTCATGGCATAGGGCTTCGAGAAGCTGTCGCATACGATGGTGCGATCGCGCAAATCGGGGTAACGACACGCGAAGCCACGATAAGGAGCATCGTCGTAAACCAGGCTCGCATACACATCGTCGCAGATAACAAAGACATCATGCTCACGGGCGAAACGCGCTACGGCATCGAGACTTTCGTTGCTGTAGGCGCAACCCGTCGGATTATTCGGCGAAGTAAGCACGATGGCCTTGGTACGTTCACCAGCCGCGCGCACCAGGGCTGCTTCACTTATCTGAAACGACGAAGTGCGCGTATCGAGCGGCACGAACACGCCACGATTCAGCGTGACGATCGATTCGTACAGGCCGAAAGCAGGCGTGGGAACAATGACCTCATCGCCAGGATTCATCACGCAAGTCAATGCAACGAAAAGAGCCTCGGTGGCACCGCACGTCACGATAACGTCGTCGGGGCCGTAGGAAAGACCTCGTTTGCCCATATGCGCGGCAATCGCTTCACGCAGGAAATCCTTGCCGTTGTTCGGCGGATAATGCGTATCGTTTTCCTCGAGCGACAGCGCCACTTCCGATTTCACCGCATCGGCCGTGTTTCCATCAGGCTCGCCAAGCGTCAGAAGGATGCATCCAGGCGTCTGCTTGGCCTTCGCCGTAATGCGACGAATACCCGAAAGCTGCAGGTTATCAAGCGATTCGTTTAGCGTAAGAGCCATGACTTCGCTCCGTTCGATAGAGAACAAGAAAAAACTGCGCCTATTGTATCCTTTAAACCCGCCAACGATGCGAAAGCCGCCTCAAGGCAAGGAAGCCAAAGAAAGCCTGACGCAAAAAAGATTGGAGAAGAGCCTCAACGAAACCGGGCCGGAACCCATGATTCCGGCCCGGTTTCTTCAGATGATTCCTCGTACAAGCAACCTCAATCGACGACGCGTTTCGACGCAACCTGCATCAAGTCTTGCCTTATGCGCGATCGGCAATGGCAACGTAATCGCGCGCGCAGCCCGTCTTCTTGTAAGCGGGGCGCATGATGCGCTTGCCAGACACGATTTCCTCGAAGCGATGGGCGCTCCAGCCCGCCATGCGTGCGCACGCGAAAATGGGCGTCAACAGCTCACGCGGAATACCCAAGGCACCGTATACGCATCCGCTGTACAAATCGACGTTCGCACAAATGTCTTTGCCCTTGCCCGCTTCGGCCAAAAGCACCGGCGCAAGACGCTCGATGTTTTCGAGCAGACGGAACTCGGCTTCATATTCCGTGCCCTGCACAAGGCGCTCGGCATACTTGTGGCACAACTCGGCACGCGGATCGGAAAGCGTGTAGACGGCGTGCCCCATACCGTAAATCAAACCCGTACGGTCGTAGGCTTCTTTGCGCACGATTTTGCGCAGATAATCGGCCACCTGGCCTTCATCGGTGATATCAGCCACGTGCTGCTTGATATCGTCGGTCATCATGAGCGTGCGGTTGTTCGCACCTCCATGACGGGCGCCCTTCAGGCTACCGATAGCGCCGGCATAAGCGGAATACGGATCGGTATCGGAACTCGTCAGCGCACGGCACACGAACGTGGAATTATTGCCACCGCCATGCTCGGCGTGCAGCATAAGCATGATATCGAGCGTTTTGGCCTCAGTGTCGGTGAATGAGCGATCGGGACGCAACATAGAAAGAATGGTCTCCGCCGTGCTCTGGCCTTCCACGAAATGATGGATGAACATCGAATCGCCGTGGAACTTATCGCGCATGACATGGTATGCCAGCACCATGATGCGCGGTAGGCGCGAGAGAAGCATGATGGAAGTGTCGATCTCGTGTTCGGGCGAGCGGTCTTCGGCATTCTGGTCGAACGCATAGAGCTGCAGAACCGAGCGCGACAGGCAGTTCATCACGTCGCGCGTCGGCGGCTTCATGATGTAGTTGGCGGTAAAGCCGTCGGGAAGGTCGCGCTGCTCGTCGATCAGCGCACGGAAAGCGGCGAGCTGCTCGGCCGTGGGGAGCTCGCCCGCCATGAGCAGGTAGGCGGTTTCTTCGAAGCCGAAACGGTCTTCGGCGACCACGTGGTCGACCAAGTCGTTGATGCTGTAGCCGCGATAGGAAAGGCGGCCGCGGTCGGCAACCTTGTCGCCTTCGGACACCACATAGCCGTGCACGTTCGAAATATTGGTAACGCCCGCGAGCACGCCCGTGCCGTCAGCATTGCGCAGACCGCGCTTCACATCGTATTTCGCGGAATAGTACTCGGGATCCACCGCGTGGATCGATGAGAAATCACGGTACAGAGGCAAGGTGTCTTTCATGGCGTTCCTTTCATGCATGAATCCCTTCAAGGCATAGAGCGCATGCGGAAAGCAGCCGACGCCCGCCCCGCCAAAGAGGCGCATCGGCGCACAGGAGCGCGGCCGAAACAAGAAGACGCGCTTTCCATAGCTCGCATATCGCAAGACACTATAGTATGCGAAAGCGCCGCATCTCTTAAGCAGATGCGGCGCTTGGTTAAAAGTTGTTACCCGGCGGCACGCCTAGGAAAGGCGATGGATGAACAGACCGCTGCGTAGCTTCGGCTCGAACCAGGTCGATTTCGGCGGCATGAGCATGCCGGCATCGGCCACGGCAAGCAGCTCTTCGATTGCCGTAGGATAAAGCGCGAACGCAACAGCCGGACCCTGCTCTTTCAGCTGATCGGCAGAACGCGCGGCATCGAGTACGCGCACCCGGCGTTCAAGCTCACGCAATCCCCTAATGCCGCCGACGAATTCGATGCGCTCGCTTGTGCGCGGATCGTCGATTCCCAACAAGGGACCGAGCACCAGATTTTGCAACAACGACGCATCAAGCCCGTCGACCGGGTGGTCGTTCTCGAATTCGGCACGCACCCCGAGGCCATACCAGGTGCCCTGCATATATAGCGCAGCCGCGCCTTTGTCGATGGGCTCGAGCGGCGTTTCTTGCTTGTGGAGGATTTCGTAGCTCTTTTCCAATTCTTCCAAAAACGCCTCGGGCGCACGTCCGCCCAAATCGTGCACCGCGCGGTTATACGGCAGAATGGCAAGCTGACTTGCAGGAAACAGCACCGAAAGGAAGAAGTTGAACTCTTCGTCGCCGGTATATTCGGGATGCTCTTCACGACGCTTGAGGCCGACCTTCACCGCCGAAGCCGCACGATGATGTCCGTCGGCAATATAGGCGGCAGGAACAGCCGAAAACGCTTCGGCAAGCTTTTCCGTCTCGGCTGCCGCCGCGATAATCCATGCCCTATGGGTGATTCCATCGTCGGACACGAAATCATAAAGCGGCTCGCGCGCACGAACCTGCGCGACAAGCTCGTCGACGGAGGAATTGTCGCGATACGTCAAAAAAATTGGGCCCGTCTGTGCGTCGAGCGCATCGATATGGCGAATGCGGTCACGCTCCTTTTTTTCGAGCGTGTTCTCATGCTTTTTAATCGTGCCGTCAAGATAGTCGTCGACAGCACAGCACGCGACGATGCCCGTCTGGCTGCGGCCGTCCATCACCAGTTCGTACAGATAGAAGCACGGCTCATCGTCGGAAACGTACGTGCCGTCGGAAATACGCGCCTCAAGCAGTTCGCGGCCCTTGGCATACACTTCGTCGGCATACATATCCGCATCAGGTGCGAACTGCGTTTCCGGACGATCGATATTCAAAAACGACAGCGGCTTTCCTTCAACGGCAGCGGCGGCTTCGGCGCGGTCGTACACGTCGTAAGGAAGCGCCGCCACCTGAGAGGCCACATCCGCCCGAGGACGAATGGCTTTGAAGGGGCGAATAAGCATGGGAATCCTTTCGTGACAAAAACTTAGGATAGAGGAAACGACAAGGAGGATTGACGTAAAGGCGCGGGCAGAGCCTCGTGCTCAAACAGTCCTGAGGTCGCTCGAAAGCCACATCAAGTGGCTTTCGGCTCCTGCGGAACTGCGCGCGCCTCCGGTTGGGGGGGGGATTGGCCGACCCGATGCGGAACGTCGACGTGCAACGACACACGACTTTGCAGCGTCGAACTGAAAAATCCCCCAGGTCGCCGCAACGCAGGCGAGAGGCCTTCTCGCCTTTCAGATGCCGCGAAGGCTTCGCGTAGCGTACTTCGGTACGCAAGCGAAGCCTGGAGCGAGCAGATGGACGGCGAGAACGCCTCGCAGCCGTCAAGCAGTTGCGCCGTTCTTCCGAACGGCGCAACCCAAAACCCTAGTTCACCTTGTGAACGGTCACGCCGCGCTCAAGGTAGTCCATGACCGATTGCGCCGCCATCTTGGCGCAGTTGTCCTCGGCCTCTTTCGTAGACGCACCGAGATGCGGCATCACGATGGCATGCGGCATATTCACGACGGCAGGATTGGCAAAGTCGGTCACATAGCGAGCAATCTTGCCCGATTCAAGGGCGGCAGCCATGTCGGCGTCGTTGACCAGGGTGTCGCGCGAGAAATTCAGGAAAACCACGCCGTCTTTCATCTGCGCGATTGCGTCGGAATCGACCATGCCGATCGTGTCTTTCAGCGCAGGAACATGAATGGTCACGTAATCGCAGGCAGGATAGAGCTGCGCCAAATCGGTTACGAACGTCATATCCGCCGAAATGCCTTTCGCGCGCTCGGCATCGACGAACGGATCGTATCCGACCACGCTCATGCCAAGGGCCTCCGCCGCGGCAACAACCTTCGCCCCAATAGCGCCCAGGCCGATCACACCGAGCGTCTTCCCAAAAATCTCGCCGCCTGCAAAGGCCTTCTTCGCCTTTTCCGCCGCTTTTCCAACGTTCTCGTCAGAGGCGTTCTGCTTGACCCATTCGATGCCACCCACGACGTCACGCGCGGCAAGCAGCATGCCCGCAAGCACGAGCTCCTTGACGGCATTAGCGTTAGCCCCAGGCGTATTGAACACGGCAATGCCCGCATCGGCACATTTCTGCAGGGGGATGTTGTTCACACCCGCTCCGGCGCGAGCGACGACCTTCAAGCTTTCGGGCAAATCGATCTCGTGCATATCGGCGCTTCTCACAAGCACAGCGTCCGCTTCGGCTATATCGTCGACAAGCACGTAATCGTCGGTGAAAACAGCCAGTCCTTCGGCCGAGATATTATTCAGGCAATGAACCTTGTACATTCCTTGACCTCTTTCATTTCCAAAAAAGGCGAAAACCCGAAGGCGATTCGCCCTGTCGAACAATTCGAAAAGCCCGTGTTTCACGTGAAACACGGGCCCGTTTTCCTAGGAATTCTGCTCTTCGAACTTCTTCATGAAGGCGACAAGAGCCTCGACGCCCTCGCGCGGCATGGCGTTGTAAATGCTTGCGCGCATACCGCCGACGCTGCGATGACCCTTGATGCTCTCGATGCCCGCCTCCTTCGCTTCGGCAACGAACTTCGCATCGAGGTCAGCGTCACCGGTCACGAAGGGCACGTTCATAAGGGAGCGGTCTTCTTTGCGCGCCGTTGCCTTGAACAACGCGCTTTGGTCGAGGAAGTCGTAAAGGATCTGAGCCTTCTCCTCGTTGATTTTCTTCATAGCCTCAAGACCACCCTGAGCCTTGAGCCATTTGAACACAAGGCCGCAAATGTAAATGCCGTAGCAAGGAGGCGTGTTGTAGAGGCTTTTCGCATCGGCGTGCGTCTTGTATTGCAGCATGGTAGGAACGCCCGGAAGCGCTTCTTCAGGGATGAGATCTTCTCGAATGATGACGATGCACACGCCCGCAGGACCCACGTTTTTCTGCACGCCACCATAAATCACGCCATAGCGTTCGACGTCGATCGGCTCGGAGAGGAAGCACGAAGAAACGTCGGCCACGAGCGGCTTGCCCTTGGTGTCAGGAAGCTCGTGATACACCGTGCCGTAGATCGTCTCGTTCTGGCAGATATAGACGTAATCAGCGTCATCGGAAACCTCGAGGCTTTTCACGTCGGGAACATAGCTGAAGTTTTCGTCTTCGGAGCTGGCAATCAGACGCGCGTCACCGAAAATCTTCGCCTCTTTCCATGCTTTCTTCGACCACGAACCGCTTACCACGTAATCGGCCTTGCCCGTTTTCATGAGATTCATGGGAATCATGGCGAACTGCGTAGAAGCACCGCCCTGCAAGAAAAGCACGCGATAGTTGTCGGGAATGCCCATGAGATCGCGCAGATCCTGCTCGGCGCCGGCGATTATCTCGTCGAACATCTTAGATCGGTGGCTCATCTCCATGACTGACATGCCGCAGCCCTTGTAGTCGAGCATTTCCTCGGCGGCTTCGCGCAGAACCTCTTCAGGCAGCACCGCAGGACCTGCCGAGAAGTTGTAAACCCTGCCCATGTCGATGACCTCCTTCGCTTATGGCAACCATTCAAAACGACGCCACGGTGCGCAATGCAACGCGACATATCGGACTATTGTAAGGAGAACTGCTTAAACGGCGACGAAGCAAGCGGCGGCGAAGCGAAACCTCACGCGAGCGGCGGAAATGCGGCGAAATTTAACACGACGGCAAGAATGACTGCTGACGTATATATCGAATTCGTCAAAAACCAAAACCCCTTAAACACAAGAAAGGCGGGGTCTCCCCCGCCTTTCGCCCGACGTAGCTTCTATATACCAAGAATCTGCATGATCAAAAGCGCCACGGTAAGCACGGTGACGATGGCCACCGTAGCCCATATGACGGCCTTGCCCGCCCATGTGCTGACAAACTTGCCCATAATGCGCTTGTCTGCAGCAATAAGGGCCATGAACACCAGCAGCACCGGCAAAATAACGCCGTTGATGAACTGGGCCGTCAGCATGATTCCCATCAGATCGAGATTCGGGATAAGCACCACCACGGCGGAAAACAAGATGACCGACGTGAAGATGCCCTTGAACATGGGCGCCTCTTTCCAGGTGAAATCGACGCCTGCCTCCCAACCGAACGCCTCGCAGATTACAAACGACGTAGTAAGCGGAAGCACGCATGCCGCAAGAAAACTTGCAGCGGTCAGACCCGCCGCAAACAGGATCTGCGCGTATTCGCCCGCGAACGGCGCAAGCGCATTGGCGGCAGCGGCAGCCGAATCGACGGCGACACCCTGCGGGTAAAGCACGGCGCCCGTCGTGATGATGATGAACCACGCAACGATGCACGCCACGATAGTGCCCGTGGTGACGTCGACC
Organism: Slackia sp.; assembly: GCA_030532315.1. Classification (GTDB taxonomy): domain Bacteria; phylum Actinomycetota; class Coriobacteriia; order Coriobacteriales; family Eggerthellaceae; genus Slackia. The sequence goes on from JAUNLI010000013.1 coordinate 15,919, forward strand.
TTCTGCAGCATCATTTCCTGGGGATCGTCGGTCACACCTTTGTCGACAACGTTGCTCTGCGTGAAAAACATCATCCACGGAGCAATGGTCGTACCGATCATGGCAATGACGAGCGATACGAAGTGGGGGTCGGCGGGAACCTGCGGAACCACCGTGGAATAGGCAACGTCCCCCCAGTTCGGACCTGCAAGAAACGCCGCCACCACATAGGTGACGAACACGAGCGACACCGCCAAAAACACCTTTTCGACGCTTTTGTAGCTGCCTTTCACCACAAGCAGCCATACGACCAACGCAGCCACGGGAACGCTTGCGAAACGAGGGATGCCGAAGAGCTCCATGCCGCTTGCAATGCCTGCGAATTCGCTGAATGTGGTTGCTACGTTACCGATCAGGAGCGCACCCATCGCAAGCGCGGTCAGGCGAATGCCGAAGCGCTCGCGAATCAGGGCGGCGAAGCCCTTGCCCGTAACCGCGCCCATACGGGCCGCCGTCAACTGCACAACAAGCAGCAGCACGCACATCACGGGAATGACCCATAGCGCGGCAAAGCCGAAATCAGCACCCGCGGTGGAATACGTAGAAATGCCACCCGCATCGTTGCCCGCCATGGCGCTTACCACGCCCGGACCCATCGCGCCAAGAATCAAAAGAACCGTCGCGCGCTTCTTTTTTTCATCTCCGGAACGCTCGACACTCGCGGCGTCCTGAGCGACCTCAAGAGCGCTTTTGTCGCCCTCGCGAACCGCCTGCATAACCTCATCGTAAGAGGCGCCCTTCTTCACGGCAGCCATTAGCCCACCTCCATGATGCGCATAATGACGGCGGTATAAAGAGCAAGGAACATGATTCCGCCGCAAATCGCAAGAGCAACCTTCATCCACAAATTGGTGGTCTTCTCGGTTTCGGTGCTCTCCTCGATGACGTCGAGAGCGTCGTCGACCGTGACCAGACCGAGCATATGCCCGCCTTCGTCGACGACAGGCAACGCGACCATGTCATACTTCGAAATATCGGAGGCGACTTCCTCTTCGTCTTCGTCGGGAGAAACCGTGATGACGTCGGTATACATGACATCTCCGAGCCGCGTATCGTTATGCGCAAGAACAAGCGTGCGCATCGACATAACGCCGACCAGCTTTTCGCTGTCTTCCTCGAGCACGTAGACGAAGTGCACCGTCGGGAAATCCTCGTCGAGGGCGCGCAACGTCTCGATGGCGTCTCCCACCGTATCGTCTTCACTCAAAGCGACGAACTGGGTGGTCATCATGCCGCCGGCCGTGTCGTCACGATAGCCCAGAAGCCTCCTGATTTCGGCGGCGTCTTCAACGCCCATCAGGCGCAGCAAGGTTTCCGCCTTTTCGTAGGGAAGATCACGGATGATGTCGGCCGCATCGTCAGGATCCATCTGCTTAAGCAGGCCGGATGCTTCGCGATCGGTCATATCGTCAAGGGTTTCCGCCTGGAACTCGTCTTCGAGCTCGGCGATAATCTCGGCCGAACGCGTATCGTCGAGATGCTTGAAAACCTCTGCACGCTGCTTCGGATCGAGTTGCTCCAGAATGTCGGCGACGTCGGCGGGATGGAGCTCGTCGAGACGCTTGTGCGTCACAGACAGCTTCACCTTGGACAGATCGCGGTCGAGCAGGTCCATGTAATTCCAGGCGATGATTTTCTCTTCGACCTTTTTGCCGAAAAGCTTCGCCCCGGAAACAACCGCCTTTTCAAGAAGCGGATGAAGACCGCGCAAGATGCCCCTCACGCCCACCTCGGCGCCGAGAAGGCGCAGCTGAGAGCCGGACGGGGAAAGCTTGAGGTCGTTGACGCGAACGACCTTCAAACCCTGCGTGTCGACAATCTGCTGGTCAAGCAGGTCGCGCGCAAGAAGAACTTCGGTGGGCTGCAAATAGCTAAAGCGAATGTTATACGACTCGGTATTGAGCGTGACTTCATCTTCGCTGAAATCGGCGACGTATTTGCGCCAGCTAATCATGAACGGCGTGCGACCAGGACCGCGAAATGCAAGCGATGTGATGCGAGGAAACACCTCGCCCGTCGAAATGGCAAGGTCAGACACGGTGCCGAGCTTTTCACCCGTGGAATCGTACACGGGCCGGCCAAGCATATTAGTCAGATAGAACATAGATCCCCTTCATATGCAAACAGGCGAGCAGCCTTGTTGCATACAAAGGAAGAGAACAAGGCTACATCAGGCGAATGTTGTGTTTTCGAACCTTCAAATCGAACCTTTTCTCCCAACAAATAAAAAAGGCGCTTACGCGCCGCAACTGCTCTCTTTGCAAGAAAGTGGTGCGCCGTGAGGGATTCGAACCCCCGACGTACTGATTCGTAGTCAGTCCCTCTATCCAGCTGAGGTAACGGCGCATCTCAAAAGCAGCTTGGTAAGCATACCGGTTCAAAATCCATCTGTCAAAAAAAATCTTTTGAAGTGTTGCGCCGCTCGATGTCGCATGATGCCACACACGATATCGCTCCCCTAAGGGAGCGACAAACAGAAGCTTTCAGGGCGCCCGCACCGCTTCCCCAGCCCCGCCGAGCGCCCTTCAAAGAGGGCGGCTCTCATGCCTGCAAATATTCTCTTCCCTTTGTGACAACGAAGCCAATTCCTATAAGACACGCAACGATAAGAACAAGCACCCAGAAGCCATGGCTCGCACCCGGCAACCACGATGAATAGAAAACGCCGGACGATTCATAGAGATACGACAAGGGGTTGACGATGGGCATGTTCATCCCCGCCGCTTTGGCCGCATCGTAGATGAACGAAGTCGACCCATGTATCTGAGGAAGGCCGCACGCAATGACGACTCCCCATGCAAGAACCGTATTTTTGCAGATGGCGCGCAAGATATAGAATGCCATCCCCGAAAACATAAGCGACAAAAACCCATAGAAGAAAAAGGCAGGAAGCGAGCTTGCCAAATCAAAGCCTTCGAGCGTTTCTTCGGTATACGCTGCCATCAACGACGAAGATGAATCGAAATTCGACGCGGAGCCAAATATCGCATAACCACATAGCAGCAACACTCCCAGAAGAACCATCGCGACAGACAGGGCCAAGACAACCACATCCGAAAGATAGGATGCAAACATCCTTCCTTCGCTGCCATAAGCCACGATGATATGGGCGCGTTCCTTCTCTTTCCAAAGATACGACAATGCCGTCATAAAAATGGCAGGGCACACAACCCATAAGAGGGAAACCCCCGCCGAGGGATCAAACGCCCATATAAGCGCATCCACCACCGTGCTTCCGGGGAATGCGGCAGCAAAAGCCTTAAGGAAACAGAACGAAGCAATTGCCGTCAAGCCAAGCACGCAGCACGGAAGAAACATCCCCATATACCTCAGAGAAACGCCGAGCACAGCCGACAAACGATATGCAAACGATTGCCTGGGATTCTTCATGTCAGGACTCCTTGGGGATGTTGAAGCCGAGAATGTTTGTCTGTTCGAGCCCGCGAATCTCATTTTGCGCCAGCAAACGAACGTTCCCATTGTCTACGTAGTCGCTCGAAACCATAAAGCCAATCGAATAGCTCTGCGTAGAGTGGGCAGGAAGCGTAGGCATATAAGCATCTTTCGGCGCATTGGCAGTCTCGATTCCGTCCACCCAGCAAAGCTCGTAAGAAGGCGGAGTCGCGTTAGCATCAAGCCCGAAAAAACCCAACCTTATGCTATTGACGCCGATAGAAACATCCTGGTCGTTCTTATTTTCATAGGTAATATCCGCCCTGATGAAGTTCAAGCCGTCAGGCAGGCTTCCGTCCTTGCCCACTCCATTTCTGAACACCTCATAGTCGGGAATTTCAGAAAGGTCGACCCCTTCGGGAAGGTTCTCGCTATACACCGAACAGCTATCAAGAGTAAACGAGACGAGAGGGCTGTTTCCCGGGTCAGTCTTATCGATCGCCTTGATTTCAATCGTCTGGCCGACGTCATAAAAGCAAGCATCCTCTTCGGAGGGAGGTTCTATATGAACGGAATCGCCCGCAACATGTCCCGTTATCGCAGATGTCGTGCATGCGCAAAGGCAAAAACACGGCACCAGCGCGAGAAGGGATTTTAATTTCATTCGGCTCATCGGTATTCAACCTTCTTTCCCACCTGACAACAGCATGTAATTCCCGCAACAAGAACGAACGCGCACGTAAATGCAACGGTTTCTGCAGGTAGGCCTTCCGACACATCCAAAAAGGAACGGGTCAGCATGGTTGCATTCATCCAGAGATACGGAGTTGAGAAAAAAGCGCTCGCAATCAAGACGACAACCGACGATGCGAAGGAAGCCGCCGCACCGCAGGCGAGCGTAAGAGCCATGCACAGCGGCACAAGCGAAAAATCGGCAATGAACGACAACCCCAAAGCCAAGAGCACGGATGCATCGGTCGCATGAGGATCGATTCCGAGAAGCAATGCGGAATCGGGGCTGGAAACGCCACCGAAGCTCGCCCAAACACACGCATTCAGCCAAGCGAAAAAGGCGCATGAAAAGTAATAGAGCACGAGCGCGCCTGCACCGAGGGCGAGCTTCGCCGAAACCCATCCCGCCCGGCTTCCGCAACGCGTCACAACTTGCGCGGAATAGCCTTTAAGATCGCGCACGGGAACGAAGCACGCAATGCTTCCAACCAACAGACGCGGAACAATCCAATAGGCATCCACAATGAACGGCAATCTGCTTTCCGAATGAAACACTTCCATGCCGCGGAAAGCATATGCAAACGCGTCAATCGCGCGAACCCCGTCGATTCCCGCATTGTGCGCTTCCACCGAAAACGCAACCTGAGCAGCGCCCGCACACACTAAAAGCGCAACCGCGAACGGGACGACAGAAGCGATGCCGCGGCCGAACTCGAATTTCACGCACGTGACAAATGAAACGCTAGATGCCTTCATAATGCGACCCTTTATATACAAAAAATGCCAGTGCGGCTGCACACGAAAGAACGAAGCACAGACATACAACCCAAAAAATCGAAGGAAACGGCTGATAGGGCAAAATGACATTCAGTGGAGAGAATCCGGCAAGAATGGTGCCTTGGAAAGCAAGCTGCAGAAAGGCACATACGCCAAATGGCGCCAAGAGGACGACGAAGCGATTGCGGACGACGAAAGAAACGCAGCATGACGCCATTGCGCACAAGGCGGCCAAGGCGGACGCCATCGCCACGAAAAGCCACGCATAAACCCATGGGTTCTCGTAAAACAGATCGACAAGCATCGTGTTCGGCGCAACATAGAACGTGCCTGCGGCAGGCTCGGGCGGGATATCGGGCACAAGACACGCCACAATGGCTATATTGATTGTCAAAGGCATCGCCACAGCCAGCACGGACGACACGGCAGATGCGATAAGCTTTGCGGCGAAATACCGCCTCTTGCCCACGCGCACAATCACCTGGTCGGCATAGCGAGAGAAGATGTCTTCGCTTAAACTTGCTGCGAACGGAACGCAGGCAAGAAGAGGAACGAGCCAATAAAAAATCACCGTCGTCACGGAAAAGCTCGTCTGCCCCATCCAGGAATGGTGGAATGAAGCGGGATAACCTCCCTTGACCCCATTTCTCCACGCACTGTACGCATCAGATGTCGCGTAGGGAAATGCAACCAAAAATATATTGGCCAACGCGCAGGCCACGCCCACGACAAGTACCGCTGCGAACGCAGGATTCAAACACGCTCGCCTGAGCTCATTTCTCACCGTTCGGCCCATGCGCACGCCTCCTTCGATGAAAATTCTGAAAGAGAGAAGTTATCCAAAACGCCTAAATCGACATATTCCTTATCGGGATAAAGGGCAACCACCAGCTCGAAGGAGGATTCATCTATCGAACCCCATGTTTCATTGAAGCCGAAACTCGCATCGTAAATCGCATATGTCAGATAAACGATGTTCGACGAATGAGCTTCGAACGTAAACGATTTGCCGCCGTTAAGCATCTGGTAAAGGGAATATTCAATGCCGTTCGCATACGACCCCGTCTGAATCGCCGCATTTCCAAGAAGCGTTTTGGCATCGTCGTCGGAATCGTTTTCCACCAAGCACTCCACAACAATGAAACGCGCATCGCCAGCTTGGCCTGCAGCAAACACCTGGTCCATATAACCAGGGAAAACCGCCATGAACTCCTCGGCAGACAGCATGGTTGCCCCTTCGATACTCAGCGTTACAGCAGGGTACGCCACCGTCTCTCCCCGTTCGTCGAAACCGCAAAGAGCAACGCGGTCTCCTCTGTCGTATTGAACAACGCCATGAGCAGGATATCCGTCATTCGCCTGTTTGTAGAAGAAGACGATGGGGGCACAACAGAGCGCTGCAGCAATGACGGAGAAGACAATGGCGCATGCCTTCTTTTTCATACGAGCGCTCACGAGCCCACCTTCTCTCGCGAAACAACCCTACCCTCTGCAAGCGTAATAATCTCGTCGGAAATCTGCCGAAGTTCTTCTACATCATGGCACGCGACAATAGTCGTCGACCCTTGTTCCCGCATATGCGCGATTGCCTGTATCACGCACGATACGCCCGAAGGATCGAGGGCATTGAAAGGTTCGTCGAGCAACACGATGGAGGGGTTTTCCATAATGGCACACGCAATGCCCAGACGCTGCTTCATGCCAAGCGAATATTTCCGGTACGTTCTCGCATCCGTCGGATCGAGACCAACTTGCCTCAAGACGTTGCAAATATGGTCGACGGAAGCAATTCCCTTAAGCCCCGCCAACAGCTCGAGATTCTTCGCGCCGGTATAACGCGAAATGAACGAGGGATTCTCTATCAGCAGACCGATGCTGGGAGGGAATGCGATATCGTCGCCCACTATCTTGCCTTCTATCTCAACATGCCCCGAAGTCGGAAGAATGAGACCGGCTATCGCCCTTAGCAGCATAGTCTTACCCGACCCGTTTTTTCCTTGAAGCCCATAAATGCGACCTTGCTCGAAAGTGCATTCGATAGCATCGAGAACGGTGATTCCTTTGATGGTTTTGGTATAGGAGCACACGCGTATCGGCATGATTCCCCCTCAAGAACGCAGAGGGGGCATACGCCCCTCTGGGACGGATACTCACACAATGAGAACGCTACACGCTATCGGGGCTCCATACGCCAGATATCGTCGTCGCATAAGAATTGGTGTTGTTGAACCACAGGAGAGCCCGATAACTCGGATCGGCTTCATAAACCCAATTGGAAAGATATCCAGACTTACCGCTCCACCAGCCATATATAGGGCTTCCAACGAAACGCACATCCCAATAAGTGGCGGGAGTCGCTGCAACTTCTACGGTATGGTTCGCACCGCCTGAGCAGGCATCCCATGAAGATGTATCGTCCAACTTGATTCTGGCGTCGGTGTAGGAGACTCCGCGCGACGTCGCATACGACGAATACGCCGTGTCCCAATGATTGTTTTCTGCCAAAGCAGAACCGGCAGGGGAAATCGTTGCGACAAGCGCCAAGCCGCACGCGCCGATTGCCAAACCTTTCTTCAAGGCATTCATTCGCTTCATGACCCTCTCCTTTCGATAGAGGTTTTTCATGATTCGTAGTTATGCAATCACACGTGCGATACATATATATTGATGGATATTTATACATCATTTATGCAAATCTGAGTCAGCGGCTATTTTTAAAGCAATTGTGGTCGACGAGATAACAAATCAATAGGCACAAGCATAAGAAAATGGCAGCAACATTCAGAAATGCCTATTTATCAGGCATTACATCAACAACTATTCATAAGGCCATCTAAAAGATGGTTGTAGCAAACTTCTAAACCAAAGCAACAAAAAACCGCCCGGAGGCGGTTAAAGTTCAGGTGGTGCGCCGTGAGGGATTCGATTGCGTATACGCTTCGCGCATCCGCTGTCCTGCGCTCGGCTTCGCCGTGCTCGGACCGAAACAACCCAGGCTTATAGGACAAAACGTGTACCCCAAATCTCCTCGTTTCGCCTGAACAGGGC
>JAUNLI010000175.1 GCA_030532315.1 Slackia sp.
GTCGGCTTCGCGCAGGATGTCAGCCGCCGCAGGAGGAAGATTCACCAACGAACCGCCCTTGACGGGCTCCATGATGACAACGGGCAGGTTGTGAGCACGAACCACCTCGTAGCACTTGCGCGATTCGATGATCGTGCTTTCCCAGTCGGCGTAGTTGATCTGCAGCTGCACGAAATCCAGAGGGATGTCGGCGTGCTTCGTCAGCACTTCCTCGAGGGCTTCGGCCTTATCATGGATGGAAAACCCGAGATGGCGAATCAAGCCCTGCTCGCGCTTTTCGGCGACATATTCCCACAGACCGTACTCTTCAAACGGAGCAGTCAGCGGACCGCCCAGATTGTGCAGCAGGTAATAGTCGAAATATTCGATGCCCAGTTTTTGAAGCGATTTGTCAAACATGTGGCGCGCGTGACCGGCATCGTTTGCCAACCAAGCGGGAAGCTTCGTGGCAATGGTATAGGCGTCGCGCGGATAGCGATCGACCAGCGCGGCTTTCAGCTCGCACTCCGATTTGCCGTTGTGATAGCCATAAGCGGTATCGAAGTACGTAAAGCCCGCATTCATGAATTCATCGACCATGGCGCAGATAGCATCGTGGTCGAACACCGTTTCGCCATTGCGATCGATTTCCGGCAGGCGCATGAACCCGAAGCCCAAAGGCGCGAAATCGTGATCGGTTCGAATGTCCGACATGGCTCCCCCTTTACCCGAGCGCACCTGCGCCCCGAATCGAAAAACGAATGCACCGTTGAAGCAGCCGTATTGCCTTGAGCCACACGATGCATGACGTATCTTACCGCGCAAAAAATCTAACAGCGGCCACGCATCAAGACTATCCCGACGATTGACCCGCAAAAGCCGCTCGAGAAAGCTCCGCCGAAAGACCGAACGCTTTCGGCGTCAACCGGGAAAGCGTATTCCTTTGCACCTAGAGGCTTCTTACTCTATCTTTTTAACAAACAAATGTTCTTATTTATAGACTTGTTTTACTGCAAGATATGCCTTAATACAGTAAGCCTCGACTCCCAAAGTTCGCATAATTTTGCGAAATCCTTGACTCGCAAAATTATGCGAGTAAGCTATGTTGCAAAATTATGCGACTCATCTCGCACTCGGCATCGAAGAACAGGGGGTATCAACGATGGTCGACGCACTTGATATCGGATATGCGATAAAGGACCGCCGTTTGCAACTAGGCCTGACGCAAGCTCAGGTTGCAGACGAAGCGAAGGTTTCGAAACGGTGCCTATGGTCGCTCGAGCTTGGACAAAACCCCGGGGTTCAATTCAACAAACTAACGGCAGTTCTTGAAGCCCTCGGCCTTGAATTGACCATCGAGGCAGGAGATGGTCCGAAAATCATCGCACACGACGACCAAAACATGGATTCCGCTGGCATAACGAGACTTTCGGACAACCCGTGCCAAGAGCAGCAGGCAAACAAGGCATTCGACGCCCTTGCGATTCTGACGGAAGGACGAAAATGACAAGCGCCACACTTGACGTGATAATCGAAGGCAAGCATGCAGGCATGCTCGCCCAAGAGCCCTCCGGCACCCTTTCGTTTCGCTACCTTAGAAACTATCGCGGTGTTCCTTTATCGTCAGCCATGCCCCTGTCAACCCGAACATACCACAACGACGTGGTTCTTCCGTACTTATGGGGGCTTCTGCCCGAAGACCCATTCGTACGCAGACGCATTGCCGCTGCAAATGGCGTATCGCCCAACAACCCATTCGCACTCCTGAGCATAATCGGACTCGACTGCCCTGGCGCCGTACAATTCTGCTTGCCCGAATCAGATAAAACGCGCGAAGAACAGCTTGTCCCCGTAAGCGATGCCGAAATCGCCCAGAGACTATCGCTGGGCCGCAACAACGCTTCAGGATGGATTGCCGAAAACGAACATTGGAGCCTTGGCGGCCAACAAAACAAATTCGCCCTGAGAAAAAGGGGCGGCGCCTGGTTTTCGTGCGGAGGGGGCGCGGCAACCACCCATATCTTCAAAAGTGGCGTCAGAGGGCTTGCCCACCAAGCCCTTAACGAATACATATGCATGCGCCTTGCGGCAGAATGCGGCATCGACACCGCAAAGGTTGAGTATCACGAATTCGAAGGGAGGCACGGAATAGAGCCCGCAATCGTTATCGAACGCTACGATCGGCTGATTATCGGAGAAAGCGTCAGCAGATTGCATCAAGAAGACCTCTGCCAAGCGCTTGGATGCCTACCCGATAACAAATACGCAGCAGACGGGGGCCCTGGATGCCAGGATGCCCTCAGGCTTCTCATGTCCACAGGACCGACAGCGCAATCCAATGTAGCAAGTTTTCTACAGATGTTGTTTTTCAACCATCTTCTTGCCGCAACCGACGCCCATGCAAAAAACTATTCCCTCATGTTAAGGGCCGATGGGGCGCACCATCTCGCCCCTCTGTACGATATCGCGTCGATAGCGCCTTACATAGAACACGCTCAATGGAAGATGAAACCACCGAAACTTGCCATGTCGATAGGCGGGGAAAACCGCGTCGGGCGCCTCTACCGAAGCCATCTGCTTAAGATGCAAGAACAATGCGGCCTGGAAGAAGCTGGAATCACCGTCGAGGGATGTGTGAAGCTGATATCCCTCTACGCCGATATCATTCCCGAAAAGCTCGCAAACATATTCGAAGAACTCGAAAACACGCAAGCCTCCTCGGCATCGAAAGAACTCAGGGACCGCATGGAACGGCCTATCGTACAGCTTTGCGCCAGAACTAAAGCGCATTTGGAAGGCTAAAGCATCAGCGCCATTTAAACTTAAAAAAGAACGCTCCGCATGAGCCTTCTGGCAGCATGCGGAGCGCACACAACAATTGAGCTTCAACTAATTACACGTTGAACTTGAAGTGCATGACGTCGCCGTCTTGCACCACGTATTCCTTGCCTTCCTGACGCAGTTTGCCGGCTTCGCGGCAACCTTTCTCGCCATCGAGCGCCACATAGTCTTCGAAACTCGCGGTTTCAGCCTTGATGAAGCCACGCTCGAAATCGGAATGGATAACGCCTGCGGCCTGCGGCGCCTTCGCCCCGATAGGAATGGTCCACGCGCGCGTCTCGGTTTCGCCGCTGGTGAAATAGCTCTGAAGACCCAGCAGCTTGT
>JAUNLI010000176.1 GCA_030532315.1 Slackia sp.
TTTCCATTCTGGCGTTGGTTCCTTTTCTTGCTTGAATTGTCGATCCAGGGTTCATAAGCGAAAAAACTTTGCAAAACGGGTTGCTCTATGGCTCCGTAGCACTGCCTGTGGTTCGTTTTCTTTCGTGGAGTAGCTTGGATAGAATCGTTCGAATGACTTTGCTGCAATGGGAATCGAAAAGGAGGAGTGCGCATGGGCGTCTCGCTTGATTTGTACGAAAAATTCGGTTTGCGCATGTGCGCTGGCCTCGACGGGCGCGAAGGGCGTCCTGCGGTGTTTCGCTCGCGCGCGCTAACCGAAGCAACGGCGAAAGACGTAGAGGCGTTGCGCGCGTTGGGGATAGAGGTTGTCTATGACCTGCGCAAGGAAGCTGAGCGCGCAGTCAACCCCGAACCTGCTGCTGTCTGCGATGCCTTTGAGGTGCGCGTGTGTCCGGTAGACTTGCAAGACGACGAATCCCGAACGCAAGAAACCAAATCGCGCTACGTGAAGGCGGCTTACGGTCTTCCCGGAGAGCGTATGCGCTTTTTGTACGGCGTTATGGCCAACCATGTCGACACGGTGTGCGGCCTCGTGTCGGCCATTCTGAGCGAGGGCAGGCCGGCGTTGGTGCATTGCGCTAACGGCAAAGACCGTGTAGGCGTGATGTGCGCAAGCGCGCAGATCGCATGCGGCGTCTCTCGCGAGGAAGTGATGGCGGATTATCTTCTTACTAACGAATGCAACGCCGAAATGAATCGGCGCGACCTTGCCCATTATGCGGGTCTTATGCCGCCCGATGCCGTGGAGGTGCTTGCCGCCATGTTCGAGGCGCGCGAGGAGTACCTCGAGGTGTTTCTGAACGCCGTTGAAAATCGTCATGGCCTGTTTGACGGTCGGTTCTGGCGCTAGGAAGCCCTTCGTGACTGCGTTTCGCATGCGCAAAGGCAGTTTTATCTGCGCTTTTCATGCATAATGCATCCAGATGAAAGGCGCTGTTGTGAACCGAGCCCTTCGTTTAATGATTTTGGCCTGGTGCGCGTGTGGTCGTGCAGGGAGCCGCCCGCTTTGCGGGTGGAGCCCGATTCACTTTGCAAAGCCATCTTCTCGTCGGACATTAACGATGTTCAGGTCGTCGAGATTCGAGTAGGAAGATGGCGGTCGGCTATGGTTTAGAAGGCCTATGGCCTCTCGCGCGCGAAGTGGATGTGCAAATATCGCATCGTGTTTACGCCGAAGCGTAGGTGGAAAGCCCCCCAACGGTTTTGCTGGCTATTCGGCACGCCACCTTTCGCTCGTCATTGCCCGCAACAGCCACGACGAAGCGGCTTTGCGGCCGGACCACCAGCAAAGCGTCCCATGCTTCCAGACGGCAATGCGAGTTAACTCTTCGGTGTTGTCATAAACACGCACCTCGTCGCAGAAATCGAGTCCATGCGCAAAATTGAGGAGAGAATTGTCGAAACGGCGTTTTACATCTTCCTCCTTGATGAAGTGCCCACCAAGGCCTGCTCTATGTCGCACTCGTTCGACGGCTACGTCGGGGGCTTCGACTCCGACGTAATAGAGGCGCACCTCGTATCCCAGCTCATGTGCACGTTTCAAGCGAGCGAGTGCCGATTGGCCCGTTAGCGTTGTTTCCTGGTTGAACGATACGCGCTTTTCAAAATACTCCTCGATGAGATTGACGGCCTTTTTTCCTGCTTCGAGTTGCGATTTGATCGAATTCGGATTTGCCTTTGCCTCTTTCAATATTTCGTCAGGATTAACTCGTGCCAAGGTGTTGTCGGATTCGTCTCTGCGCCAGAATCCAGATCGATAGAGTGTTGTTTTTCCCACACCGTTGACGCCTGCGAAAACAACGTATTGGGGTCGCGAAGGCATTGTGCAATCGGCGGCGTTTCGTGCGGAGCCGTTTTCGTTTCGGAGGATGTGCTCACGCGCGCTCATCAGTACACTCCCTGGGCAATCAGTTCGCGCTGCTTGTGCTGCAGGAAATAGTCGGCGACTGCCATATAGAACCCTGCTTCCTCCTGGGTTTCCGCCTCTTCGATGCTTCGAAGCGATGGTTCGAAGCGAAAGGCTTGCTTGCATTCAAGGTAAAGGCTGTGTAGGTCGTACTCCGGGGCTTGCTTGTCTGCGGGCATGCCGCCAATCGCGCGGACAGGCCTTCCTGCGCGGGGCTTCTTTGAGAGCCTGTCGTATACCGACGCTTCCTGCAGCGCCCAAGTTCCGCCTATTTTCACGCCGTCGAGAGCCCCTTCGCTAACGAGCTTGCGCACGCGCGCGGGAGAGATACCGAGTATTTCGGCGCTTTGAGAGACAGATAGCATGACGGACTCCTAACCGAGGCGTTTCCGAGACGCTTATCATAATAAATAGTTGCGAAATCGCAATGAATATTGCAAATTGCGCAACATCCGTCCGGCGTGTCGTCGATAGCGCACGCAGGCTTTCTGCTCGTTTTACTAACGGTTCGATGCCGGCAACCGTGCTACCTCGCCCGTGATGGCGGGAAATCCATGCTATTTCGTGCGTTCGTGCAAGGAAAATGCACGTATCGACGAAATAGCATGGATGGCGCGCCTCCTCTTCTTCAGGAGAATCAAGCGCAAGCTTTTGACCTGGTATTTTGCAAACATCGCTGCCGATGAGGGCCGAATGCCCGGGGCGAATCCATGCTATCTCGTCAAAAGGTGCATTTCGGCTGCGCAAACGGCCGAAATAGTATAGGCGGGCGGTCTCGCTCGCACAATCGGTTCCGTCTGACCAGCGAGAGCGCCACGCGGGTCGTGCATCGGGGCTTATTCATCTACGGACGTGCCATCGGTCGTTCGTGCAGGTGTTTCTACGGCAGGCGCGCCGCCATGCGTGCTTCTCCATTGCGCTATATTTCGCATGCACTTCTTCTGCCAGATTATCAGCGAAAATGACATTTAGGTAACATGCCGAATATCTTGTCAGATAAGTTGACAATAACAGACTTAGATTTTATATTGGCAATCGTACCGAAAGGGTTAAGCCCAAAAGGTGCAGGCTCAACGTTGAAGCTGTCGTTGTGCGACGGCATTCGGACGGGCCACTCAAACGAGGTAATAACAGTCGGCGGGAAACCGCCACGCGAAGCCGCTTGAAGCGAGCGTC
>JAUNLI010000014.1 GCA_030532315.1 Slackia sp.
TTCGCCTACACCTACAACAGCGTCTCCGACCGTTCGATGTATTGCGGCCTGGTGCTTCTGGCGGCCTGCACGATTCCCGCGTTCTTCATCAAGCGCGGCGCCTATGCACAGCATCGCGTCCGCACACTTGCCGTGAACATGATCATCACCATGACGATTCCCTGGTTCTATCTGCACCCAGCCTTCGTCGTGCACTCCACGAATGCCCCAGCGGCACATATGACCATCTCGGTCATCGCACTGCTGTTCAATATCGGTGTGTTCATCTACCAGGCCTACACGATCATCAAGAAGAAGCGCAACCCCTTCAAGCAGGAGCTCTACATCGATAACCCCGGATTCCGCAAGGTGTACCTCGAGAACATCGACGTTGCCGAAGACCAGCGTGAGGCCGCCTTGGCCAACCTGGAAGAATTCGGCTACGAAGCGGCTTGGGATAAGAAGGGTCGCGTCGACACCATGGTCACGCACCCGTGACGTCTATGGTTTTTCCGACATCGTCACGCCGTCGGAAAAACAACCATCCCCTATTCGCCCACAGCCTGCCGCGCCCTGCTACGCGGCAAACGGGACAGAATGGACATCGAAAAAAGCACGGCCGGCAGCATCATGCCGGCCGTGCTTTTTTCGGTAAAAAACGCCTGGGACAAACCGAGCTTTTAGCGCAACCGAAGGAAATCGGCTAGCTCATTGCCCCATGGAACACAGCGTGCGCTGTAGGCACGAGCTGAACAAGAACACCGAAATGACTAATCACCATGAAAATCGGCGGACGCCCCTCTGAAAGGAATTGCGCCAGCAACCTTGGCGCGGTACAGGCCCGCGAACCACAACACCGCCGACCTCGATGTCTCAAGAACTCATTTGTTCTATTTGCTCTATAACAAATATGCTACAATCTAATTGTTATATGACGAATAGAACAAAAGGAAGGAGACAGCCGTGATCATCCGCATCGACCAAGCATCGCCCGATCCCGTCTACCTGCAAATCAGGGATCAGATCGTCGCGGCAATCGCACACGGCGAACTCGCCGCGGCAGATAGGCTGCCTAGCGTGCGCGCGCTTGCAAGCGATCTGGGCGTGAACCTGCACACCGTGAACAAGGCGTATGCGACGCTGCGCGACGAGGGATTCCTTATCATGCGCGGCCGGGCCGGCGCCGTAGTCGCCGACTTCCAAAACGCAGCCACCCCCGAACGGATGGCAGCAAGCACCGAAAAGTTGCGAGGCACCCTTTTGCAACTGGCCTTGGAGCATCGCGCGCAAGGAGGAACGCGACAATCGTTTCTCGACATGGCCCAGGAACAGGCGGACCGCGCGTTCTCCCTCGCCGGCGAGGAGCGCTGCAACGCGAACATGACGCTCGCTGAGCACAGCAACTCTCTGCAGAAACCGCACGACGACGAACCCGATGCTGCTGCAAGCCTCTCGGTTGCAGCGAAAGGAGCGTGATCGCATGATCGCCATCGCAACCGTAGGCATGCTGGCCCTGTTGACGCTTTCCACCGGCCTGTTGCTCGCCTTCACCCCCTATCTCATGCGCCGCAACGAATGCTTCGCAACCACTGTGCCCGCCGCAGCGCAAAACGACCCCCGACTCAGAGCGCTCAAGAAGCGCTACGCCGCATTCATGATTGCATTGACCGTCGTCTGCACCATCGCCTCGTTAGGCGCAGGCGCGCTGATTATCTCGGGCAACGATGCTGCAGGCGTAGCCATCGAATGCTCATCGGTCGCCGTCTTGGCCATCGCATCTTTCGCGCTCATGCTTGCAGGCAGGCGCAAGGTCATCGCCATCAAGCATGCCGAAGGCTGGCAAGCCCAGCATAAACAGACAGTCGCCGTCGCTGCCGAAGAAGACCTTCCCGGCGCGCTGCCCTTGGCGTGGAACCTGCTCTACATTCCCGTCATCTTGGCCACGGCGGGCATCGGGTTCGTTCTGTACCCCTCCATGCCCGACATGCTGCCCATGCATGCCGATTTCGCGGGCAACGTGACCAATTACACGTCTAAATCCATTGGCAGCGCGATCGGATTTCCCGTGCTCTTCGAGGTTTTCATGGCCGCCTGCCTCACCTTTTCGCATTGGACGATTCTACGCTCAAAACGAGCGGTCGACCCGTCCGCTCCTGCCGCATCCGCTCTCGCCTACGGGCTCTTCGCCCGCGCGCAAAGCGTCTTCCTGCTGGTCGTAGGCATTGTATGCGGCGGCGGCATCGGCATGCTGTTCCTGCTTTCTTCCGCCGGGTTCATCACACTCGGCCAGGCGGGAGCAATCGTGTTGCTTTTGACCGTCCCGGTCGTGGGAGGAAGCATCGCCCTTTCCGTCGTCTACGGACAGGCAGGGTCGCGCGTGTTCCTGAGGCTCCAAGGAGAAGACGAACTTCTCGCAGATGACGACGAGCATTGGAAGCTCGGCATCATCTACTTCAACCGCGACGACGCGAGCCTGTTTCTTCCCGAACGCTTCGGCATCGGATGGACGATCAACTTCGCACGACCCGCCGCCTGGGCCATCGTCGCTGGATTCATCGTTATCACGCTGGCGTTCGTTTTCGTGACAATATCGCTTGCCAGCTAGAACCCGCGCAGCATAGCCATAAGGACCGCTCTCGCCTGAACAGTGCCGCATCGCCAATAGACGCGGCGAAACAACGAAGCCCCGCAGCCCTGGGAAATGAACCCGGTGCTGCGGGGCTTTATCAATGCGAACAAACCCGCCTGCTACGCCGCAAACGCTAACGTTCTTCGCGAATCCTCGAAGCGCGCATGCGCATGGCAACGGTCGCCACAGTCAGAGAAGCGAGGGCCGTCATGCAAAACGTTACGACAAGGGCCGCAGTGCCGTCCGACATCGCGGCAACGGTTTTCTCGAGATGCTCGTTTTTTTCACGAACATCCTCGAAGGAGGCTTGGCCATTTGGCGAATGCACATCGCTCTCGCCCGCAGAAACGCCCCCAGACCAGGACCCGCCGTCGTCAGGTTTCTCTTCGCCGCCTTGACCCGCCTGGACATCGCCGTCATTTTGGCCCGAATCGGGATCGGCGGAACCGCCGCCTTCGGTGCCCGACTCACCGTCTTCGGTGCCCTCGCCCCCATCGGAGCCTTCGCTTTCCCCGTCGGAACCACCTCCGGAAGCATTCCCGTCGCCGTTCGGCTCACTCTGATCGCCGCCGTCGGGCGCAAGCCCGCCCCCGGAACCGTTGCCATCGGGTCCGGGGGCATGAGGAAGCACGACGCTCAACGAGCTCGTCGTCACCGCACCTCCGTGGTTGTCGTCTCCGACGATGCGTGCGAACGCGAAATACTCGACATAGGGATCGAGACCCGAGAATTCGGCTTCATCGGTCCATACGTCGAAGGCAGACGCAGCAAGCACGCTCGCCTCGTCATCGGCGGGATGCGCGTCCGCCGTACACAACGCATACTGAACGGCCGCATCAGAAGCGTCCGTCTCAGCAGACAAGCGCACGCTCGTATCTCCCGTAAACTGCACCTTGAGCGTCAGCGTGTGGCTTTCTTTCTTGGTCACCTCGAATACGACCGACGCGGTTGCCATGCGAGAGCCAGGCTGTTCGCCATCGGCATGGTAAAGCACGGTCGCTTCGCCCTCGTAAACCCCGGAGGCAAGCCCTTTTTTCGCCGAAATCTTCCAGCTTGCGTTCTCGCTTTCGGGCGCAATCTGCGCATCGCCTTGCTCGACCACAAACGCATCCGAATCGACCTTCACCGAATCGACGAACGCCTGAGCTGCTCCCTCGTTCGCCAAGGCAAGTGTAGCGGCCTTCGGCTCGTATCCGTATTCGACGCAGCCCAAGTCGACCGCCGAAGCGTTCAACACGGGACGAGAAACCGTCGTTTCGAAGAAATCAAGCAGCGCGCACGAGAAGAATTTATCGCCATGCGTTTGAAGCTTGATGTAACGGGCCCGAACAGGCTCGTCGAATGTCACCCTCGTCGGCGCGCCCTTCTTCCAGGAGAATCCTGAAACCTCCTTCACCTGTTCGAACGCATCGGCAGAAACAGCCACGCCAGGTTCGGCCCCGGCATCGTTCGCCGCAAAAACGCTCATGCGATTGCGCGGCGTGCCGTTGCCGTGATCGCCGCGCGGCCAGAAGTCGAAAGCGGCAATGTCGCGCTCGTGACCGAGGTCGATAACGATCCAGCCGTCAAGATCGTTGCCCGACCAGGCATTGTGCCAATATGACAACGCGTTGCCGTCAAGCACCCTTTTCGCACCGTCCACTCCGTTTTGCGAAGTGGAATACGAATTCACGTTCAGTTCGCCATAAGGAACGAATGCCATGTCCGGCTCGTTGCTTTTCGTGAACGACACCGTGACGGGGTCGGAAGGCAAAGCCGTGCCCGAAGCCGCAAAACGAAGCTGCACATCCACGTCGCCTGCAAATGCGTTCTTCTGCGACAGGGGCGTCCATTCACCTTGCGCCACGCGCGCCTCGATTTTGGAAAGCATCTTGGCATCGTTGAAATACAGCGCGTTCGATCGGTCGTTCAAGAAATACGCCGGAAGCGCGCTTTCCGCCTTCGTGATGTCAATCGCGTTAACCGTGCTCAAGCCGACGAACCTGACAAGAATGTCGTTTTCGGGAGTGATCGAAGCCATCTCCTCTTCGTTGAGCGTCACCTTGGTCTGCCCGTTCAACAACTGAACCCAGGTTTTTCCGCCATCGAGACTGTATTCCCAAGGCGTTCCGCCGCTTGCGAACTGCGCGCCGAGCTTAAGCGTGTTCGCATCCTTTCCATCGAACGAGAATGCGGCCAGATAGCCGTCAGACTTACCGAGAAGCGCATTGGCCATGGCCTTCGCCACCTCGGGCTGAAAAACATCGGCGGCGGTTGCCTGCGTGGCCTTTTGCAAGGTGCGAATGCGCAGGTCCTCGAGCGCGACCACGTATGCTCCCTGGGTGCGCTGGTCGATCACCTTCAGGAAGTCATGAAGCGGCAACGGATAAAACGCCAACTGGTCTGCAATGAACTGGACGAGCTCCATCCATTCCTGTTCGCTTGCGCCCTTCTGCTCATAAAGCGCGATCTTCGCAGTGATGGCGTCGTAGTTAAAGCCCTGCGCGGTAAGCGCCGCGTCGATCAGAGCCTGCTTTTCATCGGGGGAGGCGAAACTGTCGGCAAGCAAACGCAACTCGAAGCTTTTCACGTACGCATCGAAATCGTTAAGCGCCGCCTGCGCGTAAACGGTGTACGTACCGCCCCTGATGTATTCGCCGTTTGCCACCTTCCGTTGCTGCACCCAATTGTTCAGATAGTGCGCAGCCGAAGGAACGTCGGAATTCGACCATCCCGAAACGTCGTTTTGAAGCCGATAGGCTCCCTGCTGTTCACCCGCTTCGTTCGTGCGCAGCTCGTAGGTCATCGCTGCAGCATGCCCCGGCTGCCCCATAACGGCCGACGGAGCACCCACCATGCAGTTAAGATTGGAAAACGTCTTCGCCAGCGCACCGCACACGCCGCCCTTCTCGAACACCATCCAGAGACGATGGTATTTCATGGGATCTTGCGTGGCCCCCTCGGCATCCGAGGTCTGAGCGCAGCCGATATAGAACGCATCGTCTTCGGATTTGTTCGGGAAATGCTCGTCGGTATAATCGAGCCGATACTTTTCCTTCCAGCCACCTTGCCATTCGCGATACGACCCGCCTTCGCCCGACGGCTTGATTTCCGTAACAGGGCCGCTGAACTGAGCGGGATCGTAAAAGCCCTTGTAACTGTACGTGCCCTCCGTCGCCCAGCTATTGTTCACGCCGCCATACCAAATATAGGAATAGGCGTTCAGGCGGTCCTTTTCCTTTTCGACATCAGGCACCTTGCCAAGCGTGTAGTTGGCAAGCCAGGCAAGCTCGGCGTCAGTGATCTGGTTTTCGAACACCCAGCGCATGTTTTCCACGGGAAGGCGGTCGAACAGGTCTTTTTGAAAGCGATAGTGTTCGGCGTTGTCTCGGAACACCTTGATCGTCTCGTAGCGGACAAGCGGATCGGATACGAAACCGGGGTCTCCCGTCCAAAGACGGGAGCGGTTCGACTGAGCGAGAGCGGCCGACACCATCATGCGCAGATGCACATCGGCGTCGTCGCCTTCAAGATCGCTTGGGTGCGCGTCGCGCAGGCAACGCAGAATGTCCAATGCGCCGATATGTTGCGCAGAGGATGCCTTGCCGCTTTTAACGTAGGGTTCGCCGCCCGTCACGTAGTAACGAAGCGCATCGACATCGGACAAAAGCCACGAAAGGAACGCCGATTTTCCCTCGGACTCGTCCGCGTAAGCAGCCAATACGTCGTATCCGACCTCCGCAACCAAATTACGTTGCAAGATAAGCAATTCCAGATCGCGCGAAGGCGCATCCGAGGCCATGATTTGCGACCATTCCTGCGCCGACCCGATATTTTCAATCTGCTGGTCAAGGCTTTCGACTGTGTGCAAATTGTCAGGAGCCGCATAGGCTCGCTCGGATTGAAACGCCACGCAAGCGCAAACAAGCGCTGCGATGCAGGCCGTGGCGAAAAAGCGCGAAGCCCTCACGATGCAAGATTCCACTGAATCCCCTTTCGTCCGCGTTGGTGCATTTTCGGTAGATATCGCGGGCAAAAGCCCTTGCCCGAAAGATAGGCAGACGTTGCATTATAAAGGGAAATGGCTCCGTTTTAGCAGCATAACTCAAAGCCTCCGATCGAAATGTCGGGGCCATGACTCAGATGTCGCGCATTCCAGGCGTCAACAACCCATTGATGTGCAGCATGGGAAAGCAAAAGGAGGTGGAAGCACATGCTTCCACCTCCCTAAACCGTCATGATAGGAACGCCGGTTCCCTATACGTTATCGCACGCCAAACATTGCAGCATCCTTCTCGAGCTCAACGAGGAAAGCAGTCCCCAGGTCTGCAAGGCAAGAGTACTGAGGAACACGCGACATTGCACTAACAGAGCCAAAGAATCGAGGCATCCAATTCAGAGCATGGCTCTTCGCAAAATTCCCTATGTGCTCCTTCCAACAGTCGCTGGATTCGAAATCCTCCCCTTCCCCAACTGCCCCACTGCAATGCAGAGATTCCCCCCATTTCGCATAGAGAAACGAAAGGAACTCGAGTTCCGTAGCACAAGCGTCACACGGTTCCGTTCTCAAATGCCCAGGACGCACGCCAACCTCAGCCATCTGCTTTTCGACATCAATGGTCGAACGTGTCAAAAAAAGATTAGGTGGGTCGGTCCTGCCCGCTTCACGGTGCAGAAAGGCGCTCTCGTACGGCCAGATGGGAACATCGCTTCCGGGGGAAAGAAAAAGTCTGCTGTATTCCCGCCTCATTGCCTCACGATTCGCCTGAGCGAAAACGGCTTCGCACCCCTCGATAGCACTCCGACTCGAACCGCAAACCCCAACGGGATCATCACCGCATGCATCCGCCCAACTCGCATCCCAATCACGCAAGAAAGATCCGTTCGCAAGCGCGTCTACAAGGCGGTCATCTTTCGGAAAGCGAAAAGCCTCCGTCAACAACGCCGCAAGATCAGACATACCCACCGCACGATGCAGGTCGATGTCGCACATTTCCCCCATTGCTACTCCTCGATTCATCAAACCGCGATTACAACCCACCTGGGCGAACTCGACAACCAAGCAAGTCCGCCCAGGCGCGACCGCCATCTCTCATCAACCGGTAATCCCCCGCCGATCAAAACCCCGAGAACACCGACCATCTCTAAAGAGAAATCGCCATGCCAAGCCACCTCACACAAGATAGAAAACGTTAGGCTCGGTTCCGGTGCTTTCGCGAAGCTTTCGATATTCACGGCCTTCAATGGCCTTCGATATCTCGGAATCGGGGTCGTCCAAATCTCCCCAGAAACGAGCGCGTCCGGGGCAAAGCTGCATACAGGCAGGCTCTTCTCCCCTGTCAATCAGATTGTGGCAAAACGTGCACTTCTCAACAACGCCTGCCTGATGACGAGGAGCATCCGCTTCGCCAACCGTAACATCCAGATAGTATTCGGGATCACCCTCAACCAGCGTACGGACACCCTCGTAAGGACAGGCCATGATGCACGACCGGCATCCGATACACAGATCGTAATCGATGTAGACAATGCCGTCCTCGCGCTTCTTGGTAGCACCCGTCGGACACACATCAAGGCAAGACGGATTGTCGCAATGTTGGCATGCGGTAGGCTGATAGCTCAACGTAAGATTGGGGAATTCGCCTTCTGCCATGTCGAAAAGATCGCCGCCGCTCGAATAGACATGGTTATAAATCACGCCCTTGGGAAGATTATTGGCAATCTTGCATGCAACCGAGCATGTTTGGCATCCAAAGCAGCGTGTCGTATCGATCGCCATTCCATAACGCGTCATCTCAATTCCTCCTTTAGGCCTTCTCGACGCCGACAACAGTGTCGAAAAACGCCTGGTTGGCACAGAAGCCGTTCATTTCGATCGCAGTCAAGTCAGAGTAGTTCCCCTCAATGTAGTCATCTGCAGACCAACCCTTCGGAATGACAAACACGCCTGAAGGAAGGTTGGGAACTACCTGAACCTTAATAACGACATAACCGCGGTCATTAAACAAACGGACCACATCGCCCGTCTTCACTCCAACGTTTTCGGCATCGGCGGGACACATACGGACATAAGGCTCGGGATCGTACTCACGGAACATCTCTACGTTAGCGCAACGCGTATGCGTACGGAAACGCGGCTTTTCGCTCATAAGCTGGTAGGGATACTTCTTTCGAAGCTCGCTACCCTCCCAAACTTCACGTGGCGGTTCCCAGTAGGGCAAACGCTCTTTCGCAAGGTCCCATTCCTCCGTGTAAGGATTTGACCCTTTAGGTTTCTCAATATAGAACTCAGCACGACCGGAAGAGGTGCCGAACCGCCCCCCTTCGTATGCAATATGAGTTCCCTCGGGAATCATACGAATCGCTTTCTTTTCCTTAAGAGACTCGTAGCTAATCCCCCGTTCACGAGCGATATCATTGTCGAAAAGCATCTCAAACCAGGTCTGAGGAGTGAAATTGAAATCATCTCCGCGACCAAGCGCCGTCGCGATCAGCTGAAAGATCTCATAGTCCGGTTTGCTTTCGTACAACGGCTCGAGCGCCTGCTCGTTGATCAAGCATATGGGATGGTGCGCACCTCGACCGTAAACGTCTTCGTACTCAAACCAATGGCATACTGGCAGCAATATGTCAGCATATTTGCATGTATCGGTCATCTTCATGTCCGCAACAACAAGCAACTCAAGCGAATCGAGCCATTTAACAACAGCATTGCGATCCGTGAGATTGACCAGCGGATTTCCAGAGTGAACGTACATGGAACGAAGAGAGAACGGCTTGCCGTTATACATACCGGATTCCACAACCTGCGGCATACGCGGAGCCGCGACAGTCGGGCCAGCACCCGGAGTCTCAACGTCCGTAACCGCCTTCAGATTCAAATAATCGGTCGGATTCTCGCGATAGCATTCGATGAAAGAGCCCGATCGTCCGATATTGCCCGTAAGCATCGGCAACGTCATCATGCAGCTGAAGCTCCAATGTCCGTTGTAATAATGGTCGGTTCCGAACACGGAGTAGATTGCCGCCGGCGTATCGCACGCATAAGCTCTGGCAAGCTCCACAATCTTATCTTCGGGAATGCCCGTCAGTTCGGAAGCCCTGCTTACTGGATATTCCGCAATGCGCTCGAGCAGCATACTATATGCCGACGTCACTGCAACACCGCCTGCGTCAGCGGCGACCACCTCAAGCACGGGATCGTCGATATCACCCGCTGCGCCAAACGATCCGTCTTGCGCCATGACAACGTAATCGTCGGCATCAGAGCCCGCTTCAGCCTGTCCCAAATCCGACAAACGAAGAATCGAAGAATCTTCTTTCACCAAGAACGGCGCGTTCGTATGTGCCTTGATGAACTCGACGTTATGCCAGCCATTTTCCAAGATGGCGTTAGCCATACCCATCGCCAAGGCGCCATCGGTTCCAGGCTTAATTGGAACCCATTCATTCGCAATCAATGCACTTGGGTTATAGATTGGATCGATGTAGATAATCTTCGTTCCATTTTCACGGGCCTCATTGAAGAAATGAACCGTCTGGACCTGGGCGATAGCAGGCAAAGCACTCCAGATGAACAAAGTCTTGCAATTCTTGTAATCGACCGGCTCGTTGCTTTGGCAAATCCCGTCAGGACCATACATGCGGCTGATTGCAAAAGTCGCAGCACGGTCATTTGCGGAGTCAATCGCAGAAAATCCGAACGCACGCTTGAAGCGAGAAACCATCGACCCTGCGGTCATCGCCATGATGCCAGACCCGAGGAACGCGTTGTTTCCCGTGTCGGTAAACGTCGCAATAGACTGCGGCCCGCTCTCGTCGATGATTTTCTGCCATTTTTCAGCAATTTCGCTGATGGCTTCATCCCAACTAATGCGCTCGAACTCTCCAGAACCACGCTCGCCCGTTCGACGCATAGGATACTGAAGACGATCCGCAGCGTACACCTGGTACATTTCGGAAAGGCCCTTCACGCAAATGCGCTGGTAGGCCGGATCGGGCATATCGGCAGCAGAAGTACGAACGAGAACCCCGTCCCTGACATGGAGGTTCAATGCGCAACCGCCAGTGCAGAATCCACGGCATACGCCTTGATAAATGCTCTCCGTCCCCGCCTGGGACGATTCCGAAACATCCTCAAGCTCTGTCATCTGGGCAGAGCAACCCGCAAGCATGCCGCCAGCGGTAAGCGCAGCAGCACCCTTTATGAACGAGCGACGAGTAAAGCCACGCGATTCCATAGTCTTCGATTCTGTCATGGTCCCCCCTCTTTTTACAGCACACATGCCGCATAGAAACCGTAACGCGCAAAAGCAACCGCAGCGAAAGCACACAAGAAAGCAGCCCACGCAAGCGCGCTCGGATTCCACTTCTCTGTCTTCGCAACGAAAGCAACGATCACAGCAACGACGGCAAGAATCGCGCCCACGACCAGCAACACGCCATCGGAGCCAGAAGCCATAAAATGCATGGCTTCAAGCACGCAGGCGACAGCAGCAAGAGCACCCAAAACGGCCATCGTCCACGAAAGCTTGCCGTCTCTATACCCGCCTCCGTTCAGGGGGATTACAAGCGCCGCGCCCATGGCAAGGTCACCAAACAAGAACAGAGCAAACGTCTGCCAAGAAGCCCAAGCCTCAACGCCAAGCGAAACGTAATACGCATTCGACATGACAACCATCAGACCCAAAGCAGCAACTCCACCCGCCATCTGAAGGGCTCGCGGAGACAACCCCTTTACCTTCGCCACAACGAAATCAACCAGGATAATCGCCCCGAACGCTGCCGACCAATATGCCTCCTGGGCAATCATGGCGCCAGGCTGCGTTAGGGCAAGCGGGATACGTTCAGGATGCGTCAAGTGAAACGGAAGGAAAATCAACCCCGCTCCAAGAAGAGCAAGGCACGCAAGCGGAAAAATCCATTGCTTGCTGTCGCGCCCGGAAATCGGAAACACCGCACGAATCGCATACGCTCCCGCCGCCAGACCCGCCAACGTCGTAAAACAGAATAATGGGAATTCTGAAATCATCGCTACACCTCACATTCGGTCCTTCTCACGGAAAACTCGGAACACCAAAGTAAGCGTGACGGCATTGCAGACCCACTCCGCCCCCGCTTTCACGAGAAGAACAAGCGTCGTTCTCCCCTTTGCTTCCGCGCCCTCCCCTTGCAAACAACCTGTTGCAACCGGGCTCCACTTCCCACGACGAAGCCACCGTAAATGCATGCCGATATGCGGCCGCATGGCACCCATTACGTTGTTAGTGTCATAGTATAGTGGTTCACTGCTACAGTCAATAAGCATTTCATTTGCATTAGTGCTGTGGGATAATGTTTCATCGAAAACGACGTGAGACCCGATGAGGGTTCCTCATAAAGGGTTCGAAACTGACGCTTTCGCCGTTCCGAACAGAAGCGACTGGAATGTAAGCACATATAGGCCGTCGAGCCGCCATAATGCAAAAAAGCCGCTAGAAAATAGGAGGCCAATGTACGGATCGCTCGTTATAGCGTATCTTTTCCTCGGCGGGGCATCTGCCGGGGGTTTCTTCGTCATGTCCATCTGGACTTTGATGTTCCCTCAGGCCCTCCGAAAGCGTTCCACAGGATCCAATTCAACACTTGGCCATCGCCTTGCCGAATCTTTTGCGACATTGCAGGCACGTATATATCCCCTATGCCTACTGTTTCTCATCCTTGCAATGCTCTTCCTATTCTGGGACTTAGGATCTCCGGAAAGGGTCATATATATTCTGCTGCTCCCGCATCCGACGATGCTGACATTCGGCACCATCTGCCTTTTCTCCGAAGCACTTGTGGGCGCGTTGCTCACGGCAGCATCGCTCTTTCGTGTTCGCATGCTTGATGGCGGCATTCTGAAAATCATCACGATACTTTGCTGCCCCACCTCGCTGGCCACGATGGCCTATACGGGCATGTTTCTCATGAGCAACATAGGAATCGCTCTCTGGAACTCCTGGGCGATCATCCCTCTTTTCATTTGTTCGTCCCTTTCATGCGGCATTGCCCTTGTATTGCTTGCAGACTACTTTCTCAGTGGCCGAACGCTCGTGCTTCGCGCAGCGCGGCCCCTTCAGAAGCTGCATTTGATTTGCATCGTCGCCGAAGCGCTCTCCCTCGCTTTGTTCGTATACTCGGGTCTGTCAAATCCGGAAGCAACACGCTCGATCGAAATTCTCCTATCGCCCCAGATGCTTTCAATGTCAACAATTGGAGTCCTTGGACTAGGAATGCTTCTGCCCGCCGGATGCGAGCTGTTTTCCCTTGCCCAGCAAGAAAGCCGAACTATCCCTCTTTCCGACGTTCTTTGCCTAATGGGAGGCTTAATATTGCGATACTGCATCATCACCTGCGGGGTGCATTAATATGACCAATCACTCCACCCCTTCCGCCAAAAACAGCAAACCCGAGAACCCAGATATGCCAGAATACGACCGCAACGCGGTCGTATTCTACGTCGACGAAACGTCCGACCTCCCCATTTGGGTCCAATTACGCAACCGAATCGCCTATCTGATTCGAACGGGTCATTATGCTGCGGGAGAGCAATTGCCAAGCGTCCGAAGCCTTGCTGCGGAAGCCAGCATTAACTACAACACTGTCACGAAAGCATATCGAGACCTTGAGCTTTCCGGCCTAATCGTCTCCTTGCGCGGCCGCGGCATGTTTGTCCAAAAAAAAATCGCCTTCGAAGACGACGGCAGAGAAGCCGCAGATGCACTCATGGACAGCTGCCTGCAGCAATACCGCTCATGCGGAATGACTTTCCAGGAAATACGGGAACGTGTAATCTCGCTCATCGAAGAGCGCGAATCGACCGCCATCAAAGCCAACAAGGAGAGACGCGAATATGAAACGCTCTAGAACGCCAAAGCCGACAAACGGCCATACTGGCCCTGACGCACAAAGCGCAAGACGTGCCGATATCGAGGCGACCAATTCGCCGCGAACCCGCCACGTCAGCGATAATGCGCCGCAAATTTTCTCCGCATTGGTCTTTGCCCTCGCCTTCATCGCGACCACGAGCGCTGGATATGTCCTCGCCCAACAAATGAACGTCTGGGTTCTTTGCGTCGGTTTTGCCGCAGCTGTAATTGCGGTCTTTACCGTACGCATTGCTGCCCAGTGGGAAAGCGTGGTTATATTGAGACTAGGATCTTTCCAAAGAGTGGCTGGACCGGGAATATTCTTCACCATCCCCTTCATTGAACACATCGCATTGCGGGCAGACCTGCGAATCATGTTGACTGGATTTTTCGCCGAAGAAGCCCTGACGTCCGATCTGGTGCCGGTTAACGTCGACGCCGCCGTCTTCTGGATGGTCTGGGACGCACAGAAAGCCTGTCTCGAAGTAGAGAACTATTACGACGCCGTTTCAATGGCGGCTCAAACAGCGCTGCGCGATTCCCTGGGAAGGAAAAGCCTCTCTGATGTCATCGTTCACCGCAACAAACTCGATGAGGAGCTTAAGGAAAAGGTCGATGAGAAGACCAGCACCTGGGGCATCTCCGTACTTTCGGTCGAAATTCGAGATATCGTAATTCCCAAAGAGTTGCAGCGCGATATGGCTGCAGCCGCCAAAGCTGAGCGCGAAAAAGACGCACGCATTGTGCTCGCAGAAGTCGAGCGCGATGTCGCTGAAATGCTTCTCGAGGCAACGAAAATATACCGTAACGACGAAATGGCTTTCGAGCTGCGTTCCATGCACCTGCTCTCGGAAGGCGTGAAGGAATCGAGTGGAACACTTGTTATTCCAAGCGCCTATTCGGAAGGCTTCAAACGTTCAAACCACGGAACCGACCAAAGCATGATAGAGCGATAGAATTTCTCCCACGCAAAGCAAATACGGGAAACCTCCTGTTTCACATTGTCTGAGAAACAGGAGGCGGCGCGACCAAAAGCCTCCGATCGAAATATCGGGGCCATGACTCAGATGTCGCGCATTCGTCAGTTAGGTGGGCAAAAAAATCAGAGCACACGGCTCTGATGGAATGTTCATATGGTCGGGACGACAGGATTCGAACCTGCGACATCCTGCTCCCAAAGCAGGCGCGCTACCAAACTGCGCCACGTCCCGACATAATGCCGATAAGCAAAACGCAATGCTCAAAGCATCTTTTCTAAGACGAACGTGCTCAAATGCCATTGCGAAATTCGCTTCGCCTTCAAAGGAACTTCCCCTTCGAGCAAGGCAGCCCGCATATAGTATCACATGTCTTCTCTGTGAGTAGGATTTCTGCGCTATATCGCAAATCTATGCACAAAACAAGCGCGGTGCAACGTTGTTCAAAAGCGCGCTTTCTTTCCGCAAAGCAAACCAAGAAAAATCCCCGACAAGTCGCACATTACAATCCGACAACAAGCGCAAGCAATGTGGGCAGCAGGAGTTAGGACGTCCAAGCCCCGAATCGTGCTCGATACGTGGGCTTTTCGCAAACAAGCGCCGCTGTCGCCCCGATTGACCCGCACATACGAAGGAATTAAAGGCATAATGCTATCCGGACAAAAAACGGCACATCTTGCCGTGAACACGCGAACCGAAAGGAGCATGGATGGATTCCAACAAGCGCCCCGACGATATGCAGCGCATCACCACCCCTGAACTGGCGCAGGCGTTCATCGAGAAAAAGGTGGCTGAAGCGAAAGAGCAGATCGGCGACAAAAAGGTTCTTCTGGCGCTTTCCGGCGGCGTTGACAGCTCCGTTGTCGCAGCGCTGCTCATCAAGGCCATCGGCAAGCAGCTCATCTGCGTGCACGTGAACCATGGTCTCATGCGCAAGGGCGAAAGCGAGCAGGTCGTCGACGTGTTCCGCAACCAGCTTGACGCGAACTTGGTTTACGTCGACGCCACCGACCGCTTCCTGTCGTTGCTCGACGGTGTTTCCGAGCCCGAAGCGAAGCGCAAGATCATCGGCGCCGAGTTCATCCGCGTGTTCGAAGAAGAGGCCCGCAAGGTCGGCGACGAAGTGAGCTTCCTCGCTCAGGGCACCATCTATCCCGACATTCTCGAGTCCGACGGCGTGAAAGCGCATCACAACGTGGGCGGCCTGCCTGACGATCTGCAGTTCGAACTGTGCGAACCCGTCAAGCTGCTCTACAAAGACGAAGTGCGCGTCATCGGCCGCGAGCTCGGCCTGCCCGAGAACATGGTCGAACGTCAGCCCTTCCCCGGCCCCGGCCTGGGCGTGCGCTGCCTCGGCGCCATCACCCGCGACCGCCTGGAGGCGCTGCGCGAAGCCGACGCCATCCTGCGCGAGGAATTCGCCGCGGCCGGCCTCGAGGGCAAGGTATGGCAGTATTTCGTCAGCGTTCCCGACTTCCGCGTCACGGGCGTGAAAAACGACAAGCGCCTCTACGAGTGGCCGGCTTTCATTCGCGCGGTCAACACCGTCGACGCCATGACCGCCGAGGTTCCCGAGCTTGACTGGGCGCTGCTCAAGAAGATCGGCGACCGTATTTCCGCCGAAGTGGACGGCATCTGCCGCGTGCTCTACGACCTGACCCCGAAGCCCTGCGGAACCATCGAGTTCGAGTAAGCATCCGCAGCTTCACAACCGAAAGAGCTGAAACACGGCCCCGCACCGACGGGGCCGTTTCTCGCTAGAAAGACCCGCCATGCTTCCTCCCTGGACCATCGCATCCCGCTATCTGAAATACCGTTCATCTTGGGACAGCCTCTGCGACCAGTGCGGCCGCTGCTGCTTCATGCGCGAAGTGGACGAAGATGGCGACGTAATCATCGACTACGCAGCCCCGTGCGAGTTTCTTGACGTGTCTACCAGGCAGTGCACGGTATACGAACGCCGCTTCGAAGCGTGCGAGCGCTGCAACAAGGTGACCTTGCGTCACGCGCTCTTCGCCGACCACCTGCCAGAAGGCTGTGCTTACGCACGCATCTTCCGCGAACGCTAGGCAGGCTTCCAGACGGCTATCGCCCGGCGCATAAGGAGTAAAACCGTATCATTCACCGCGCGAATCTCATAAAAAACGGGTGCTGAACTGCGTCAACGCCCGAAATCAGGCACATTCTTTTTCCTACAATCCCCACTTCCCAACAAAATAAGGAAACGAAGGCCGCTTATTTGCACCCGTCAAGCGCGATATTGGAAGCGGTTACTCCTTCTCGGCAATTTCGCCGCGATGATACGCCTCGAGCAGCAGCTCAAGATCGGCGATACGCTCTTTGATCATCTTGCCTTTGTCGGTATCGGCCACAAGCATGCGATTCTCCATCCACGCAATAACGCTGCGCGACGAATGGATATCAAGCTCTTTAAGAACTGCAGCACGCGTTGACTCGAGCGGTTCGTGTGCCGCCAAAATCAGCTCGTAGGAGTTGGAAATCAACGTATAGCCGGCAATGCCCGTCGTTGGCTGGTATGCCTTCGAGAAACCTCCGTCGATCGTAAGCACGCGACCGCCGCATTTCACGGGGTCCTCGCCGTCTTTCACTTTCACCGGAACATGGCCGCACACGATACGCGACGTCTTCGGGTCAAGGCCGAAATCTTCGAAGATACCCGCCATGACCGACTCGTCGTTAAGAAACGTATAGAACGGGTTCTTGACCTCTTTGCGCGCCGCCTTGTCGGCAATCAGATACAGTTCGAACGTGGCCATCTTGCTCTTTGCAAACAATGGCGACCCCTGGCCGAGCCACAGATACCACATCAAATCGCGGCCGCGTTTGCACATGACGGGATCGGCGTCGAAGAATGCAGCACGCACGTAGCGTTCCATCTCGTCATAAAGCGCACGACCCTTGAATTTCGTTCCGTACACATCGGTTTCCATAAGCGTGCCATCGGCGTTCAGCGGCACGCAGGCATGGAAGAGCAGATTGCCGTTGTACACCTTGTACAAACTGCCCGCCTCCAAAAAGAAATGCATATGGCGCTGCAGCTTCTCGCAGTTGACGAACGCCTGCTCGAGGCGCTGCATGACTTCTTCTTCCTCGGGAGTCAGACGATACGGGTCGGCAGGATCAACCGTGGGAAATACCGCATCCGTGAGCTCGTATTCGATTCCGTCGACCGTCACAGTTCCCTTGTCGTAATCGATGCGGTGCAAAAGCTTGCGGTCCTGCAGGCCGAAGCTGGGATTCTCGTCGATCAGCTGGGCCTCTACCTTGAACTGAATGATAGCCATGGCCTTCTGGATCTTCACATTAAGCTCACGTTCGGCATCGGACAGATTGGGATCGCCCTTCAGTCCGAACGCCACACACGGATCGTCAGCGTATGCGGTCTGCGCGAATGATGCCAGCGGCAGGATATTGATGCCGTACGCATCTTCCAAAATGGAAAGATTGCCGTAACGGGCGCAGTTGCGCACCACGTGAGCGATACATCCACGCTGACCGAGCGAAGCGCCCATCCAGACGATATCGTGATTGCCCCATTGAATATCAAGCGCGTGATAGCCCATCAGCGTGTCCATGATGACATGCGGATACGGGCCTCGGTCGTAAATATCGCCCACGATATGCAGATGATCGATAGAGAGGCGCTGAATCAGCAGGCACAGCTCTTCGATCAGATCGCTGCCGCGACCCGTACGGATGATGGCTTCGATGATCGCCGCATAATATGCTTTCTTGTCAACGCCGTCGCGGTCTTCGGTCATCAGCTCTTCGATGATGTACGCGAAGTTATCGGGCAACGCCTTGCGCACCTTGGAGCGCGTGTATTTCTGGGCAGCACGCTTGCACACCGAAACAAGACGCGGAAGCACCTCTGCATACCAGGCCTGAGCGGCGGCGTCATCCGCATCGGCCAGCACCAAGTCCATACGTTCGCGCGGATAATAGATAAGCGATGCGAGCGAGCGCTTTTCGGCAGCCGTAAGCGTGTCGCCGAACACATCCTCGATCTTGAGGCGAATCGAGCCCGATCCGTTACGCAGAATATGCGAGAACGCCTCGTATTCGCCATGAATGTCTGAGGCGAAAAATTCGGTTCCCTTCGGAAGGTTCAGCACGGCGCTCAGATTGATGATTTCCGCCGACGCCTTGGCGGCAGAGGGAAACGACTGGGAGAGAAGCTCCAGGTATCGCTTTTCCGCTCTTTCCATGTTCAGCCTCCTTGGACCTGCGCTTACGCGCCGCATGACAGTCTTCGTCAAAAGAATACTACGGAGCGAATGCCGCACCCTTCGGTCAATCGGCCGAAGGGCCGATGCACCTCAGCGATGGAAATGAAAAACGGTGCGGAACATGCGGCCTTCGTTCGTCTTCCCGAATCATACACCCGAAAGTTGCATTTTATGATATAAAATAGAACAAATGTTCTTACTGAAAGAGGTTGAATGAAATCCGAGCGCACATATCTTTGCATCGACCTGAAAACATTCTATGCCTCGGTGGAATGCGCCGACCGCGGCCTCGACCCGTTCACGACCAATCTCGTAGTGGCCGACGAATCGCGGGGACGAACCACGATATGTCTCGCGATCACGCCCGCACTCAAAAAGCTTGGCGTACGCAACCGCTGCCGCCTCTTCGAAATTCCCGAAGGCATCCCCTACACGGCTGCAGTGCCCCGCATGAAACGCTATATGGAAGTGTCGTCCGACATCTACGCGATCTATCTGCAATTCATCTCGCCCGAAGACATCCATATCTATTCGATCGACGAATGCTTCATCGACGCAACGCCATATCTGACCCTCTATCACAAAACAGCGCGCGAATTCGCCAATCTGCTCATGAACGAAGTGCTCGAACGCACCGGCATCAGAGCCACGGCAGGCATCGGCAAAAACCTGTTCCTGGCAAAAGTGGCACTCGACATAACCGCAAAGCACGACCGAGACAACATCGGCGTGCTCGACGAACGCTCCTTCAAACAAGAAGTGTGGTTCCATCGTCCCATCACCGACATCTGGGGCATCGGGCCTGGAATCGCGCGCAGGCTCGGAAAGCACGGTATCTACGACCTGGCAGGTCTCGCAGCTGCCAACCCCGCCGTGCTTTATCGCGAATTCGGAAAAAACGCCGAGTATCTCATCGACCACGCCTGGGGCCAAGAGCCATGCACAATCGCAGAAATACAAGCCTATCGGCCCGAAGGGCGCTCTATCGTGAACGGCCAAGTCCTTCCCGGAACGTACCGCTTCGACGAAGCCCGCATGGTGCTCGGCGAAATGGTCGATGCCAGCGTGCTCGACCTGGTCGAACAAGGGCTTTCCTGCGATCATATATCGCTGTATGTCGGATATGCTCGCAGCACACCCTGCGACCGAACCGATTTCTTCGACGGAGGCCATGGCAGAAGGCCCGCGAACCAAAGCGCCCATCATGACAGCACAGGAGGCGGACGCAAGCTTGGACGACGCACGAATTCGCGGCGCTATCTCATGGAGCGCTTTTTCGAGCTGTTCGACGAAACAACCCGCAAAGACACGCCCATCAAGCGCCTTTCCGTCTGCCTCGCCGGCCTCGATGACGAGAAGTTCGCCACCTATACGCTCTTCGATGACCCCGAAACCGACAAAACAGAGCACGAACTGCAGAAAGCCATCGTCGACGTGCGCGCGAAATTCGGCAAGAACGCCATGCTCAAAGCAACCAGCCTGCACGAAAAAGCAACGGCACGAGAGCGCAACAGACAAGTAGGAGGACACCGTGCATGAAAACACATCCCTCGATCCGCCCGAGCGGGCATACAGACAATCCGTCCTGCGCGACATAGAGCGACGAATCGCCCTTCACGGCGAGCACCTCGCGAAGCCCCATGCCGACCGGGCCCGCCAATTCATGCCGTTCGCCGCCTTGAAGGGATACGAGGACATGGCCCACGGCCGCGAATTCACGACCCTTCCCAAGCATGAAGTCACAGCCGAAGAAGCGCGTCTCTTCTCCGACGTCATGGCAGAACTTCGCAAAGGCGATTGCGTACGCATAACCTGCTACGACCGAGGAGAACACCGCACGATCGAAGGACCCGTCGTATACAAGGACGAAACGCTTCGAACGATACGCGTCGGAACGACCGATATCGCTTTCGACGACATCGAATCGATCGAGCTCGTATAAATGCACAAAAGGCCCGACTCCGCACGATGCGGATATCGGGCCCTTCGAAACCGGACGAACCGGCTGAATGCGTGAAGCAAAACGAGGACGCCTCCACCAGCCGCCCGCAACCACTATGAAAGCTTCTCCTTCAAAGCACGCAGAGCATTGCCACGGTGAGAGATGGCATTCTTTTCGCCCTGGGTCACTTCGGCAAGGCTTTTCGTGCCGGCGAATTCGTCAGGCAAAAACAACGGGTCGTATCCGAAGCCGCCCTCGCCCGAAAGCCCATGGGCGATACGGCCCTCGATGGCGCCCGACGCGCATATCTGCGTGCCATCTTCGTCGACGAAAGCCAGAGAACATACGAAACGGGCCGTACGGCAATCGTCGGAAACGCCTTCGAGCTCGCGTAGAAGCTTCTCGTTGTTGGCGGCATCGTCGCCGTGCACGCCCGCATAGCGAGCGGAATACACACCGGGGGCACCATCCAACGCGTCCACCACCAGGCCCGAATCGTCCGCCAAAGCAGCCAGGCCCGTATGCTCATGCGCAGCCAACGCCTTGATGAGCGCGTTGCCTTCGAAAGTGTCGGCATCTTCAGCGGGCTCATCGTAGGGGTCGCACTGGGAAAGCGTCAGGAATTCCCAGCCCTCGAAGTCGAGCGCCGTACGAATCTCCTCCACCTTATGAGCATTGTTCGTGGCGATAACGACCTTTTTCATGAAGCACCTCGTTCTTTCAAGCCTATTTCACGGCCTCGAGAGCCTCGCGCTGCAGACGCAGCAGCTCCTCGATGCCTTCCTGCGCCATGTCGAGCATCTCGTTCAAACGCTCACGCGAGAAGCTGACCTGTTCGCCCGTGCCCTGAATCTCGACAAACTCGCCCTTGGCGTTCATGACCACGTTCATATCGACTTCGGCCTGAGAATCTTCGCGATAGTCCAGATCGAGCAGCAGCCTTCCGCCCACAAGACCGACGCTTACAGCCGCAACCTGCCCAAACAACGGGTTGGACTTCACCTTGCCCGCCGCGCGCCACATCTCGAATGCATCGTGCGCGGCAACCCAGGCGCCGGTGATGGCTGCGGTGCGCGTGCCGCCGTCTGCCTGCAAGACATCGCAGTCGATCGTCATCGTGATTTCGCCGCCCATGGCAGACATGTCGCACACATTGCGCAACGAACGGCCGATGAGGCGCTCGATTTCCTGGCTGCGGCCTTTGCGACCCTTTGTTTCGCGAGGCGTGCGCTTCGTAGTAGACGCCGGAAGCATGGCGTATTCCGCGGTCAGCCAGCCCATGCCGCTGCCCTTGCGCCAGGCGCCGACGCGCTCTTCGATCGTTGCGCTACACAACACGTGCGTGTCGCCGAACTTCACCAGGCAGCTGCCCGCGGCGTTCTTCATCACATTGCGCTCGATGGAAACGGGACGCAAAGCGCGGTCTTTACGATGGTCGGTACGAGTGCCGAACATGCTTTTCCTCCTTCAAGGGCGAAATGCCCCGGGTCTTTCTTGCGTAAGGTGTCATGCGACGCTTGCCTTCGTCGGCTTCCGAGCAAGCCACGACAGACGCATCCGCACGATCGCCCGCAGCGCATGATATACGAACGCGAAGGACATGCCGGCTCAACCCGGCCGAACAGGATAAAAAGAACCCGGCCGCAAAGCGACCGGGCAAATCGCGCAAACACGACGAAGCGCTACAGTTCGGGAAGGTCGACGTGCACGGGACAACCGATTTCACGATTGAACACGCGCGAACCGAACGATTGGAATTCTTCCACCGCATTCGACGAGGTGAAAAACTCATGCGTGGGTTCGTTATCGGGAGAAGCGAGCTGCCCACGCAATGCAAGCGTTTCCCGAACATCTTTTGCCATCTCCTCGGCCGACGAAACAAGCAGCACATTATGCCCCATCACGCCGCCGATCAAAGCCTTGAGCATCGGGTAGTGCGTGCACCCCAAGACGAGCGTATCGACCTCGCAGCGACGCAACGGCTCCAAATAATCCTGCGCGATTTCCTGAAACGCCGGACGAATATAGACCTTCGAGGCCTTGCTCGTCAGATCCTCGATCGGGCCGTTGCTGATGCGGATGCCCTGCTCGACGATATCGACAAACTTCGGCGTGGCGGTGGAAAACACCGTAATGCCCGCATCGATATGACGGATAGCGCGCGGATAGCACTCGCTTTCCACCGTGCCCTTGGTGGCAATCACGCCGACGCGGCGGTTCTTGGTAGCACGGGCGGCGGCACGAGCGCCAGGCTCGACGGCGCCGATAACAGGGACGGAAAACGTTCGCTGGGCATGCTCGAGGCCTGCCGCCGTGGCGGTATTGCACGCAATAACCAAAAGCTTCACTCCGCGCTCGACAAGCCATGTACAAATCTGCTGAACGAAACCGTCCACTTCCTCCTGCGAGCGAGGTCCGTACGGACAGCGAGCCGTATCGCCGAAGTAGATAATCGATTCGTTCGGCAGCTCTTCGACGATTTCACGCGCAACGGTAAGCCCCCCGAAACCGGAATCGAAAATGCCGATAGGCGCGTTATCAAACGGAATCTGCACGCAATCACGCACGACGTCACCTGCGTTGCCGGACGAATTATCGCCACAGGAACGCTCAAGTATGTCTTCATTCAAGTTCTGCATACGCCCAAGCATACCCCATTTCGCCGCAAGCCCGAAACCCGACGAAAACAACCGGTATAAAACCGTTGCCATGGACGACGGCAGCAACGAATGCGCCCAGAAGCCACACAGCGCGTCGCGATTCCGTGAAACCACGACAAGCAAATGCAAAACTTCGGGAATCATTCCGGGCAATCAAAACCACCCCTCAAAGGGGTGGTTTGCTCTTAGGGTATAACCCTAGGGA
>JAUNLI010000177.1 GCA_030532315.1 Slackia sp.
CAACGATCGGTGGGGCGTGGCCAATTCGACCATCTCCGACGTGATGGCAAGACGACCCTCGTCGAGCACACCGTCTTGAGGGGCTTTCCCCTTCTCCTTCGATGAAGCCGATGCCGTCTTGGCTTTTTCGCGAGCAAGACCGGCAGACAGCTCGAGCGTGGTCAGCGCGCTGCGGGCATCGCCGCCCGAAAGATTCACGATGGCATCAAGCGCATCTGCATCGAGAGAGAACTCGCCCTTGAGACCACGTTCGTCGTCAAGCGCGCGCTTGACCACCGACGCGATGTCGTCGTCCGACAAAGCGCCGAGCTCGATCACGCGCGAACGCGAGATAAGCGCGGAGTTCACTTCGAAATACGGGTTTTCCGTGGTTGCGCCGATCAGGATAACCGTGCGATCTTCCACCGCATGAAGAAGCGCATCTTGCTGGCTGCGATTGAAGCGATGAATCTCATCGACGAACAAAATGGTGCGCATCCCATTGATGACCAGGCGTTTTTCTGCTGCGGCAATTTCACGGCGAAGATCTGAAACGGTGCCGCCGATGGCCGAGACCTCTACAAACGCGGCCCGGGTGCTTTCGGCGACGATGTGCGCGATGCTGGTTTTGCCCGCTCCCGCAGGGCCGAACAGGATCACCGACGAAAGCGCATCGGAACGGATGGCCGCAAAAAGCCAGCTTTCGGGGCCTACCGCTTCTTGCTGGCCCGCAAGCTCGTCAAGCGTGCGCGGCCTCATGCGAACCGCAAGCGGCGCGGCTGCGAATTTGGCCGCATTGTCTATTTCGGTAAAAAGAGTGTCCATGCCCATGCGCCCCTATGCCTTCCCTGCTTCGAAGCGGGCATTCGACGCCTTCGCCCGCCGCATTCGTTGTTTTGCTATTATATAGGAACGCATGTTCGATTACGAGACGAAAACAGCGAAAGAAAGCCCGATCGGATACGCCCCCGTTTTCGCAAACGCCCGCTCGCCCACCGATTCTTCGCGTCAGGTTCCTTTGCGAATCTTATGGATGATGTACAAGCTGAGCACCGCCGCGCCGAAATATCCCAAAAAGCCGATGATGGGCACGCCGAACAGCTGCGGCTGCATACCGGCTGAATATATCGTGGACGAGCCGATGAACAAGCCGGCCGTGATGATGGCGAGGCTCAGCCTGTCAACGATATGCCCGAGCTTTTCCATAGGCTGGTTCGCTTCGGCAAGATCGAATCCGAGCTTCAGCCTGCCTTTTTCCGCCATGTCGAGCACATTGACGATGCGTCCCGGTATCTCGACCGCTTTATCGGCGGCGGACACGGCCGCCATCGTGCGCGATTCCACCTCTTTGACGGGATCGAAGCGCTTCGTGCCGCGCTGTTTGATGTAGGTTTCCACCACCTTGAGAACGCTGATTTCGGGCGTGAGCGAAATCAGCGTTCCCTGCAACGAAGCCAGACCACGCACCAGCATGACGAAGCTGCGCGGCATAATCACGTTCGCCGTGTCGAGAATCGCCATGATGTCGTTGAGCAGCTGCGCGATGTCCATCGAATAGGCGTCTTCGGCAGCATAGCGATTGACCAGTGTGGTGAGTTCTTGCAGCAAGCGCCCGTAATCGAGCTTTTTGCCGGGTGCGTCGCTGACGCGGCCCCATTCGATGAACAAATCGGTCAGCGCATGGCCGTCTTTGAACACCATCGCCTTCATCATATCGAAGAACAGCCCTCGCTCGTGCGGCGAAAGCTCGCCCATCATGCCGCAATCGATCCAGACCACTTCGCCGCGATCTTTCTTGCCCTCGGCGCGCTCGGCTTCGGAAAGCGCCGGGCGCACGATGACGTTGGCGGCATGAGGGTCGGCGTGGAAGAATCCGACATCGACCATCTGATGCATATATGAATTCGCAAGGCGGTCGCCGATGTCGCGCAGATCGTAGCCCGCCTCTTCGAGCT
Source organism: Slackia sp. (assembly GCA_030532315.1). GTDB lineage: Bacteria > Actinomycetota > Coriobacteriia > Coriobacteriales > Eggerthellaceae > Slackia. The sequence goes on from JAUNLI010000177.1 coordinate 1,935, forward strand.
CGGCCACGCGCTCGAGCGAAATGCCTTCGACGAACTCCATCACAAGCACGGTTTCGTCCGAGTATTCAGGATAGACCGCAGGAGACGAAACGCCTTTTTCGCCACACAAGCCGCGTGCGAACCGCTGCAGATTGTCGCGCTCGACGGTGAAGTCGATTTCCTCGCGCACCGTACGGTCGAATTCGTCGATCACCGTCACGATATCGACGCCGGCAAGCACGGTGGAGCCCGTCAGGTTCAAAAGGTCGGCGGCGCGACGCATCAGCTGGATGTCGCGCTGCATGTTCTGCTTCACCTGGTCGCGCCTGACCTTGACGGCGACCGCCGTGCCGTCTTCTGACAGATGCGCCTTGTACACCTGCGCGATCGAGGCCGAACCGAGCGGCTCTTCGTCGATGTCGGAAAAGATATCCATGCAGTCGTCGCCATAAAGCGCCTTGAGACGACGGTCGACCTGGTCGAACGGTTCGGGGGTCGTGGAGCTTCGCAAGGTTTGCAACGCGTTGCAGTATTCCTGCGGCAGCATGTCGGATCGAGACGAAAGAATCTGCCCGAGCTTGATGAACGTCGGCCCAAGCTCTTCGAGCAGGCGAACCAGCTTCTCGGGCGTCAAACCGCGCGACACCTCGGTGCGGCGCAGGACTTTTATGATTTCGCGCAAGCGGGCGGCAGAGGTGGTATCGCCCAGGCCGTCGCGCACAAGCTTTACGACATCTTTCGCACGAGCCATAGCATCTCCCCTTCCAACTGCGGTTTTCGCATTGGTTCATTGTAGCGCAGCCCTCGATAAGACAGCCGATCGACACCGCTTTGTATACCGCGCCGCACCAGGCACAGACGCACGGTCGGCAACATCGCGCACGAACCCTCGTGCAAACGTCTTCGCGGCGTTGCACCCCGACACGGCAATGCGTGCAAAAACGGCATCGGCAACATCACGCCGACGTCGCAAAAACAGCACGCTTAAATCGCACGGCAGCATGTTCAAGTCAAGGGGTATCTTTCGCAAAAGCGTCGTATATACTCAAGCCAAGCCTTGCTTCCGAAGCCGTCATTTTGCGATGGACCGATGCATTACTTCAGGGAGCTCTAGATTACGCGTGAATACAGGGATTCGCGTCCGTTGACACGAAA
>JAUNLI010000178.1 GCA_030532315.1 Slackia sp.
GCAACAATGCCGGCCATACCGTCATCCACGGCGACAAGAAACTCGCCCTTCACCTTATTCCCTCGGGAATCATGTACGAAGACGCGGTTCCCGTGATCGGCAACGGCGTCGTGGTGAACCCGCAGGTGCTTGTCGAGGAAATGAAGATGCTCGAAGGCGAAGGCTTGAGCTGCGAACGCTTGAAGATTTCCTGCGATGCGCATGTGATCATGCCGTATCACATCGAGCTCGACAAGGCTTCCGAGTTCCGTTTGGGCAAAAACGAAATCGGCACTACCAATCGTGGTATCGGTCCGTGCTATCAGGATAAAGCTGCCCGCAGCGGCATCCGCATCCAGGACCTGCTCGACGAGCACGTGTTCCGCATGAAAGTGGAAGCGGCGCTTGAGACGAAGAACGCCATCCTTGAGAAGGTTTACGGAAAGCGCACCTTCACGGTAGAAGAGATTTGCGAAGCCTATTTGCCGTATGCCGAGGTCATTCGTCCTCATATGGCGGAAACGGCACAGCTGCTCAACGATGCGTTGCGTGAGGGCAAGCAGATCTTGTTCGAAGGCGCGCAGGGAACGCTGCTCGACATCGACCACGGCACCTATCCGTTCGTGACCAGCTCTTCGTGCTGCGCAGGCGGTGCGGCCACCGGTTCGGGCGTGGGTCCCACGGCGATCGACCGTGTGCTCGGCATTCAGAAGGCCTATGTCACGCGCGTTGGCGCGGGTCCCTTCCCCACCGAGCTTTTGTATCCCGAAAACGGTGGCGAGGGCCAGGACGCTATCGACGGCGACATTCTGTGCTCCGAAGGCCACGAATATGGCGTGACCACCGGACGCAAGCGCCGCTGCGGCTGGTTCGACGCTGTGATCGCGCGCTATGCGGCCGAGGTCAACGGCCTGACCGACATCGCGCTGACCAAGCTCGACGTGCTTTCTGCATTCGACGAGCTGAAAATCTGCGTTGCCTACGAATGCGACGGCAAGCGCTACGATTACTTCCCTATGCAGCAAAGCGTTCTTTTCCACGCCAAGCCCGTGTACAAGACCATGCCTGGCTGGAAGGGCAAAGACATCTCTTCGGCGAAAAGCTTTGACGAGCTGCCGCAAGAGGCGAAGGATTACGTCGCCGAAATCGAGCGTTTGAGCGGCGTGAAGGCCAGCATCATTTCGGTCGGCCCCGACCGCAACCAGACGTTCATGCGTGGCTGGTAGGGCATTTGTGAAACAGAATCGCGGCGAACGTTGCATTTTCGCTGCGGCAAGGTAGGTAGATATGAACCCGGGGGCGCAGCCTTCGGGTTCTCGACGATAGAAGCGCTTGCGCGGCCGGTCCGCGAAGCGAAGGTGCGCAAGGGGAAAGCCTTGCGGTCGTATTGAAAGGATGAGCTCGACGTGAACGTATTGGTGTTGGGCGGCGGCGGCCGCGAACATGCTTTGACGTGGGCTATTGCGAAATCTTCCCGCATTGGGGAACTGTATGCGGCTCCTGGAAACGGCGGTACGGCGGCCATCGCGAAAAACGTTCCGCTCGACGCCGAGGATGCCGACGCGGTTATCGGTTTTTCTCGCGACCACGACATCGATCTGGTGGTCGTCGGCCCCGAAGCCCCGCTGGTCAAAGGCGTTGCCGAAAAGGTGCGCGAGGCGGGCATTGCGGTGTTTGGACCCGATGCGCAGGGCGCTCAGCTCGAGGGAAGCAAGAGCTTTTCCAAGGAGTTCATGATCGCACACGACCTGCCCACGGCTCGCTACAAGAAATGCACCTCCGAGCAGGAGGCCATGGACTACCTGCACGAGGTGGGCGCGCCGATCGTCGTGAAGGCTGACGGCCTTGCAGCCGGCAAAGGCGTTATCGTGGCCGATTGCATGGAAGATGCCGAAGAGGCTGTGCATGACTGCTTCGCGGGCGATTTCGGCGAGGCGGGAAGCATCGTGGTTATCGAAGAGATGCTCGAAGGCCCCGAATGCAGCATGTTGGCGTTTCTTGCGGGCGGTAAGGCTTTGTGCATGCCGTGTGCGCAAGACCACAAGCGCGCTTACGACGGCGACCGCGGCCCGAACACGGGCGGCATGGGTGTGTACTCCCCCGTTCCGTGCGTGACCCCTGAGCTCGAAGCGCGCATGCAGGAAATCATGCAGCAGGCTGCGGCGGCCACGGCGAAGGATTTCGAGGTGCCGTATCAGGGCGTACTCTACGGCGGCTTCATGCTGACCGCCGAAGGCCCGAAGCTGCTCGAGTTCAATGCCCGCTTCGGCGACCCTGAGACCCAGGTCATCATGCCGCGCATGGAAAGCGACGCTCTCGAGGTGTTTTCGGCGGTTGCCGAAGACCGTCTTGCGGCAATCGACCTGCGTTGGAGCGACCAGTGCGCCGTGTGCGTGGTTCTGGCAAGCGAGGGATACCCCGGATCGTACGAGAAGGGCAAGGTCATCCTGGGCATCGAAGAAGCCGAAGAGCTTGAAGGTGTGACGGTGTTCCATGCGGGAACCACGTTCAATGCCGACGAAGAGCTGGTCACCAACGGCGGCCGCGTGTTGAACGTGGTTGCATTGGCCGATACGTTCGAAGAGGCGCGCGAACGTGCCTACGAGGCGTGTGAAAAAATCAATTTCGAAGGCAAGCAGCTGCGCTACGATATCGCGCTGCGTGCTCTCGAGGGTTAGGACGGTATGTTCAGCGAACGACTGCTTACACGCGCGGTGCGCACCTGCGCATCGCGCTTCATGAATATCAAGCCTTGCGACGACGCTCGCATTCCGGGTCCGGTGCCGGGGCAGCCTTACATGCTCTATATCCATATCCCGTTTTGCGAGCGTTTGTGCCCGTATTGCTCGTTTAACAGATTTCCATTTGCGGAAGACCGCGCGGTTCCCTATTTCAAGAATCTGCGCCGCGAAATGATGATGGTCAAAGAGCTGGGCTACGATTTCGATTCGTTGTATATCGGAGGCGGTACGCCGACGATTATGCTCGACGAGCTGTGCGAGACGATCGATTTGGCGAAAAGCGAATTCTCCATCAAAGAGGTTTCGTGCGAGACC
>JAUNLI010000179.1 GCA_030532315.1 Slackia sp.
CGCTCGGGGTTTCCATGGACTTGACGCCCGATGTGGAATGCTCCATGGAGGCGAACCCTGAAAGCATCACGCCCGAGCTTATCCGGGACATCTACGCGCTGGGCGTTAACCGCCTATCTATCGGCGTGCAGAGCTTCGACGACGGCCTGCTCAAGACGCTCGACCGCGTTCACGACGGCGCGCGTGCTGAAGAGGCCGTCCGTATGGCGCAGGAGCGCTTCGAGAACGTATCGGTCGACCTGATGTGCGGCATACCGGGTCAGACGCCCGAGATGTTCCTCGAAAGCCTCCGTAAAGCCATCGACCTCGGTGTCACTCACGTGAGCGTCTATCCTCTGACGATCGAGGATCACACGCCTTTTCGCAATATGGTGGATGCCGGCGAAATAGAGGATGTCAACGAAGAGCATGAAGCCCTCATGATGGCCATGGCTCCCAACGAGCTCACGCCGGCCGGGTTCCATCGCTACGAAGTGGCAAGCTACGCCAAAGAAGGCTACGAATGCAGGCATAACATAGCCTACTGGACGGGCGTTCCTTACCTGGGGCTTGGCACCTCGGCCGTCACCATGACGCAGAACTCCGCACGTCGCATGCGCGTGCAAGACGGCGAAGTGGTCGACGACCTGGACCGCAGGCAGATGGCCGCAGAAGACCTCATGATGAAGATGCGCATGTGCCGCGGCGTTTCCGAAGAAGAGGTTCGCGAGGCGGCGCTGCTCCTTCCCGAAGTGCTCGAGGTGTATCGCGGCATGGTGCGCGACAATCTGGTCGAACGCAAGGACGGTCGCTACATGCCCACGTTCGGCGGATGGCTTTTGGGCAACGAATTGTACGGGAGGCTTTATGAGCTGGCTCCGTAGGCTTTTTTCGGACCGGGTTTCATCCGATGCGGTTCCCGTATTGCTTGCTCCCATGGCGGGGGTGAACGATATCGCCTTTCGTCAGCTATGCGTTGAATGCGGGGTTGACCTCACTTATACCGAGATGGTCTCTTCGAAGGCGCTTTCGTTCGCCAACGAGAAGACGCGCCATCTGCTTGACCGCGCTTCCAACGAAAGCCGCGTGGCCGTGCAGCTGTTTGGCCACGAGTCGGATACCATGGCTCGCGAGGCTGCATGGATAGAGGAGCAGATGGGTGATGCGCTCGCATATATCGACATCAACATGGGCTGTCCTGCGCCTAAGATCGTGAAGAAAGGCGACGGTAGCGCGCTGCTGAAGACCCCCGATTTGGCGTGCGATATCGTGCGTCGGGTTTCCGGGGCGGTCGAGCATCCGGTCACGGTGAAATTTCGCAAGGGGTATTGCGCAGGCGAGGACTGCGCGGTTGAGTTTGCCCGCATGGTGGAAGACGCCGGGGCGGCCGCCGTCGCCGTTCACGGACGCACGGCCGCTCAATTCTACACCGGCACGGCGGATTGGGACGTCATCGCCCGCGTCAAACGCGCGGTGGGCATTCCCGTGATCGGCAACGGAGATGTGAAAAGCGGCTCTGACGCCGTGGCTCTTGTACAGCAGACGGGATGCGACGCAGTGATGATCGGTCGCGCCGCGCAGGGTAATCCGTGGTTGTTCTCCCAGGTGAAGGCAGCGCTTTGCGACAAAGAGGAGCCTGCGCCGCCTTCCGCCGAGCAGCGCGTGGCCATGGCGCATCGGCATGCCGAGCTTCTTTCCCAGCGTATGGGGACCAACCTCGTATACATGCGCAAGCACGTCATGTGGTATCTGAAGGGAATTCCCGGCGCCGCCCGAGCTCGGGGCGATTTGAACCAATGCGTGACGATCGAGGATTTCGACGCCGTGCTGCAGCGTCTGCTCGAGGACCGTGTGCGTATAGAGGCCGAAGAGGCGGCGTACTTGGCCGGCGACGCCTAACGAGGCTTGCGGGCTATGATGGAAAAAGTAAGCGGAATGCGGGGGAGACCGTCTGGCATGCGCCATCCTTCGTCGTCTTCGTCGAATTCGAGCATAGGCAAAGAGCGCCAGTCGGCCACGTCATGCTCGTGCAGCGATTCGAGAACGAGGCCTGCCTGCAAGAGTGCGCCGATGATTTCCTGGAAATCGTGCGCCCAGTTGTGATTGACGGTATGGGTGAGTTTTCCGCCGCTCCCTTCGCATGAGGGATCGGTGACGTACGAAGAATCCTCTTCGTAAACGACCTCCGTGCCGCCGAAGCAGTCTTGGACAACGGAAAGGCCGGAGTTGTCGAGCGCGAACAGCATCGGATGGTCGTCTCGGATTGCGAATACGCCTCCTGGCGCCAGGAGGCTATCGATCGATTTCGCCCAAGCGGTCAGTTCAGGCAGCCATGTGATTGTGCCTGCGCTCGTTGCAATCGCATCAAATGTTCCGCACTGGTCTGCAAGTGCTTCTGCGGCTTTTCGAACGTCCGCCTGTACGAATGTCACTGCGACGTTCGCCTTCTCTGCGAGCTTGCGTGCGTATTCGAGCGATATGGAGGAAAAATCGAGACCCCAGACTTCCGCGGCGCCCATACGATGCCAGCAAATGGTGTCGGTGCCGATATGGCATTGCAAATGCAGAATGCGCAGGCCCTTGATTGATTGGTTGGGAAGATGGGGCGCAAGGACGGCGAAGTCGCGCTGTGCGACTCCTGTGATATACGAAGGATTGCTTGCCAGGGCGTCGAGGTCTCCGTAGCCTCCGTTAGCGTGTACGTGCGCGCGGTCGTTCCAGCTTGCAAGATTGTCGTTGATGGCGTTTGTCGAATTAGGCAGAGTCATGCACGCTCCTTGGTCGTTTTCGACGCATTGTACATGAGCCGTGCATTAGGCAGGCGCGTTTTACGGGGGCTTTGCACGTGTGATTTATGCCTCGCGCATGTATGTTTCGAGAAAATCGATGAGCTCTTTGCCGTCTGATTCACTGGCCAATCGATAGACGGTTTTTTCGCCATTGTGTTGCAGAATTTCCGCATGCCAAATGACGTATTCTTTTTGAGCGGAAAGGCTCGATGCCGCCCCGAGCAGCAAA
>JAUNLI010000015.1 GCA_030532315.1 Slackia sp.
CGCTTGCCGAACACGTAGGCCTGCTCGAATTCGCCCTGGCTTTTCACCAGATAGATGATGCCCTCGATCAAACCGATAAGCCACACGACCATCGTTGCCAGACCAAGCGAAAGCAAGCCGCCCAGAATGGCCACGCCGAGCATAATCAGACCCGCCGTGCTGTAGCCCAAGTAGAACTTGTGAATGCCGAAGGTGCCCAAGAAGATGCCGAGCAAACCGGCCGCCACGTGGTCTTTCGTACGCACCACCGGCTGCTGGTAATACGTCTGAGCGTACGGATTGTACGCAGCCTGGGAAGGCGAGGCGTAACCGCCCGCATGCGTCGTGCCGCTTTGATACGCCTGCTGACCGGTAGGCTGGGCATATTCGGCGCGCGGAACCGAAGCGCCGCTTTGGCCGGCATATGCGGCGGTCGCATCATAGGCAGGAGGCGGAGTGGGCGCGCCGGCACCGGAATGCTGCGTGGAAGAGGCAGAAGCAGCCGAATACGAAGCCCCCTGAGCACCGCTCGTCGGCGCCGATGGCGGCACATATGCGGCGTAACCCTGCGAAGCGTTCGAGCCAAAGCTGTGCGCAGAATGCCCCTGTTGAGCGGGGGCAGGCGCCTGAAACGCCGAAGTCTCAGGCGCAGGCACGGGCTCGACCGCCGCACGGCTCTGAGAGCCCTCGGAAAAGGCAGCGTCCTGTTTACCGCAATCGTCCGCATCCTGCTCGTCTGCACAATTCGAATCGTCGGAAGCGCAGCAGGCATTCGCCTCGACGCACACGCCTTCCGGCTCGGTCTCGCAGACGTCGGACGTGGCGGCATCGCCGGATTCGTCGCTGACGGAAACAACGCGCTGCTCTTCTCGGCCATCGCAGACGTCGTCTGCAACCCCGCCGCCCGCAACGTCGTCTGCCGGCTCGCTTTCCTCGTCGGCAGCCGCATCGACATCGCCGCGCGCGCCATCAGCTGCAGCGCTCAGCTGCGCAAGGCGTTCCTGCATCTGTTCCATCCGCCGTTTCAATTCCGCTATTTCATCGGCGGGCGAAACGGGCTTGTTGTCGATTTCCCCCATCATGGGCTCCTTTTCGTCTCGATACCATCGAAAACGCTCTGAATGTCTTGGTTCGCTGCCATCCTATAACGAAAACGGCAGCGTCTTTTCATTCGCTGCCGTTTCGTAACGAGCACGTCAGGGACGTGTCATGTTTTCGCCACCGCCTCGATGCCTGCAGTTCGCCCGCCCAACCATTAGGCCTTTTCGGGCACCTTACGCAAAAGCACGAATCCCACGACGAACAGGATGACCAGCGAAAACACGCCGATATTCGACTGGCCCGTAAGCTGCGTGATCACGCTGACCAAAAACGTTCCCATAACCGCGGCGTATTTGCCGAAGATGTCGAAAAAGCCGAAGTATTCGTTGGCATGTTCTTTGGGAACGAGCTTGCCGAATTCGGAACGCGAAAGCGCCTGGATGCCGCCTTGGAACAGACCGACCATGACCGCGAGAATCCAGAATTCAACGGCGCTTTTGAGGAAGAAGGCCCCGAACAGCGTGATGCACATATAGGCGAAAACACCCACAAGCAGCATCTTCTTCGTACCCACCTTCGCACCCAGGCGGCCATAGAGAATCGCGGACGGAAACGCGACGAACTGCGTGACCAGCAGAGCCAACACCAGCTGCGTCGAATCGATTCCCAAATCGGTGCCATAGCTCGTGGAAAGCTTGATGATGGTGTGCACGCCGTCGATATAGAAGAAATACGCCAGCATGAAATAGCGCAGCGACTTCGTGCGCCACATGCGCTTGACCGTTCCCAGCAACCCTGCGAACGCATCGCGCACCACATGGGCCGAACGCTGCTTGAAATGCGTCTGATGCACGTTTTTAAACACGGGAATGGTGAAGACCACCCACCATGCCGCCGTGATAAAGAAGGCGATCTTCATGCCGAGCGCAATGTCGATCCCGATCGCGCCGCCGCCAAGCACCACGGCAAGACAGGCGATGAACGGCACGCAGCTGCCGATATAGCCCCAGGCATAGCCCTGGCTCGAAACCTCGTCATAACGCTCGTCGGTCGTCGCGTCGACAAGCAATGCGTCATAGAAAACCATCGAGGAATTCAGCATGATGGAAGCCACGACGTAGATAAGCAGGAAAGGAAGCGCGTCGGTCGCAAAGCCCAAAGCGCAGCAAGCCAAAGCGCCCGTTCCCACCGTGCCGACGAGAAACTTCTTCTTCATATGCCGCAAATCGGCCAAACTGCCCAAAACAGGCATAGTCAGCGCGATCACGAGCGACGCGATCGTTTCGGCATAGCCCCAGGCAACCACGACGCTGCCCGTTGCGATAGAGCTGAAATAAACCGGGATGAGCGCCGTGGAAAGCAACACGAAAGCCGAATTGCCCACGTCGTACATAATCCAGCTTTTCTCCTGCTTGGTAAGTTTGCCGATAGCCATGGGCCTTCTTCCTTCTTATATGACGCACTTCGAGCGCCCGATTGCGAAGCGCCGCGCCGTCCCGACATAAATTCGGCTCTCCTTTGCCGCAGACGCGATATGCGCGGCGGCGGCGAAAAAGAACCCGTCCGATTCTTTCCCCCGCGCGCGCACGAGCACGCGCCGAACCAGGCGCAAGGCATATGCGAACAGCGGAAACGCAGCCCTTGCAAAATGTCCGTAGACTTTAGGGCGAAACGAAAGAAACGACGCCGCAATTGTATATCATGAGCCTCAAAACAAACGCCGCCCATCGCACGCACCCCGTCAAATCGGCGCAAAATCACGAAAGCGGCGCACCGTCGAAATGCCTAAGGAGGCAGCCATGCCAGCCATCATGACCCATGATTTCTTCGGCAAGGACGTCTATGCCGCACATGCCGACCTCATTGGAACGTCGCAAAGCGAACGCGACGCGTTCCTGCTTGGCAACCAGGGTCCCGATCCCTTGTTCTACCTGGTGCTCACATTGCGCATGCGGCCGTTTTTCGCCCTGGGCAGCACGATGCATCATCGCAACCCCTCCAAACTGCTGGACGCCCTGAAAGAAAGCCTCGACGTGCTCGAGGAAAACGAGGTGGCGACGGGCCGCGCCTATGCGGCAGGATTTCTGTGCCACTATACGCTGGACAGCTCCATGCATCCGCTGGTCTACCAGCAGCAGTTCTCCCTGTGTGACGCAGGCGTCGAAGGGCTCACCCGCGCCGACGGCAACGAAGTGCATGCCGAAATAGAACGCGAGTTCGACGAAATGGTCCTCTATACCAAACTGGGCCGAACCATTTCTTCCTATAAGCCCTATCAGGAAGTGCTTCGCGCCAGCGATGAGACGCTTGCCGTCATCGGCAAAATGTACGCATTTTTCTGCATGAAGGCCCTCCATGAGTTCGTGCCCGTCGATATGTTTCCCACGGCCGTGAAGAATTTCCGCACCACGCAGAAATTCTTCTATTCGCCGCGCAATGCCAAGCATGCACTCGCCAACACCGTGGAAACGCGCATGCTGCGCCGTAACTATTCGTTCTATAAGTCCATGGCGCACCGCGATAACGCAACGCTGACGAGCGACTTCGACAACCGCGTGCATCAGCGATGGGAAAACCCCTTCACGCACGAATCGCGCACCGACGGCTTTTGGGACATCTTCGATGCGGCACAAAGCCTCGCCTCGCGCAACATCGAGACGTTTTTCGAAGACGATTTCGACCTGGCGGCGGCGCGGCGCATCACAGAAGGGCTCGATTTCAGCGGAGAGCCCGTCGAAGGTATCGATACGACGACGGGGGCCACAACAAGCTCCGTCATCGAAGACGGCGCAGCTCAGCTGGCAGCGCGCGCAACCGACAACGAAGGCGACGAAGCAAACGCCTAGCGATATTCGAAATTCAGCCCGCGTCGGTCTTCGGCGCGGGCGTATACTATGCAATCTTGCTTTTCTGCCCTCCATCAGCCCCGAAAGAAAACGGAGTCGCGCTCGTCATGCTCGAAAGCGTTCTTGCCATACCCTTCTGGATCGAATTCGCCGGAACGATCACCGGCGCCTTGGCGGGCGCTATTGCCGGCGTGCGCGCGCAATACGACATCTTCGGAACCACGGTGCTCGCCTGCGTCACCGGACTCGGCGGCGGCATCATTCGTGACATCCTTCTGCAAGACTACGGCATCTACGCCTTCCAGCACCCGGTGTTACTGCTCTCATGCGCCATCGCGGGCGGGCTCGTGTTCTATTTCCACAAGCTTGCCGACGCTTTCGACTGGATCATGGACTTCCTCGATAACCTGTCGGTAGGGCTGTGGGCCGTCGTTTCAGTGGGCAAGGGCCTTTCGGCAGGTCTCGGCGTCATCCCGTCCATCATCTTGGGCACGATAACCGCAGTCGGAGGCGGCATCAGCCGCGATGTGCTCATGGCGCAGCGCCCCGTGGCGTTTCAGGCGGGAACCCTTTACGGCACGGCTTCGCTGTTCGGCTCGACGGCCTTCGCCCTCATGAAGCAAAACGACGTGCTGGGCGATTACGCCGCAATCACCTGCGTTGTTTTGGTCATGGCGATCAGGTATGCTTCCGAATTCTTCGGCTGGCGCACCCGCCCTGCGCAAGACTACAGCGACAAGGTTATCGTCCCTGTGAAAAAGGTCGCCCACGTTGCGGCAAGGCCTGTGAAAAAGGCGGTGCGCAACGCAGTAGACAAACGCATCGTTTCTTCGCCTGAACCCCAGATGCCCCATCATGAAAAGGCGGCACACCGCATCCGCCTGCGCGCAGAGGCCCAAGCGCGCATGGCGCAAAGTATCAACACGGGCGCAGCTTCGGCAGGGTCGGCGGCATCGGGCAAAAAAGCCGCCCAGAGCACGGGCGAATACGCACCGCACCGAGAGCCCGCCAGCGAGACCAGAACCAAACCTCAGACAGCGGCGAGCAAACCCGCGAAATCCGAAAGCTAAACCATACGAAAGGCCCTGCATCCTACCGTTGAAACGGATCGGACGCAGGGCTTTTCGCTGCCCGCATGAACCATTGCGGAACGCCTTGCGGCAAGTCGCCTTCATGCACCCTTTCGGTATAAGGACTTTGGCGCAAAACCGCTTGTCATATACTCCCTATAGGCATATGACAAGCAATCAAAGAGCAAGCTGGAGCCTCTTACGCCTCGGGTGCAACGAAGGTATCGCGATCGGGTGCGAAGCTCTGCATGGCTTTGATGGTGCGGTCGAACAGCTCGTCAAGTTCCCAGCCAAGCATTTCTGCGCCCGAACGAATGACGTCGCGGCTCACGCCGGCCGCAAAGCGCTTGTCTTTGAATTTCTTCTTGAGCGATTTCACCTCGAAATCCATCACGCTTTTCGAGGGGCGCATGATCACCGCCGCGCCGATGAGGCCGGTCAGCTCCTCGGTAGCGAACAAAATCTTTTCCATCTGAAGCTCGGGACGCGGCAATTCGGGATTGAAATCAGACGTGTGGCTTTGAATGGCGCGGATAAGCTCGGGGGTGCCGCCGGCCTCCTCAATCAAAGGCGTGGCGTAAAGCGTGTGCTTCTCAGGCTCGTCGTCGTGCTCTTCCCAGTCAAGGTCGTGCAGAAGGCCCACGATACCCCAGAACTCTTCGTTTTCGGGATCGAATTCGCGTGCGAAATAGCGCATGGTCTGCTCGACCGTTTCACCATGCTCGATATGGAACGGGTCTTTGTTGTGATCGCAAAGCAACGCAAACGCAGCTTCACGCGTCATGCCTGCATCGAGTGTGGCCATGGCAGCTTCCTTTCGAACGGTTTCTTCCTCCAAGCCCCCGACGCAAACGGCACGAAACGCACCGGACGCACGCCATAAGGCGCCGATACGGCACTTCGCGTCATCGAAGACAAACAGCTCGAAATCGGACATCCCGCCGGCGGCGCATCGCGCATGAAAAAACGAAAGGCGCCCGAACCCCGCCTTGTAGCGCCCCGAGCAGAAGCGCCGTACCTACGGCAGAATTCAGACGCCTTTCTTCCCTCACCCGGTGATGAAGGAGGCTTTACGATTCGCGATTGTACCGCGCGTGGAGGCTTTCCGTCAAACCCGAACCAACACCTAATCAGTGCGGCTAGCACCGCAGCAAAGGGCGTTACAAAACAACGCCGAACGCAGTCATGACGCCGCCGACCGCAATACCGATGACAAGCATGCCCGCAATGACGGCAATGTTGTCGCGCATCGGACGGTTCGTGCGCAAAAGCACCAGAAGACCCACGCCCGCGCTCACCAGCAATCCGCCCATCATGGCACCCGCACCCAGTGTTCCGTCGAGATAAAGCTCGGTGATCGCCACCGATGCGGCGCAGTTGGGAATCAGTCCCACCAACGACGCCGCCACGACAGACAACGCAGGATTATCCGCCATAAACGCTGCTATCGCTTCCTCGCCCACCGAGTCCATGACCACCTCGAGCAGCAACGTGATCAAGAAGATGAACAGCGTGACCTGCGCGGTGTGCTTCAAAGCGCTTTTAGCGATCGAAACGCCTGCATGGTCGTGCTCGTGCTCTTCGTCATGACGATAGTCATAAGCAAGCTCGGGATTGTTCTCGCACGCGACGCATTCGCCGTTGCAATGGCACTTGTCGCGTTCGCACAGCTCATGAATACGAAGACGCTCTCGATCGCGTCGCATGACATGAAGAGCGGCATCGATGGCAAAGCCGACAACCATGCCCACGACAACCTTGATAGCCAGGACCTTCACAATCAGCGCAACCGGCGCCTGTTCGGCGATCAGGATGGGCAGCATCTCGTCGCTTGTCGAAAGAAACACGGCGAACAGCGTGCCCAGCGTCACCATGCGAGCGGCATACAGCGTCGAGGCGGCCGCAGAGAACCCGCATTGGGGCACCACGCCAAGCAACGCGCCGATGGCAGGACCCGCATGCCCTGCCTTGCGAACCGCTTCTTCGCTCGCCTTGCCCGCACGATGCTCCAACGCCTCCATGGCAAGGTAAGTCACGAACAGGAAAGGAATCAGCTTCAACGTATCGAAAAACGCATGCTCCAACGCATGCGCGAGAATATGGAATGCCTCCATGGAAAACCTTCCTTCAAGGACGATGCCCTCGTACAAGACGCAATACACGTCGATGTGCGGCCAACGTAACCCTTCGCCAAAAAGAAGGGTAGATATTACCCTAAGCTAACTCTTGTCGCAAGCAGCGGTCGGAAGAAGGCGCAACGCCAAAGCCCTTCAGCATCAGCCCTTCCAACGACGGGGATGGCCGGTGCGCGATTTGATACGACGGGCTTCCTCGACACGCTTTTTCGCCGTGCTCACCTCGTCGCGCAGACGAATATAGCTTTCGAAACGCTCGCGCGGCAAACTGCCGTCTTCCACTGCGGCACGCACCGCGCATCCGGGCTCTGCGCCATGGCGGCAATCGGAAAAGCGGCATTGCCCGGCAAGCTCTTCCACATCGGCAAACGCCACGTCGATGCCCGCGTCGGAATCCCATAGCGCAAGGCCGCGCACACCCGGCATGTCGATCACGCATCCCGCCCCGGGAATGCGCACGATTTCACGCGACACGGTGGTATGGCGGCCTTTCCCATCACCCTCGCGCACGGCGCCCGTCGCCTGAACCTCATCGCCTACCAGCAAATTCACCAGACTCGATTTGCCCACGCCGCTCTTCCCCAGAAGAATGGCCATCTCGCCAGGCGCGATACAAGAACGAACCGCCTCGACGCTTGCCGGATCTTCCGACGAAATAACAAGCACGCGCGTGCCCTGTGCAACACGCTCGACCAGGTTTTTCACCTGCAAAAGCGCCTCGACGCTTTCCGCCTGGTCGGCCTTGGTCAAAAGCACCATCACCTCGGCGCGGCTTTCATGAGCAAGAACCAACTCGCGCTCGAGACGGCGCACGTTAAGATGAGCGCACGGCTCGGCCACAAACACCTTATCGAAGTTGGCGGCAAGCACCTGCGGCTCCATGCGCTCGGTCGGGTCTTTGCGCACGAATGCGTTTCGCCGCGGAAGAATCTGCTCGATGATGCCTTTGTCGTGCCCCTCGGGAACAGATATCTCGACATGGTCGCCGCAGGCGGCACGCACGTCGGCACCTTTCACCAACGCAGTGGCATGCTCGCATCGATAACGCATGCCGTCCTTCGTTTCGACCAACGGATACCCGCGATCGAGCTTCACCACGATTCCTCGCATCAACGAGACCTTTCACGTACGTACCAAAACATCACCATAAGAAACGCGCCGAACACAAGCGCCGCAAGACCTGGGAAAAAAGCATGGATATCGAAGCCGTCAGGGTGGGCAAACCCCTTCTCTTCGATGGTCACCGACGTAGCATGGATATCGCTTTCGCCCTCGTGTTCGCTGCACGCCAGATTAAACGTTCCCTGGACACGCACCTGCGAACCCGTCTTCCCATACGCGCCGTACGTATCGATCCTTTCGGCGTCGGATTTCCTCATGACCACCGAAACCGACGAATTCGATTCGACGTCGGCGAGCGTCACCCATACGAAGCCCTCGGAAATTCCCGTCATGCGAATGGCCTCGCCCACCGCCTCGCCGCGCACCTGGACGATTTGTCCGTCGTAATACGAATCGGCACCCGCCAGATCGGCGATTGCGGCATCGTAGAGAAACGACGTGTCAGAAACCTGCCCGTCATTGATTTCGTTGCCGTCGGCTTCCAAGGCCGAAGGAACCTCGTCCTGCGCCGAAGCCTCTTCCTGCTCGCCCGGAGAAGCGGCCTCCCCCGAAGAGGCGGCCTCCCCTTCGAAGGGAAGGCCTTCATCGCCCGACACGGACACAACAGCGCCATCCTGAGAAGAGCCGTCCCCTTCCGCAGGCCAGGCGGCCCCTCCGATAAACACCGCGCACAAAACAGCAGAAAGCAGGAAGACGGCGAGGGGCCTTTTCGTTCTAGCGCGCACGACGATTCCTCCTTCTGGGTCTAAACGACGCGATGATCGACACGATCAAGGCGATCAGCGTAACGTATTCCAGACGCCCCGCCCACATATCGAAGATATAGAGAATCTTGAGCATGTCGGGCATGCCCGGCTGGATGATGCCGCTCGACATGCCGATGTTCGACACCATGGAAACCGATTCGAACAAAGAAGTCGCGGCGTCATAGCCATATGTCACGGTGGCGATCGTCGTGACAAGGAACATGATGCCGTAGAGCATGAACACGGCCAAGTTCGCACGAACGAGTTCGCTATTGAGCGGACGGCGACCCACGTGATAATAGGTCACCACCTGGCGCGCCGAAGCGGGCGCAAGCAGGTCTTTGATATAGGCGACGAGCTCTTTGGCCAGGATGCCGATACGCAGCACCTTGATACCGCCCGTAGTTGAACCGGCCGAGCCGCCCACCGCCATACAGAACACGATGATGAGCAATGCGCCGCTCGAAACCACCGTCGTCATCTGATTCACGCTGATGGTCTGAAAGCCCGTCGAAGAAAAAGCAGCAACCACCGTGAACACGCCGCGACGCAAAAGCGTCGGCAGCTCGTCGTAAAGGTTGGCCGTGCACAGTGCCGCGACGAACGCGGCGACCACCACAGAAAGCCAGATGGCAAGCGTGCGCACCTCGATATCCTTGAAGAAATGCTCGAGTCTTCCCTTCCACACTTCGCTGTGAAGCGTGAAGTTGATCGAGCCCAGAAGGATAAGCACCATGACTACAAGCTCGATAAGACCGCTGTGGTAATACAGGATGCCCGTGCTCATGGAAGTCATGCCGCCGGTGTTAAACGACGCAACCGCAAGCCATAGTCCATTGAAAAACGCGCGCAGTGGCTCCATGCCGATGAACAGGCACAACAAGCCGAGCACGACGGTTCCGATTACGATAAAGGCCGTCGAGAAACGCACGATGAAGCGCGCCGTCTGCATGATGTTGGGAATCACGTGTTCGCTGCGGCCTTCGGACGAATACAGCGACGAATCGACCGCGCGACCGAATAAACCCAGCGACAATGCGATCACGACAACACCCTGGCCTCCGATGCACTGCATGGTGAACCGCCACATATTGTCGGCTATCGCCATATGGTTGATATCCTGGGCAAGCGAGGCGCCCGTGGTCGTCCATGCGCTCATGCATTCGAACACCGCGTCGAGATATGAGCCGAAATGCCCCGAAAGCGCCATAGGGATGGACCCAAGCAGAGCAAGCACGAGCCATGCGAACCCCGTCACCGCCAAAGCGTGCTTCGGCGAAAGCTTGCCGGGACTCACCAAACACATGCGCAGAAGCGAGCCTGCAATCAATGCGATTCCTGCGCCGAAAAGATAGCGCGCAGCGGCCGACCATTCGCCGACCAGACATGCCACAGCCAGCGGAATGCACTGGGCAACCGCCAAAAACAGCACCAAAACGCCCAGATAATGGGCTATTACGCGAAAATCATACAGAGAGAACTTCTGCCACATGGCATTACCCTATCAAGGCCTTCGTCGCAACGACGACAACGCCGAGCCACATGATGAACAGCACGATGGCGACGATCATGGCGCACACTGCGGTAAGCGGCGCCTTAAGCGACTGCCACCATTCTTTGTTGCCAACGTTCATCCGCACGGCGGGCCTTTCTGGAAACGAGATTCAGCCAATCCGCAGATTATACGTCAAGTTCCAGCGATACGGGACAATGGTCGCTTCCCATGACGTCCGCATGGATCGAAGCGCCGTTCACCGCATCACGCAAAGCATCGCTTACCAAGAAGTAATCGATTCGCCAGCCTGCGTTGTTCTTTCGGGCGTTGAATCGGTAACTCCACCACGAATACGCCCCCGCAAGATCGGGGTTGAGCATGCGAAACGTGTCTGCGAAACCGGCGTCGAGAAGCATCGTGAACTTTTCGCGCTCTTCGTCGGAAAAGCCCGCATTCCCCCTATTGGGACCGGGATTTTTCAAGTCGATTTCATTATGCGCGACATTGAAATCGCCGCACATCACGACAGGCTTGGGGTCTGCCGTCTCATGCTCTGATGTATGCGGCAAATCGGACACGTTCACATGCCCCTCTCCTGCGGCAGGAAGCTGCACGGGCACGCCTGCGGGAATCACCCCCGCTTCGAGATTCTTGCAAAATGCGCGAAACGCATCGTCCCATGCCATACGATGGTCGATGCGCGCAAGTTCGTTCTGCGCGTTCGGCGTATACACGTCGACAAACCAAAACGTCGGGAATTCGAGCGCGACGATACGCCCCTCGTTATCAAGCTCGGGTACGCCAAGTCCATGCAATGCACGCAGCGGCTGCTCGCGACAAAACACCGCCGTGCCTGAATACCCCTTGCGTTCGGCATAGCTCCAAAATTGAAAATACCCCGGCAAGTCGAGTTCTATCTGGCCCGCCTGCAGCTTCGTCTCCTGCAAAGCAACGATATCGGCGTCAAGAGCAGCAACCGACTCGGCGAACCCCTTTTTCACAACGGCACGAAGGCCGTTCACATTCCATGAAACGAAACGCATGAGCAACCTCTTCTCCCACCTTGTCGAAATCGCATTATCGCGCATCGAAGCGCTGCGGCCGATACGATGTTTCGCAGCATGAGAAACCCACACGACGAACAGAGGCCCACACGGAGCTATTCGGAAGACGCATCCTTTTTCGCATGCCGCTTCATGCCCGAAAGGCCATGGAGAATTTTCTCGTGCAGCAGCAACGCCGCGACAGCGATGACGGCAGCCACGACAAACAAGATGATGCTTTGGGCGTAATCGCCCTCCATCAGCCCGTTTGCGCCGAACGTCGAAATAAGAACCCCGGGAATACGACCGACATTCGAAAGAAACAAGAAATTGCGCATGCGCATATTGGTCAGCGGCACCAGATATGTGAACACATCTTTGGGCAGCCCGGGAATCAAGAACAACACGAACACCATGACGTCGAGCTTTTCACTTTGCTCGAATTTCTCGAGCTTTCCCATCCATTTCTCGGGAATCATGGCACGCACGAACGGGGCGCCCAGTTTATGCACGACGGCGAAAATGAACGCGCTCGATATGATGCAGCCCGCAATGACGATCAAGGCTCCGCCCCATGAGCCGTACATCATGCCTGCCGCAAGCTGAACGACCTCGCCAGGAATGAACGCGACCACGATCTGGAGGAACTGAAATCCCAGCAGCATGAACACGCCGCCGACGCCCGCATTGCGCACGTCTTCGACGACACGCTCAAGGCCGCCCGGCTCGGTCAGTTCGGCGATCATCGGCGCAATTGCCACGCATGCGATGGCCATCAGCACAAAAAACGCCGCCAAGCCGCCAAGTTTGAAAAGGTCGGCTTTCGTCAGTCGGGAAAATGCCGGCTTGCTTGAAACAGGAACCTCGAAACGTTCCTCGAACTCATCTCGACGCTCTTCGCGACGCTGGGAAAACTCCTCTTTACGCTCTTCGATCTTTTCGATCTGCGCACGAATCTTTCCCGTTGCACCGGCATCTTTCACGGAAAACCTCACTGACTGCCTTGTCGTTTTCATCCTCTAGTCGTCGTAACGCGCCTTATCGTATTCTTCCTTGAAGGCAGCGAACATGCCCGAAACCGACGATTTCTTTGCGGAGGCCGCCTGCTTTTTCGCCGGGGCGGATTCCTTTTTCGCGCGAACACCCTCGTCGGCATTCACCTCGTCCGCCTCTCCGCCGTCCACTTCGCCATCGTCGTCGGACGCGTTGTCTTCGCATTCGTCGCCATGGCGCGCCTTGTCGTATTCTTCCTTGAACGACGAGAACATGCCTGAAAGGCCGCCTTCGCCCGCTCGGTCTTCGCCTGGAACATCATCCTCGGCACATGCGCGACACTGCGCGGCGCGCAGCTTTTCGCTTTCGGCCTCCACCCCGTCAGTGTTCGCCGCAAGCTCGATCGCCTCATCACCGTGGCGCGCCTTGTCATACTCTTCTTTGAACGACGCAAACATGCCTTTGCTTGCCGCCACCTGTTTGCCGACGGCATAGGCGCCCTCGTTGATGGCCTCGCCCGCAACCTGCGTGACTTCCTGAACCTTCGGCTTCGCCTTCTCGGCCGCCTCGTGAATGCGCTCTTTTGCGCGTGCCGTGAATTCGCCCGCCGACTCGGCCCATCCACCTTCGGGAGAAAGCTCCCATACTTCATCGGACACCAGGATTGCGCCCTTGAATTCGACCGCCTGCCCCGCTTCGCGCGTATCTTCCTTCACGGCAAGCGTCGCCCCCATGCCACGCTTGAAACCGCGAATGATATGAGCAGGCACCTCGAGGGTTCCCAGCAAATATTTCGCCGTAACCCCGTTCGACGCCTCCACGCTTGCAACCTCGCCGGTAGCGAGCGAGAACGAAATGTTTCCCACGTAGCCGACGGCCGTGCCATCGGCCGTCATAAGAGGCATGCCTTCCCAGATAACGCACGAATCCCAATCGATACCCATACGACGACACGCCGCAGGACCGGTGGTTTCGCCCTCGTCTTTGACCACGATACGGCCGTCAGACAGGCTGAATCCGTCCAAGGCGACGAACAGGTCTTTGCGATGGAACATCCACAGCAGGTCGGGGCGCTTCACCATGAACCCCACGCAGCGCTTTTCCGACGGATGGAACACGCACGACTTCACTTTGCCGATGCGCTTTGTACGACGTTTGCCGCCAAAAACCCTCATCTTGTGCATGTCGTTGCTGGTAACCATTTTTTTCCGCGCCATGAACATTCCCCTTGTCACAAGGAGGGCCGGCTAAACCGGCCCTCGAACACATCTTACGCGCCTGATGCGCCTCTATTCGGCCTTGCCTTCCTCAACAGGCTTCGCCTCGACGTCTTGCACTGCAACGGCTGCCTCGGCAACAGGAGCCGTCTGCACGACAGGCTCCTCCTTGACGCCATCGCCCGCGAGCGCCGCAGCAGCTGCAGCCATCTTTTCCTGGGCGGCGTCGACCACCTCATTGACCTTGCGCGCCGCAACCGGCACCTTTTCCGCCACTGCAGCATGGGCGGCCTCGGCGTTTTTCGCTACCTGGGCTGCAATGCGCTCGCGCGCCGCATCGATCTTCGCACGCAGTTCGTCGTTTTTGTCAGAGAACGCAGGCCTCACGGTTTCAGCGGTATTCTGCACGCGCTGAGCCGCATCCTGAACATGCTGAGCGGCGCTTTCGTATGCCTGCTTGCCCATTGCCGTCACGTCGGTATAAACGGTCTGACCCGTTGCCACCGCAGAATCGTACGCACGCTGACCGGAAGCCACCGCCTCGCTGTACAATTCCTGGCCGCGCTCTGCCGCCTGACCGCCGAAAACCTGGGCCTGTCCGAACGCAGCGGAAGCCTTGTCGGCAACCAGCGCCCTCGTCTCAACCCCTTTTCGGGGAGCGCACAGAAGCGCGATGCCCGCGCCGACCAAACCGCCCATGACGAATGCACCGAATTTGTGAGCCATTGCAGCCTCCTATCTTGCGCCAAAACACTTCTTCGAGCGCCAAGCGCAGCCTTTCGTTGTGGGTCATTATAAAAGATTCCGCCACCCGTGCCGCTTTCGTTGACGTTACGTTTCCGCATCTGCGACAGACCGACATCAACCCCGAACCGATGAGCCTCGTTGTCTCATGACAGCTCTTCGTTAATCCACTCCTGTGCGTTTTTGAGGGCGCGCAGCGCAATAAGATCGTCCGCATAGCTCAGCTCCACCTGCGCCTTCAGCCGGCGCCGGTCGGTCCAAGATGTTTTTCCCACATACGATGCCTCGTCGCGACCGTCGAGACGCACCTGCTCCTCGATTGCCATATGCTCGAACAAATGCGGCAGCGACGTGTTGTTCGCCACCGCCGAAAACGTCTTTCCCTTCTCATTGACGCAGGCATGGCGCAAAAGATGGGGAAACCTACGCAATGCTGAAGCAATGAGACCAGGCGTCGTGTAAGCATCGCGTTCGCTTCGGATGCTCATATCGACGACGATTCGGTCGGGCTTCACGCGTATATGCTCGATGGTCAGCGGCAAGACGTCCTCGCGCCCAGCGCACGCCGCACTATACCGACCCATCGGCCACCTCGCCGGCTGCGCCCGATTCGTCTTTTGCAACATCCTCCGCCCCGTCAATCGCTTGGCCGCCGTCATCTAAAGACGCATCGCTTTCGGAAGCGCCCTGCTTCCCGGCGTCCTCTTCGACCTGCGCCGGACCCTTATGCGGCTCGGCGGATTCATCGTCTGAGACCTTGACCAGCACCACGACAGAGATGTCCTGGCCTTCGCCTTCCTGTATGGAAACCTGCGAACGATCAGGAGAGAAACGATACGACCCCTTTCCGCTCAAATCTTCGAACGAAAACGCAATGGTCTTTTCCCAGGTGTCCAGCTCGTATTCGTAAGCAAGCGCGTCGGGCATCTTGATAAACGATTCGTCGATCACCACGGTCATCGACCCGTCCGAAACCTGCCATTCACCGCGTAAGTCGGCCGCATCGTCATAGCGCAAATACGCGTTCCAAAACAAAAGACCGCTCGTCACCGCAACGATTGCAAACGCTGAAAACGCCGCCGCCCACGCTATCTTGCGTTTCCTGCCGCGCACGATAGCCTTTTCACGCTCGGTTGCTTTGCGCGAAGTGCTGCGCACGGGACGTTGCGACGCACGGTCGGAAGAGCCGCCGGGCCGCCCCTCTTCGCCAGCCGAAGAAGACGCCTCGACGCTTTGCGCCGCCTCCACCGCCTTCGATTTTCGTCTCGAACGTAACTTGCTCGGCTTCGCGGAAGCTAGCGAATGTTTTACGGAGCGCTTTTTCGCGGTCGATTCGCCCTCAAGGTCTCCCAGATCGAAGAAATCGGCCGGCTCTTCGCCTCCATCGGACAAAGAAGCCTCCCGAACGGCAAGGGGAGCGCTTTCTTTTGCGCCAACCGTGGAATTCGACGCCTCTTGTTTGAATCGAGATTTCTGCCCGTCGTCGAGCGCGGACGATTCGACCGTAACCGCAGCAGCGTCCTGATTCCGATTTTTAGCAACGCGACGTGAAGAACGACCCCCTCGACGCACTGAAGGCCTTTTCGCGGAATCGTTTGCATCATGGTCGTCGTCGCCAAGCTGCGAAGAATCGGCCTGTGGAAAGCCTTCGACGACATGCGAAGAATCGAACGGTTCACCAGCCGGCTCTTGCGCCGACGAAGCGCTTTCGGCCTGAACTACGCCCGAGCCAAAAGAAGGCCCTTCGCCGACAGCGGGCAGCCTGTCTTCTTGCGCAGGCCGTGCTTGCGCACGTTTTTTACCCCTGACCGAAGGGCGCTTACTCGATAAAGCCATACACACTCCGCCCGTTTCGCCTCAGCACGCTTGCGCGTATTACCCATACCATGCATCGCCAAGCAAAGACGCCGTGTCTTCGAAAGACAGACTCCAGCCGTCTTCGTCGCGATCGACGACGACAAGCGCCGTGTTCGAACGCGCCTTCACTTCATCGAAAGCCGCGAGCAACGCATCCTTCATGAAAATCTTATACTGCTCGGCATCGTCGAAACCGCCCGCCGAATCGGCCATTCTCGACGCAAAAACGTCGCCTTGCTCGGAAAACCCCTTCGAGACAACGGTCACCTCGACCCATGCCTTGCTACCGTACACATCGACGCTTTCGATATTGAAAGCAAGGCCGTCACAGAGCTTTTCCATCAGCTCCTCGGCAGAAATTCCCAAATCGGAAAAACCGTAAGAAAGCGCAGGATCGACCCCCGCATCGTAATCGGCCATGAACCGTTCGACATATGCGGAAAGCTTGCCATCTTCATCGGCAGCAAGGGCCGCAAGCTGGCTGGAAAGCTCCTCTTGCACCTGGGACGCTTCGGACGACTGCTCCTCGGCATTCGAAGTGCCTCGTTCGGCATTCGCGGGGCGCGAGTCGATCGCGCGCTCGTCTGAAGCCGCAGACGAGCCGCCCATCCATGCCATAGCCGCCGCGGAAACAACAGCGACCACCGCCAGGAAGCAGGCTACCCCCGCAATAATCGCAGCAAGCCGCTTCGGCGCCAAGCCTTGCGAGAAGCCCGAACGAACCGCATCTGAAGAGGTACGGCCTTTCTCCTGGGAATCGCAAGCCTCGAGCCGGTCGAGCATGCCTTGCCCGGCCTCATCGGAATCGGAGAAAGACGAGGCGAAAAAAGCCGGCTCCCTCTCCTTCGAATGTCCGGCAACCTGCTCATGCGGAGGAGGAGGCGCGGGGAACAAACCGCCTTCTTGCTGCTTTTCGTCCACGCCGCACCTCCTTTTACTCTCTGCGTTTAAACGTTATGTCTCCGACAAAACGATGGACGCTCGAAGCGCCCATCGAAGATATATGCCGCAAGCCGAAGCGGCGCAGCTAAAAGCCTCGCGCTTTACGCTTCGGGCGTGATGTACTCGAGGCCTCCCATATAGGGAACCAGAACCGTAGGAACCTTCACCGTGCCATCGGGCTGCTGATAGTTCTCAAGGATGGCCGCCATCGTACGTCCCGCAGGCAAGCCGGAACCGTTCAACGTATGCACATAACGAGAACCCTTGAAGTTCGCAGGGTCGCGATACTTGATATTTGCACGACGCGCCTGGAAATCGCCGCAGTTCGAGCAGCTGGAAATTTCCTTATAGTCGTCATAGCTGGGAAGCCAGACTTCGATGTCGTAGGTCTGGCGCGCGGAAAAGCCCAGATCGCCCGTGCACAGGCTGATCACGCGATACGGAAGCTCGAGCTGTTGGAGCAGATATTCGGCCTCGGCCGTCATGCTCTCCAGCTCGGCGTCGGAATCTTCGGGAGCAGCGAACTTCACCATCTCGACCTTGTCGAACTGATGCTGGCGAATGATGCCGCGCGTGTCGCGCCCGGCGGAGCCGGCCTCTTCGCGGAAACACGGGGTAAACGCGGTGTAGCGCTTCGGCAGCTCGGCGGCCTCAAGCACTTCGTCGGCATGCAGGTTGGTCAGCGTGACCTCGGCCGTAGGAATGAGGAACTGGTCCTCGCCCACATGGTAGGCGTCGTCTTCGAACTTGGGCAGCTGGCCGGTGCCGAACATGGTCTGACGCTTCACCACCACAGGAGGCCACCACTCTTTAAAGCCGCGGCTCACGTGCGTATCGATGAAGTAGTTGATCAGCGCGCGCTCAAGACGAGCACCCGCGCCCCCCAAAACGGTAAAACGGCTGCCGGAAAGCTTGTTTCCTCGATCGAAGTCGAGAATATCAAGATCGGTTCCCAAATCCCAATGGGCCTTGGGCTCGAAACCTTCGGCAGCGAAATCGCGCGGCGTGCCCCAGCGACGACGCTCGGGGTTTTCGGTCTCGTCCTTGCCGACAGGCGTGGCTTCGCACGGAATATTCGGGCTACCCACCAGGATGTCATTCATTTCAGCATCAATGGCTTCGCGTTCGGCGCTTGCAGCCTCGAGTTTCTCGTTGATCAGGCGCACTTCCTCTTTGGCCGCTTCGGCCGCTTCCTTTTCGCCCTTGCCCATCAACGCGCCGATTTCCTTGGATGCCCTATTGCGGCGAGCCTGCAGGTTCTCCTCTTCGGCGATGGCCGCACGACGCTTTTCGTCCAGCTCTGAGAACTTCGCAGCATCCCATGGGAAATTGCGATTCGCCATCGCCTGCGCGACGGCCTCTTGGTTCTCGCGAACGTAGCGGATGTCCAGCATGTCTTTGCTCCTTACAAGCCGATCGAGTAGAATGCGGGCGAACAAGCCGCCACGCGTCGCATATGCCCGCCCGACGAACAGCCGCCGGGGTTCGTCTCGCTCTTGCAAGACGCGGCCTTTGCGAATATCGGATTAGTATAACCCGGCAACTGCACAACGCGCACGAGTCGATTCGCCTCTCCACGCCCATGCCGGATGGCAAGACCTGCCGAAGCAGCGCTCTTTGCAGCAAGCTTCTTTGCAACAGGCTGTTTGCGCAGGCTCGCTTTTCGTCTAAAATCGTGCCGATAGAAACTGCGGCCCTTCGCCGCCATCCCGCATGCGGCGAAAGACTCGTCGCCCTGAGAAAGAGACGCCATGGACTTCGGATCGCTCTACCATTTCTTCTTCGAAACATTCGCCGGCATCGGATTGCTCGTCGGCGCAGGACTCGTCATCTCCGTCATCGCCTGCCTCATCATGGAATGGAAAACGCGGCGCACGTTCAAAGACCGCGGCCCTGTCGAAGACGAGGACGACGATTTCACCTTCTTCGACGACGAAGACTAACCATACCCTCAAGACAAAAAGTCGCGCCTTCCTACAAGGCGCGACTTTTTTATACAAAGAATGCCTGCAATGGCCCAGACTTCAAAGCAGCGCATCCGAGACGCTCATCCGCACGACCTTAACCAAGTCGTCTTGCTCGATGCACCGATACGGAGCCCGTCCCATTCCGGAGCAATCGAGCCCGTCGAAAACGCCATCGTCTTCGACCTGAAGCTCAATCGCCGCGCGAAGCTTTACGCCAAAAGCGCAGAAACGCGTCCCAAAAGCGGCTCGAAGCTGACGCCGCGTTCGCGGAAGTTCGGCTGCTGGGCCGACACGAGCATGGCATCATGCGTTAAATCGCCCGCAAAACGAACCGCCTCGGCCATCGTGCGACCCGCCATGACGGCTGCGAGAAGCGCGCTGCAATACAAATCGCCCGTCCCGTGCAGCATATAGGGCACGAATTCGTTACTCGCTTCAAACATGTCGAACTCCTGGCCGGCAACGAAATTGCGAATAATGCCATCTCCGCGCTGAATGCCTTTCAACACCACATTCTTCGCACCCTTCGCCAAAAGAGCATCAACGATGCGAGCCGCTTCGGCGTCGTCGATATCGACCCCGCCCCACGCCTCGCCGATCGGTTCGCCCAAAATAATGGCAGCCTCAGTCAAGTTCGGAGTCAGGACGTCGGCGTCGGCGGCAAGCTCGGCCATGGCCTGGCACAATTCAGGCGTGTACGTCGGGTACACCTTGCCATGGTCGGCCATCACCGGATCGACCACACGCAACGCATTCGGATAGCTTTCATAGATTCCGCGAATGATATCGACCTGCTCGGGAGCCCCCAGAAAACCGGAGTACACCGCATCTATCTCGACGCCGATTCCTTTCCATGCAGCAAGATAGTCGGGAAGAACCTCTGTCGTATCATGCATATACCAGCCGGGAAAGGCCGTATGGCTCGAAAACAGCCCGGTCGGAACCGGGCACACATCACAACCCGCGGCAGAAAGCACGGGGATGGCAACGCCGAGAGAGCATTTTCCATAGCCGCATAAATCATGCACGGCCGCCACGCGGGGAATGTAGGCCCCCTCGCGCTTGTAGAGCTTCGTCTCGCTCGCCTGACCCATGTCGTTCTCCTCTCTGCGGAATCATTCCGATCCGCTTCGCTGCGACGAGTCTTCCATCCGACGCCACCCCGCCGCATTTCCATTGCGCGCCATCATACACCGCTTCCATGGCCGCACTCGAAATGGCTCTTGTTTTTTCACGAACGGAAACACCCGAACAGAAACCTCCGAATATCAGAAAAATATTCTGATTGCCCCTTGCATGCATCTAAAAAGTCGTGTAACATTTCCAATCGCTTTCGACAAAGAAAGCAGGCTGCAAAGCCACGCGGGTGTGGCGGAATTGGCAGACGCGTACGGTTCAGGTCCGTATGGGGGCAACCCCGTGAAGGTTCAAGTCCTTTCACCCGCACCACCGAATTCATACGAGCCTTCTAGGCTCGTTTTTTATTTCCACGTCAATCAATCCGAACACCGCTGACGCGAACGGCTGCCCGATTGCACGGCTAACAGCTCCTTACGGCTTTCAGACGCACTGCTTCGAGTACAATGCCTCCAACAATATGCGCGGACAAAGTCCGCGTTCACGTCGCATATTGAAGGAGAACAGCGAATGCAAAGCGTGAATCTCGGCCTCATCGGCCTTGGAACCGTTGGTGGCGGCGTAGCTCGCCTCATCATGAAGCATCATGACAAATATCTCGAACACTACGGAGTCGATCTGGTCATCAAACGCGCCTGCAGCCGCGATGAGGCGGAAGCTGCACGCATCGGGCTTGCTGAAGGCGTATTCACCCCCGATTGGCACGATATCGTGAACGATCCCGACATCGATATCGTCATCGAGCTCATTGGCGGCGAACACCCCGCAACGGAAATCTTCGAAGAGTCGTTCAAAAACGGCAAGCATGTCGTTTCGGCCAACAAAGCGCTGCTCGGCCGCCATGTCGAACACCTTGCTGCTCTCGCAAGCGAGCACGGCGTGCAGATTCGATGCGAGGCTGCCGCGGCCGGTGGCATTCCCGTTGTCCATGCCCTCGAACACGATTTGGTTGGCAACGAAATCCTCACCATCGCAGGCATCATGAACGGCACGACGAACTACATCCTGTCTCGCATGCAGTATGAGGGGCTCTCCTTCGAAGAGGTTCTTTCCGCCGCCCAGGCGGCAGGATACGCCGAAGCCGACCCCACGGCAGACGTAGACGGCTTCGATGCTGCATCGAAAATCGCAATCCTCTCCTCTATCGGCTTCCAGACGCGCGTCACCACCGACGACGTCTTCATGCAGGGCATTCGCAACGTATCCGCCACCGATATCGAAATGGCCCGCGAATTCGGCTACACCATCAAACTGCTCGCCATCGCCCGCAAGACTTCCGAAGGAATCGACGTGCGTGTTCATCCCACGATGATTCCGAACAGCCATCAGCTCGCCAGCGTCGATGGGGCGATGAACGCCGTTTTCGTCGTCGGCGACGCCGTAGGCGAAACCATGTTCTACGGTGCAGGAGCGGGCTCCTTCCCCACCGCAAGCGCCGTCGTAGGCGACATCATGGCCCTTGCCGACCCCATCGCCAAGGGCGGAGCACCTCTGCCCGAGCAGGAACCCTTTGGCCGCAACCTTCCCATTCGCCCGATCGAAGAGCTCAAGACGCGCTATTACGTACGTCTCACCGTCGAAGACCGGCTCGGCACGCTTGCGGCATGCACGAACGCCTTTGCCGAATGCGGTATTTCGATTTCCCATATCAGCCAGACTGAAAGCGAAGACGGCGAAACCTGCACGCTCATCTACGTCACACACGAAGCGCTTGAGAAAGACATCCGTAAAGCCGAGGCGTCTCTCGAAGCGCTCGAGGGCATCCGTGAGGTATCTTCCATTATCCGCGTCGAAAATATCGCAGCATGGACCGATGGCGTCTTCGACAACTAATCACTAAAGACGCATTCGATTAGGGCTATAGGACAAAAAGTGTGTCTGGGCGCTTTATTCACTCCGTCGAATAGGGA
>JAUNLI010000016.1:0-16998 GCA_030532315.1 Slackia sp.
TCGGAGATTTCATCGATGATGCCGCTGATCAGATGGCGCGTGCCCATCTGCTGCACGCGCCCGGGAAGCGTGATGTCTACGGCCTCGGCATCCATCTTCGCCAAAAGCTCGGCGCGAGAAAGTTCCGCTTTGCGCGCCTCGAGCGCGGCCTCGACCGCATTGCGCACTTCGTTCGCCGTCTTGCCGACCGTCGCACGCTCCTCAGGGGCAAGCTGCCCCATGCCGCGCAGATAGCCCGTCAGCGTGCCTTTCTTGCCCAGCACGCCCACGCGAACGGCCTCAAGCTCCGATGTGTCGGCGGCCTGGGCAATGCTGTTCAGCGTGGCGGATTTCAAATCGATAAGTTCGTCGATTATCGCCATATCTCCTTCGCCTTTCCTTCGTGCGAACGCACGGCGCTCGCCCCAAACAAAAAAAGAGACTTCTTTCATCCCGGCCGAACCGAATAGTTCGACATCCAAGGACGAAAGAAGGCTCTCGCGGTACCACCTTGGTTGACGGCCGCGCGTTGCAGAATTCCATTTGCCCACCGATACGCAAAAGCGAAATCGCATTCAGGGGGAACCGCATACGAGCCACCGCCCACTCGTTCGCTCTGTGACGGGAGCACCCGGCAAGACCTACTGAACATCCGCGCATGCAACAACCGCATACACCCCGCGTTCAATCCCGCTGCTCGGAAGGGAATCGGTGAGCGCTTCGCCAGGCCCTTCCAGCCTAGGGGCCCTTCTCTTTCGGCTTCGCCTGCGCACCGCTGTCTTCGTCGACGCATTTCGTATCGAGATTACGATACGGATTCGAATTATAACGCAACTGCTCGCACGCGATAAAGCGCAACGACGGCTTTCGCACACAAGCCCCGATCGCAGCGCGCCTCCCGGTTTCGCAGACCGTCGGTGCAAAAGCATGTATGATGAAACGACCGCAAAACGAATTGCAATTTCACCGCCTCAGGAGGCCTTTCATGCAACAACCTCAGGAACCGCAGCAAATACCGCAGCCCGCACAACCCCAACAAGCACCGACGCAACCCGTCATGCCTCCCGAGCAGCCAGGCCAAACCTGGCAGGTGCCGCAGCCTGCGCAGCCTCAGCAATATCAAGCCCAAAACTTCGGCCAACACAGCCCCTACCAGCAAAACCCGCAATGTTATCAGCAGCAGGCATACGCATATGCGCAACCTTTCGGAACGGCCGTCTACCCAATGAGCGAAACCGACAAGACCCTGCGCCTTATCGCCTTCATCTTGAACCTCATCTCGCTTATCGCAATGTGCTGGGCAATCATTCCCCTCGCATGGATGATTCCTATGTGCGTCAGGTCGTGGGGCATCTACAAAGGAACGAAACCGAACACCGTCGCCTTCGGCGTCTGCACACTCATCTTCCTCTCCTTGGTTGCAGGCATTCTTCTGCTCATCTCCAAGAAAGATCGATAAGGCACCGCACCTCGTAGCACATACGACGTCCGGGGCGAACGTCCGTTGAAAGAAGTCCTCGCCATATGGGCCTTTATGAAGACATAGCCGCATACAAACCCTTCAACGAGCAGGAGGCGGCAGATAAAGAAGTCATCCTGCACGCCCTCGAGTGCGACCCACACTGCTTCGATCGCAGCGCGCAGGCACATATGACCTGCTCAATCTGGACCGTCGACGAAGCCTTTGAGCAGACGCTTTTCGTATACCACGACATCTACGATTCTTGGTCATGGGTCGGAGGCCACGCCGACGGCGAACGCGACCTTGCCTCCGTGGCCCTGCGCGAGCTCGAAGAGGAAACAGGCGTTACGGGCGCACGCCTTGCTTCATGTGGTCAAAGCGATATTCTCTCGCTTGAGGTGCTCACCGTTGACGGACACGAGAAGCGCGGGGCATATATCAGTTCGCATCTCCACCTTAACGTGACCTACCTTGCCATCGCCGATCCGAAGGCGCCGCTGCGTCATGCGCCGGGAGAAAACAGCGCCGTGGCCTGGATGCCGATGGCCGAAGCAATCGAACGCTCGAGCGAACCGTGGATGCGCGATCGCATCTACCGCAAGATCGCCACTAAGCTAGCCGCACCCAAGGCCGCCCGATAGGAGAGCATCGTCTAGATCGACCACTTCGAGCGTTTTGCCGAGCGGTGCGAGAATCTTCAGAAGCGTACTCGGGCGCGGATCGGATTCGCCCGTTTCCACCCTGGCTATCACCGGCTGCGCAACGCCGCATGCCGCAGCAAGCCGCGTCTGAAAACGCTTTTTGAAGTTTGAGAGCAAGGTTTTCTGCAAGATGCAGAAGGCCCACCAAACAACGCTTCCATGGCTTCAGCGTTCAACGCAAGCATCTTGCCGTCCGCATCGCTTCCCCGCTTTGCAATGCGGACGCTACGCCTGAAAAAAAGCGAGCGCGATTCCGCCGCAAACGCTTAGAACGAAACGTCTACGAAATCCGGCGCGGTTTACAAGCGTGCTTTATCGCGCTATCGTGCGATAAAGTCATCCCAGCACATCATCCGACATCGGAGGCGAATCATGTACGGAATCCACGACGTTTTACTCCAGCAAGAGCGCGGCGATTACTCGGAACATCTCAGCGAGGGCGACTTCATCCTCGACTGCTCTATGGGGTCGAACCCCTACGGATCGCCCGAGTTCACCATTCCCGCCAACGTGATGCAGGACATCGCGCACTATCCCCATTCCGACGCCGAGCTTATCGAGCTCGTGCGTGAACGCTTCGCCGACATCCTTCCCATTGCCGACGACATGATCGCGTTTTCGTGCGGATCGATCGGCACATGCATCGCGCTGAACCGCATGTGCCTCAAGCCCGGCAAGGCGGTCGTGTGCATGGCGCCCACGTTTACGGCGGTCACCGACGATATGGCAACCTACGAGGTTGATTTCAAGCGCGTCTATCTGCGCCGCGAAGACAATTATGCATTCGATGCCGATGCACTGATCGAAGAAATCGATCGCAACCCCGGCGCGTTCGTCTATGTGGACAACCCCAACAACCCCACCGGCCAGGTGTTTCCCCTCGACCAGGTGCGTCGCGTGGTCGAGGCCGCACGCGCCGCGAAATCGTTCATCGTCATGGACGAAGCCTACGGCGACTACATGGACGATGACCAGAGCGCACTTGCCCTCGTTCCCGAATTCGACAACCTCGCCGTGGTACGCACGTTCTCGAAAGGCTTCGGCGCGGCGGGCGTTCGTCTGGGCTACTGCATCGCGCAGCCCGAGGTCATGGCCGCCTTCCATAAGGTGAATATTCCGTTTTCCAAGAACTCCATCGCCGATGCCTTCGCCATCCAGGCCATGCAGGCGCAATGGGCGCAGAAAACGCTCGCGCGCGTCAAACAGGACAAGCCCAAGCTTCTGGCCGCCCTTTCGAAATGCAAGCATCTGCATGTCGCCCACACATCGCCCGGAGTATCCATCAGCATGCTCTATGTTGATGACGAACAGGTTAATTTGGAAAAAGTACTATCGCACGCTGGAGTGCGCGTGGTAACCTGTAGTGGCTACGACGGGTTGGGGCGCAATGCGATTCGCCTCAACTTGCACGAAGACATCGAAACGCTGGCAACCCTCGTTCGAAAGGCAGACAACCTTGTCTTGCATGCATAGGGCATATCGATTTAACAATGCGCATCCATGATTCGGCACGCCGATTACTTGTTCACGCATTGATGTTCAGGGGGGGCGCGTCGGCGCTCCCCTTTTTTCGTACCTGATCCGTCTTTGAGCACCCTTGTCGAAAACGGCAAGACGAAACGCCGCGAAAGCGGCACGTAAGAAAGGATGCCCCATGGCAGAAGCAACACCCAACGCCGCCGCCACCGGTCTTTCCGGCGGCCAAGGCAGACCCGTCCAAGCATCGTCCGAGGGACGCGTGAGCGCGCTGAACGTGCTCAAGTTCGCCGGCGCCTTCGTCGCGTTCCTCATCGGATCGGGCTATGCATCCGGCCAGGAAATCATGCAGTTCTTCACCGCATACGGCATCTGGTCCATCGGAGGCTTACTTATCGCACTCGTGCTGTTCGCATGGCTGGGTAAGGTTCTGATGAACTACGGACATCGCCACCGCGACCTCGGCCCCGACCACATGGCCGACCAGGGATTCCGTTACTACTGCGGTAAATACTTCGGCGCGTTTCTGGCATGGTTCATCCCCGTCTTCTTGCTGCTGGTATGCATCGTCATGACCTCGGGGGCAGGTGCCACGCTGGCTCAGTACTTCGGCCTGCCCAACTGGGTCGGATCGGCCGGAATGTGCGCGATCGTCCTGGTCACCAACTTCTTCGGGTTCAAACGCATCGTCGACGTCATCGGCGTCGTCGGTCCTTTGATCATCGTGTTCTCCGTGGTCATCGCTGCAGTTGCCATCGCAACCAACCCCGGCGGCCTTATGGAAATAGGCGAGCATGCTGCAACGTTCGAAGGCATGGCAAACGCAACCAACGGCGCGCCCTTGTGGGCTTTGGCCGGCCTCCTTTACGTGGCATACAACGTCGCAGGAGCGCTGCCGTTTTTCACGCAAACGGGTGGCACGGCCTGCTCGGCGCGTGAAGCGAAATGGGGCGGCGTCATCGGCGGCATCGCATTCATCGGCGCAGCCATTCTCATGAACACCGGCCTGTTGTGCCACATCGAAGACGTCGCGCAGCTTGAAGTTCCCACGCTGTTCTTGTCCGACCTGATCAGCCCCGTGGTCAGCGTCGTTTTCGCCGTCATCCTCATGGGCGGCATCTATTCCACCGCAGCCCCCATGATGTGGACCTCGGTCAACCGCTTCGCGCCCGAGGGCACCAAGCGCAACAAGATCGTGCTCGTAGCGTTCTCCGTCATCATCATGCTCGTAGTTCTCAGCCCGCTTTCCTACGGACAGCTCATGGGCATCGTCTATCCCTACACGGGCTACATCGGCATCGTGTTCATCGTCTGCGTCATCGTGCGCCAGATCATCGAGGCATACAACAAGAAGAAGGGCCTTGATGTGGAAACCCCGCTCATCTTCAAGAAGGACGAGGCCTAGCCTTTTCAGACGGCAAGGTTAAACCGGTTTCGCATGCGTCCGGTTTTTAGCAGGAGAACCGGACGCATGAACCCGACCGAGCGCCTTTTACCCTACGGGTCTCAATCCATCCACGCTTACAGCCCCTGCTCCCAACTCGATACATGAAAAGACCCGCCTCGATGAGACGGGTCTTTTTCGATGCCATTTATGACGGGCAGATGCCGTTATTCGGCAGCAGCCTCTTCCGCAGGAGCCTCGGCAGCTTCGACAGCCTCTTCGGCAGGAGCGGCGGCCTCTTCAGCGGCAGCCTTGGCGGCGGCAGCTTCGGCCTTCTTGGCGAACTCAGCGGCACGAGCGGCCTTCTCGGCAGCCTTGGCCTCGCGCTCGGCCTTCTTCTTGGCCTCGAGCTCGGCGGCAGCGGCAGCCTTGGCGGCCTTCTTGGCGGCCTCGCGCTCGGCGACGGCAGCGGAAGCGGAACCGAACTTGTCGGCAAAGCGCTGGACGCGTCCGCCGGTGTCGATCAGCTTCTGGGTGCCGGTGAAGAACGGATGGCATGCGTTGCAGATATCGATCTTGAGCTCCGGTTTGGTGGAGCGGGTAACGAAGGTGTTACCGCAGGTGCACTTGACCGTGCAATCCATGTATTCGGGATGGATGCCCTTCTTCATGTTGGTTCTCCTTTTCAGGCGCCTTGGTTTCCGACCAAGACAAGACAGCCTTGGCATCTTAGCACATCGGCATGCGTCCATGGAAGGATCGTTCGTGAAGATTCCGGAATCGCAGACACGCAGATGCAGCAGGGGCGCATCCTTGCAAAATCGTCTGCTTCGGCTTCGGCAAGGAAGCTCGGCATTCAAACGACAAGGATGATCCATTGCGAACGACGCCCCGAAACCGCAGCGACGAAGGCATACGACGGCGAAAAGATCGTCGAAAATGAATTAGAATATCCGCATCATCGATATTCACGCGCTGCCCCACCCGGTGCACGCATACGCTTTCACGCACACCGGTCGGCAAACGGACGAAAGGACGGCCATGGCCACCATCGATACCATCAAAGAAATCCTTAACGAGAAGCTCGACATCGACCCCGCCCAGGTCGCGGGTGATTCCACCTTCGAATCGCTCAACGTGGACTCCCTCGACATGGTCGAGCTGATCTGCGAGCTCGAAGACCGCTGCGATATCGACTTCGGCGAGCCCGAGGGGCTTTCCACCATCGACGAGCTCGTCGCCTACGTCGACAGCCTCTAACCCGACCGAACCCCGCCGAAACGCCCGCCGACGCGCGGGCGTTTCGCATACCCGACGTCATACGATGCGTGTGGACGAAAACGGCAGGCGCGAAAGACGAGACATGCGGCTCGCTCGCGCGGCACCCAGCAAGCCGTCGCATCTATCGACCGCCTCACGCAAGAAAGGCATCATCCATGGATAAGAAGCAACTGGCGCTTGAAGCGCATGGAAAATGGCACGGAAAAATCGAAGTGATCAGCCGCGCCACGATTGAAAACGCCGATGACCTGGCCGTCGCCTACACGCCCGGAGTTGCCGAACCGTGCCTTGCAATCGCCAAAGACACCGACCTTTCCTACACCTATACCCGCCGCGGCAATCTTGTCGCCGTCGTCACCGACGGCAGCGCCGTGCTCGGCCTGGGAAACATCGGCCCCGAAGCCGGCATGCCCGTCATGGAAGGCAAGTGCGCCCTGTTCAAAGAATTCGCCGACGTCGACGCGTTCCCTCTGTGCGTGCGCACCCAGGATGTCGACGAAATCGTACACACGGTCTCGCTTCTCGCCGGCAGCTTCGGCGGCATCAACTTGGAAGACATCGCCGCGCCGCGCTGCTTTGAAATCGAAGCAAGGCTGAAAGAATGCTGCGACATCCCCGTCTTTCACGACGACCAGCACGGCACCGCAGTAGTAACAAGCGCGGCGCTCATCAACGCCTGCAAGCTTACCGGGCGCACGCTCGAAAACGTACGCGTAGTGTTTTCGGGGGCAGGTGCCGCGGGAATCTCGATCGCGAAGTTGCTGCTGCGCTTGGGCGTGCGCGACATCGTCATGTGCGACATCAACGGCATCCTGTGCGAAGGCGACCCATCGCTTAACGCCGCCCATGCCGAAATTGCCGCGCTCACCAATCCGCGTCACATCACCGGCACGCTTTCCGACGCGCTCGTCGGCGCCGATGCGTTCATCGGCGTTTCCGCACCTCGCGTCATGACACAGGACATGGTGCGTCTCATGGCCGCCGACCCGATCGTGTTCGCCATGGCCAACCCCGTGCCTGAAATCATGCCCGACGAAGCAATCGCCGCAGGCGCCGCCGTAGCCGCTACGGGACGCTCCGATTTCCCCAACCAGATCAACAACGTGCTCGCCTTCCCCGGCATTTTCCGCGGAGCACTCGACGTGCGCGCAAGCGATATCGACGACGACATGATGGTGGCTGCCGCCAGTGCCATCGCAAATCTAATCGATGACGAGCATCGCGCAGCCGACTACATCATTCCCGATGCCTTCGACGCGCGCGTCGTGCCCGCCGTGGCGCAGGCCGTCGCCGAAGCTGCACGAACGAATGGTCTCGCGCGCATCTAGAAATACAATCGCAGCTTACACACCCTTCGACGCAAAATGCGCCGTAGGCTCGCTCGAACACACAAAAGCGCCCCGCACGAACGGGGCGCTTCGTCGTCAAGGACACGTATCAGCGAAAGCCACCTTTTGCGATTTACGCCTCCTGCCTGGCGGCCAGAAGGTCGCGAATCTCACGCAGGTAATCCTGCTCGGTGGGTTCGGCCGCTTTCCCCTCCTGCTCTTGCTCTTCGGCCTTCTTAGCCAGCGCTTCGGCACGCAAACGGGCGGTGTTTGCCGCCTTCACGATGATGAACAGCACGAAGCCGGTAATCAAAAACGTGATAACGGAACTGATCACGGAACCGAATTTGAACGTGGAACCCGCAACCGTCACATCGAGCACCGACAGCATGCCGTCAAGATCGCCGCCGCCCGACAGAAGGCCCACAACCATGCCGATAAGCGGAGTGATCAGGCCATCGACCATGCCGGTCACGATGGCCGTGAACGCGCTGCCGATAACGACGCCGACGGCAAGGTCAAGCACGTTGCCGCGCATGATGAACTCTTTGAATTCTTTAATCATGTCATTTCCCCTTTGTCATCGGCAGATTCTGCCGAACTCCCGAAACGCAAAACGAACCGAGCATGGCCGCT
Organism: Slackia sp.; assembly: GCA_030532315.1. Lineage (GTDB taxonomy): Bacteria > Actinomycetota > Coriobacteriia > Coriobacteriales > Eggerthellaceae > Slackia. The sequence goes on from JAUNLI010000016.1 coordinate 8,248, forward strand.
CGAATCGCCGGCGCATCATACCGGAAGAAATGCAGGGGAAGAAAGGCAAGGCGATGCCTCGACGATTTGCTGCAGCGGCCCGAATCAGCGAATGCGCACCACGATGCACGCAAGCGCAGCCAGGGCAAACACGGCCGACACGGCGAATGCCGCATGAAACGCAGCCGCCCCCGCCAAGGCGGCACCTTCGACACAAAACACCATGACCGCCGTGCCCACCGACGCGCACGTCTGACGCACAGCTGTGGCGAATGCGCTGCCGTCGGCCACGCGTTTGCCCGCCAGCCCCTTCAAGCTCCACGAACTCAATGGCCCCACCAGGCCCGATACGCCCAACGCACGCACTCCCTGCATGACGCACACCAGCCACAACGGCGTCGATTCGTCGCAAAGCACCATCGATACGGCACCCAGGCTCAAAAGCACGCCCGAAACCATGACCACGGGGCGAACGCCGATTTTGTCCGTCAGAATGCCCGCAAGCGGATTGACGACAAGCGCCGCCACCGTGCCGGGCAAAAGCACCATGCCCGCCTCCATCGGCGTGCCGCCGCAAAGGTTCTCGATATAAAGCGGCACCAAAAGCGTGATGCCCATGAACGACGCGAACAACAGGCTTTGCGCCAAAAAGCCCGCACGAAACGTGGCATCCGAGAAAATCGCCATGTCGATCAGCGGGTCGTCGATGCGACGCTGCCGCACAACGAACCAGACGAGCGCCGCCACGCCTACCAAAACCGGCACCCACACCAACGGATGGGTGAACGCAACCGACGAAGCTTCGGAACAACCCACCAGAATGCCACCGAACGCGACCGTCGAAAGAACGAACGAAAGAAAATCGAGCGGTGCAGGATGCGCCGCATCGTCGTGGCGCTCGATGAACGCCAGGCAGAACACGAGAACGGCGACGGAAAGAATCGCCAACAGCACGAAGAAGCTCCGCCAGCCGAGCGAATCCACCATGGCGCCGCCGATGGTCGGGCCGATATTGGGCGCAAACCCCATCGCAACGCCTGCGATACCCATGGCGGTTGCCTTGCGGCCGTCGGGGAAATGGGTCATCGCAATCGTCTGAAGCACCGGCAAAAGCATGCCCGCAGCAGCAGCCTGCATGATGCGCCCCGCGAACAACGTCACAAACCCGCCCGCACATGCGCACACGATGGAACCGACGGCGAACAGCGCCACGGATCCGGCGGAAAGATCCTTCAGGCGGAAACGCCCCATGAAGTAAGCCGAAAGCGGCACCACCGCACCGAGCACGAACATATAGGCCGTAGTCAGCGACTGCCCGAGCCCCGTGGAAATGCCGAATTCCCCGCACACGGTGACCAGCATGGCATTAAGCCCTGTTTGAGAAAGGTTTCCCAAGGCGGACCCTAAAACCACCACGGCGAATATCGCGTAAACCCAGCTTCTTCCTTCCTTGATAAGCATTGCAACGCCTCCTCACGAACGCACGAAAAAGCCTGCGTCGAGCGATCGTCGATGGCCGGCGGGCCTTCTTCGTATAAAAGAACGTCTTTCATCTTACAACCGAAGAAAACAGCATGCATACGTTTGCAAGAAACCGTGCCACACTTCAGGGAAACCGGGTGGCATTGGCGCCGCCGCAAGGTAAAGCCCGCGCCGGAAAACGGCAGCAGCATGCCATTGCGCGCAAAAAGCCGCCCCGAGAGATGAGCCGCACCGAATTCGATGCGGTTCAAAACTCGAGGCGGCTTGCAAAGCGGAAGCGAAACGAGGGGCCGCAACGCGTCCCTTCGGCAGGGACGCATCATTCAATGCGCGGCTTCGCTTGTTCGAACTTAGAACTCCATGTTTTCGGAGTCGCGGTTGTTCTGCGCCTTTTTCGCCGTCCGCAGAAGGAATTCTTTGTTGTCCTTGGTCTGCTTGAGCGATTTAATCAGCATGTCCATCGCACGCTCGGTGTTGTTCGTGTTCGACAAAATGCGGCGCACCGCCCAGATGAGCGGGGCTTCCTGGGGGTCGAGCAGCAAATCTTCGCGACGCGTGCCCGAAGCCACCGGATCGATGGCGGGAAACACCCGTCGATCGGCCAGCGAACGGTCGAGCTTAAGCTCCATATTGCCCGTGCCCTTGAACTCTTCGAAGATGACCTCGTCCATCTTCGAGCCCGTCTCGATGAGCGCGGAAGCCAGAATGGTGAGGCTGCCGCCGCCCTCGATGTTGCGTGCAGCGCCCAAGAAGCGCTTCGGCGGATACAGGGCCGTGGAATCGACACCGCCCGACAAAATGCGGCCGCTTGCAGGCTGGGCCAGGTTGTAGGCGCGCGCAAGACGCGTCAGGCTGTCAAGCAGCACCACAACGTCTTCGCCACGTTCGACCAGGCGCTTCGCGCGTTCGATCACCAATTCCGACACCGCAATGTGGTTCTCGGTGGGCATATCGAAGGTCGAGGCGATCACCTCGCCTTTGATTGAACGCTGCATGTCGGTGACCTCTTCGGGGCGTTCGTCCACCAGCAGGCACATCAGATGCACTTCAGGGTTGTTCGCCGTGATTGCGGCCGCGATGTCTTTGAGCACCGTGGTCTTGCCGGCCTTCGGCGGGCTGACGATCAGGCCACGCTGTCCCTTGCCGATCGGAGACACCAGATCGATCACGCGTGCGGTGATGGTGTTTTTCCCGTGCTCCATGGTCAGACATTCATCGGGAAACACCGGCGTCAAATCGCCGAATTTCACGCGCGCAGGCTGGTTTTCAATCGGGTCGCCGTTGACGAAGCCCACCTGCTGCAATGCGGCGTATTTTTCGTTCGGTCGCGCGGGACGCGTCTGCCCTTTGACATAGTCACCCTTGCGAAGAGCGTTGCGACGAATGGTGGAAAGACCCACGTACACGTCGTTTTCGCTCGGCAGATACCCCTTCGTGCGCAGGAAGCCGTAACCGTCGGACATGATGTCGAGCACGCCCTCGACCTCGATGAAGCCTTCGGCGCGCACCGATGCCTCGAACACCTTCTCGACAAGCTCGGCCTTCTTCAAACCGGTCACATCGAGCTCGAGCTCGGCCGCCTTTTCGCGCAACTCGGCCACCTTGAGCTTGGAAAGCTCTTCCATGGTGGTCTTAGGAACGATCGGCTCGCGATCGTGGTTGCGGCGCTGGCGGCGATGGTCGTTGCGGTCGTTGCGGTCGCGGTTTTGACCCTGCTGGCCCTGGCGGTCCTGACGACGGTCCTCCCCCTGTTTGCCTGCACGGTTCTGGCGATCCTGACGACGGTCATTGCGGTCGGTACGGTCATTGCGATCATTGCGATCGCCTCGGTCGTTTCGTTCGTTTCGATCGGCGCGTTCCCCGCGGTCGTTTTGACCCTGGTTCTGACGGCGATCGCGCTGTTTGGAATCGTTGCGATCGGCGCGCTCGCGCTTGCGACGACGAGGGTCGAACGAATCGGACTCGCGAGCCTTGCCATCTTCGGAAAGCTCGATATCGTGCGAAGACGAAGTATCGGGCATATCGCGCTGCTCACGCGCTTCATCGGAAGCCTCGTCAGGCCGGGCAACGGCTTCGGCAGGTTTGATTTTGGGCGGTCGGCCCGGACGGCGACGAGCGGGCTTTTCCTGAGCAGACGAATCATCGGAAGAACCAGCGAAAGATTCGACACCCTCGGGCGAATGAGGCGCATCGGCATGGGAAGCCTCGATAACGGCGCGCAGCATAGTGGAACGACCCGGGCGCTTGCGCACGACAGGCTTTTCGCCGGCCGCATTCGGCAGCTCGACTTCTTCCTGTTTCGCGGAGACGCCCGCAGCAGCATCCACCGAAGAAGAAGCCTGCTCATCGGCGGCGGTCTTCGATACGCGGCGGCGGCGCGGGTTTACCGGCTCAGGAGCATGCGCTTTTGCGTCCGTAGCATCAAAAGCAGCCGCAGGCGCCTCGGTCGGAAGTTCGACGGCGGAAGCCTGGGCATTCTCGGTTTTTTTCGCCGAAGCTTTGGCGCGAGAAGAAGCGGCCGTCTTGCGTTCAGCGGTTTTGCGCGTCTTGCGTACGGGCTTGGTTTCAGGATCAGACTTATCGCCCTCATCCGAAACGGCTCGGCGCGTGCGACGGCGCGGCGCGACGGCATCTTCGCTGCCAGAAGCGGCAGAAGAATCGACAGCCCCTTTTTCGCTGGAAGCAGCCTTCTCTTCGGACGATACAGGAGCGTCCGAAGGAGCGTCGACAGGCTTTTTGCGCGGACGACCGGGGCGACGTTTCGCGGGCGCAGGCGCGGCCGCAGCAGGCTCCTCGAACAAAGGAGCCTGCTCGACAACGGGTGCGTCCGACGATGTTATTTCATCGGAGATCATGCGTTAGCAACCTTTTCCCAGTCTTTGAGGAACGACTCCAGGCCGCGATCGGTCAGCGGATGCTGCACCATCTTCTTCAGCACGCCAAACGGAACGGTGGCGATATCGGCGCCCATCAGCGCAGACTGCGTGACGTGGTTGGCGCTGCGGATGGAAGCGGCGATGATTTCGACCTGCTCGCCGTTGACGGTATTCTCAGAGTAATCGTAGTTGCCGATTGCGGTCACCACGTCACCGAGCTGCGAAAGGCCGTCCTCGGAAATGTCGTCGAAGCGACCGACGAACGGCGAGATGTAACGGGCGCCGGCACGAGCGGCCAAGATGGCCTGAGGAACCGTGAAGCACAGAGTCATGTTCACGCGAATGCCCTCGTCGGAAAGAGCGCGGCATGCGGCAAGGCCTTCCACCATGGTGGGGATCTTCACGACGACATTCGGAGCGATTTTCGCCAGTTCGCGACCGTCGCGAATGATTTCGTCGCGCGTCATGGCAACGCTCTCGGCGCTGACCGGGCCGTCGACGATTTCGCAGATACGCGCAATGTGATTGTGGAAATCGTCCAGCTTGCCGCCAATGCGGGAATACAGCGTGGGGTTGGTGGTCACGCCCGCCAAGGCGCCCCAGCTGGCCGCCTCTTTGATTTCATCGAGATCGGCGGTGTCAAGAAAGAACTTCACTTCTCCTCCTTTAAACAGGAACGGCCCTCGCGCGGCGCAAGAGCATATGACACAAGAAAAATACGACGCGAAAGTCGCAAGAAAGAACAAAATGAGAAATGGGATTCGAATGAACGAACGGGCTGATAATACCACGAAGAATGCCTCGTGCACGTATAAAATGCACGAGGCGGTGCAAGCCGTGCGAAATGAATGCGACGGCGCTCGTCGATTCGCGGCATCGCGCCGCATCCGACGCGCCTCCATGTCCGCCCAAGCAAAGCCCGAGCCAATCGAGGGCCGCCCTCCAAAACACGCTCGAAAACCCGCATTCTCGCACCGCGCCGCTTCGTGAAAAAAGAAAAAAAGAAGCCGACTCCAGAGCAATTCCGAAGCCGGCTTTTCCAGCCCTGTTCACATGCCTGTTCACGCGCAGACAGGGCCTGATTCGACGAAGTGCTATTCGGCCACTTCCACCAATTCGATTTCGAACGTGAGGTCTTTGCCTGCAAGCTCGTGGTTCATATCGAACACGGCGTTTTCCTCATCAACGGAAACGACCTTCGCAGGGAAGGGACCCATCGGACCCTGGAAATACACGGTCTGACCCACCGGAAGCTGAGCAGCGTTGGGAATCTGGGAAACCGGAACGGTCTGCACAGCCTGCGGATTGTACTCGCCATAGGCATCTTTCGCGGGAATGGTGACCGTCTTCTTCTCGCCGACGGCCATATCCTTCACAGCGGCATCGAAACCGGGAATCATCTGGCCTGCACAGCAGGTGAACTCGAGCGGCTCGCCGCGATCGTAGCTGGAATCGAACTGCGTGCCATCGGCCAGGGTGCCGCGATAGTGGGCTTTGACCTTCTTGCCTTCGTTGCTCATTGAGCACGTCCTTTCAAAACGGATAATGACGCTGCGTATCATACCCGAGCAAACGCATCCGCACGACAACAGACAGCAAATGCACCGAGAGAACCGCGTCATTACCTTCGATTTCGCAAAATCGCCCCCGAATTGTCAGAATTTTTCGTTCTCCATCAATCGAAGCGCCGACACGCCGCCCTTTCGGTCATTCGGGTTCTCCGCGAAAAAACCGACCTGGCCTTTTGTCGAGACACGTCGCCAAATCAGCAACGCATCGCATCCGAAAAGATTGAAAAACGAAGAAATCTTGCACAGCTCGGCTGATTATTGGAAACGCAGCCCGCAGCCTCACGACCCCGCCGAAATCGCACTCACCAAAACAATTAGTCGAGAAACTTCGGCGGCAACGGATCGGCGCCCGCCACGCGCACGGCGGCCGATATGGGCTGCAGCTTCGGAGACACGAGGAACTTCGACGTTGCATGCGCCAGAATACGGCCGTGCTCGTCTTTCGAGGTCGCCTCGCTCAGGCAAATGGTGCTACCATACTTGATGGCGCGCCCCTCGGTGATTACCAGCCCCTCGTTGACCGACCGCAGGTCGGACACGCTCAAATCGATTGTCGTGAACCCCGCATCTTCGTCCATGCCGCAATACAGGCACCAATACGAAGCGTTGTCGAGCATGGCCGCATAAGCCCCTCCGTGGATGCCGCCGAACGCATTGAGCAGTTCAGGCGTCACCGTCACTTCGGTACGACAGTAGTCTTTATCGAGTTCGACAAGCTTGACTCCCAAAAGGTTAAGAAACGCGCTGTTATCGGCCAAACGCTTCACTTGCTCGAGATGTTCGGGGTTGAGGCGCCGCGAAGACTCCATTTCCTCCCTCTCCTTTCAACGCGCGGATAAACAACCGGGTGCCTGCGTGGACCGCAAACGCTTTCGATTCTACTGCACAGACACGCAGTGTTTCCGTACAAAGCCTCAACGCCCCTGCCCCGCCGCTTTTTCCTTCTCTGCTTCGTTTTCCGCATGCGCCACGATACAATGCGCTCGTGAAACCGCTTTACGCGGTTGCGTTCAACCCAGAGGAGGGGAATTATGAAGAAGAAAAATCTGTTTGCGGCCGTCGTGGTCGCGCTCGCGCTCGCCTGTGGCGCGGCACTTACCGCCTGCTCTTCGGAGCCCGACCCCAAAGAGGCAATCACGGCTGACATCGCCACTCAGTTCGACCCCGTGAAAAACCTCGACCAAACGGCCATCGACGAGCTTGCTGCGGACGTTTCGGCCACCAACGACCTCGAGGCTTACGGCATCGACGGCGTAGCATACGTGCAGTCTATGCTTTCCGGCTTCGATTACGAGGTCAAAGACGTGACCGTCGACGAAAGCGGCGAAAGCGCCGTTGCCACGGTTGCCATCACCTGCAAATCGTTCACCGATGCCACCGCACGTGCTACCGAGCTTTCCGAGGAATTTGCCGACAGCGGCGAAATCCTTGACATGTCGATGGACGAGATGAACAAGAAGATCGGCTCAATCATGATGCAGGCCATGGACGAGACCCAGGTTAAAAGCACCGACTGCACGTTCGATTACCAGCTGGTCGACGGAACCTGGACCTTCCAGGACAGCGCCGAGCAGCAGCTCTACAACGCGTTTTTCGCCTAAAGACACCACCTGCTGAAAAAGGCCGCAATAGCGGCCTTTTTCATGGGCGTCCTATCCCCCGAAATACGGCAGGGTCACGGCAAAAAACACCAGAAGTGCCGCAAGGCTTGCGGCGAAATACCCCGCAAAAACAGCCCATTGGCGCAACGGGGAAATGCGGGGCAAGCGCTCAAACAGCGAATAGGCACGGCGCTTGTCAAACAGCACGTATGCTAAAACCACGACATTCGAAGCCGCGAACAACAGGTATTCAACGGCGCGAAACCACAGCGGGTAGATAGCGTCTGCCGCGTTGGGTAACAGCGTGGCCCACACGCATCCTATAAGCAGGATTCCCGCGCAAGCCACCACCAGAGCATTCCACGCGACGCACAGCGGCAAAGGGATACGTTCGACAAGGCGATGTGCGGCCGATCGCACGCGCATGAAACGGGCATTCGGATGCCCAGCGGCATCCGCACCAGGCATCATGCGGACATCTTGGCCGCCGCCCGCCTCGAATTCGGTTGATTCCCCGCTCGCGCACAACGCTGCCGCATTAGAGACATACCTTCCAACGATATCGCCGAACCCGCACTCTGCCGCCGCGGCGCAGAACGCATCGCGCAGCGAGCGCACGTCAGGGAAACGACGGGCGGGATCGAACTCGGTCGCCCGCGCGAGCACCGAGCGCACAGGCTCGGGAATGCGCGGGTCGAAAAACCCCTTTTCCCGCACGTGCGCGTCGGGCGTTTTTTCCACCAGGCAGAAATAGAGCAACATGCCCAGCGCGTACACGTCGCTTCGCACCGTGGTCTGCCCGAACCCGAACTGCTCGGGGGGAGCATAGGCGCGCGTTCCGAAATGGCATGTGTCCTCGCCTGCCCCGTCGCGGTAAAAGCGCGCGATGCCCAAATCGATGATGGTCAGGCTGTCGCGCGAAATCATGATATTGGTGGGCTTGAGGTCGCGATGCACGATCGGCGCATCGAAGGCCTCGTGCAATTCGAGCACGGCATCGCACAGGCGGGGAAACACGTCTGCCGCAAACACCATGGACGGATCGCAACGATACACGGCGTCCTGCAAAGTTTCGCCCTGCACGTATTCCATGATCACCACGTCATCTTCACCGAGCGTATAGCAATCGATGATGCGCGGAATGAAGCGGAAGCGCCGACCATTCCGCTGCGCCTCGCAGATGCGGCTGTACACCGACCCAAGCCCTGAATCGCGCTTGATGTATTTGCGCACGAACGGCCC
>JAUNLI010000016.1:17098-22220 GCA_030532315.1 Slackia sp.
TCATCGGTTTTATGCAGCGTGTAGCCTTTGTCCAGGCAAAAGATCACGATGGCATCGCGGCGGTTCTTGCAATACAGGTCATTCGCGCCGGCGGCGCGCAAAAGACGATTCGTTTCCCGCAAATTAAGGTGCATGGCGAACGCGATCTGCAGCACTTTGTTGCGAGAGGGGTTGCGCTGCCCTTTGAAGATCTGGTAGCCGAACGTTTCGTTAAGACCCGCCGCACGTATTACATCGATACGGGCCAGGTTCTTCTCTTCCAGCAAATCATTCAGGCATGAAGAAAGGCTTTTCGCCGCGATGCGATGCTTTTTGGCGAACTTCACGGGATCAGGCGAAGACAATAGTTCGTCGAGCAACTCTTCTGTCAAAGGTTCCTTCACGCGGCGCTTTCTTCTCCTTCTTTTGGGATTTTGCATCATTATACCCGTCGATCTTTTGTGCGGCGGCGCTTTCGCTCGGATGTTGCGTCCGAGCGATTTTTTGCACATTTTCTGCAGTAGGCGGTCTTTTTCAGTGCGTCTTGTTTTCGAAGCGAGGGCAAAACCCCAGGTCGCGGTTTTCGCCTGTCGGATTTTCAGCGCGCCGGCCTTTCTGGCGGCCCGAAAAAAGCGGGTTCGAGACCGCCCACTGCAATTTTTATGCACAGAATCAAGAATCGCGAACGCCCCTCGCCCCGAGCTGCTTTTACGCACATGCAAACAGTCGGGGGAGGCAAAGGCGAGCGACGATGCGCAATTCGACGAGAACCGCCGCGCAGGCATTTCTCAAAATGTCGACTTAGAAATTTAGAAGCCCGTCACATCCGCAAGCTTGTAATCGGCCACACCGGATTCGAACGAAACGGCCTCGAACTTCCAGACGCCGCCCGCTTCAAGATTGTTCACGTTAGCAAAAGCGCTACCGACTTGAGCACCATCGGCGTCGTAGAGCGTATAGCTGATCTGCAGATAACCGATTTCTTTGTCGGTATTGTTCGTGAGCGTTCCGGTGATCTTCGTCGAATAGTCGTCCTGGATCATCGTTTCGCCCTCGATGGTGTATTTTTCCTCGGCAGCAGCAGAAGCGTCCGCCACAGCGCCATCTTCAGACGCAGAGGCTCCATCGGACGAAACAGACACTTCCTCGGTGGAAACAACACCCTCGTCAAGTGCCTTCGAGGCCTCATCGAGCGCAGCTCCGTACATCGACTGGGTAGCCAAAACGATTACGACCGCAACGGCATTAAGTACCACTGCGGCAATCGCCATGCCCTTACCGCTCTTCTTGCCCTTCAGCACGCCGACCAAGCCGACGATGCCGAAAATCAAGCCAAGAACGGCAAGCAGGGCAGCGAAGTTGTTGATGATGGGCAGAAACGACGTGAGCAGCGCAATGATGCCAAGCACGAGGCCCGCCACCGCCATGCCCGACTTGGGAAGCACGTATGTCCCCTGGCCCTGAGCGACAGGCGGCTGATAGAGATTGTCATTTCCTTGTTGCGGCGAAGCATTCTGCATCATTCATATTCCTTTCAGCGAGACGAGGCGCATCGAAAGCGCCCAGATGAACGATGCCCATGCTAAAGAATGCATCCGCCGAAAACATTAGCTGCGAGCTAATGGTGCGCGTGCTTGCATAGAGCACGGGTCGTGTATCAGTTATAATTCGTATTGTTTTATGTATTGTATTCATCTATAAATTCATGATAAGGAGCAATCTATGTCACTCGCATCAGCGGAAGCAGCACTACCTGTCATTCGCCCGGTCACAGACCTGCGAACGAATCTCAATGACGTATGCGACCAGGCCAGAGAAACAGGAGAACCCCTTATTTTCACGAAAAACGGTCGGCCGTCTCTTATCGTGATGGACAGTGACGCATACGAAGCCCAGCGCCAACGCGACCGGATATACCTCGCCCTTCGCGAAACGGAAATAGAGCGTCGCTTCGATCCACGCACGCTTTCCCAGGAAGAATCCGATGCCGAAATGAAGAAGCTTTTTGCCCGCTGGGGTGTCGAATATGCCTAGCATCCGATACCGTCCCCTTGCAATGCGCGATAAACGGGCAATTGCATCCTATATAGCACTCGACCTCAGGGCTCCGCATGCAGCCTCATCCACAATACGAGCCATCGACGATGCCATCGAAACGCTGAAAACAATTCCAGCAGCAGGACGCATTGTCGATGACATGCGTCTTGAATGCGGGCCTTATCGCAAACTTGCGGCAGCAAACTACTGGATTTTCTACAGTTTCAACGAGGATGGCAACACAATTGTCATCGAGCGAATCCTTCATCAACGCCAATCGATCGCACCTCAGATGTACGACGAAATCGACTCTCCCAATTAGACGAGCAAGCCACCCAATCAACGCAAGCCGTATCGGACGGAAATGATAGGTATAGCTATCAAAAATGCTAGATACACCTCGCAAAAATGGTAGATGCAGCTAGCATTTTTGTGAAAAAGGCCGCAAACAAGAAGAAGGCACCGACGTTTCGTCGATGCCTTCCGTTTGGCATGTGCTTTCTCACTGAGCACGGCGCCCTGAAGTGAAGGGCCGCAGACCGTGCCGTCCGCGAACCGTTCGGCCGCTTCGGGTGGTTCGTTTTCGACGACACGCTGAAGCAGCTTGCCCCGGCAGAATCCCCCCTGGTTATCCGAGCTTTTTCGCCAGAACCTGGTTGATCATCTTCGGGTTACCCTGGCCGCGCATCTGCTTCATGCACTGCCCCACGAAGAACCCGATCAGCTTGGTTTCGCCCTCGCGATAGCGCGCCGCTTCATCCGGATTGGCGGCGATCACCGCATCGACCACGGCTTCGATCGCGCCCGTGTCGCTGACCTGCTTCATGCCGCGCTCTTCCACGATCGCGGCAGGATCTTTGTCCTCGTCGATCACGGCGGCAAACACCTCTTTGGCCTGCTTGGACGAAATGGCATCGCTCGCCGTGAGCTTCACCAACTCGATCGCGCGCGCAGGAGTAAGCGCCGAAGTTTCCAAATCGAACGATTCGTCTGCGTTCATGCGCGCCGTGATGTCGTTGATCACCAGGTTGGCAAGAGGCTTGGCAAGTTTGGCATCGCCCGCCGCCTCCATGCCCGCCTCGAAAAACGCGGACGTAACGCGATGCTCCACCAGATGGCGAGCATCATAGGCCGAAAGGCCGAAATCCGCCTCGTAGCGCTTCGCCTTCTGGTCGGGCAGCTCGGGCAGGCGCTTGCGCACGTTGTCGACAAACTCGTCGGACAGATCGAACGGAGCCATGTCGGGCTCGGGGCACAGACGGTAATCGTCCGCCGTCTCTTTCACGCGCATGACGATCGTACGTTTGGAGGACGGATCCCAATGGCGTGTTTCCTGATAGATCGTGCCGCCCTCTTCGAGCACCTGCGCCTGACGGCAGATTTCATAAGCCAGGCCGTCATGCAGGTTCTTGAAGCTGTTCATGTTCTTCAGCTCGGTCTTGGTGCCGAACTTCGTCTCGCCGCGGCGACGCAGGCTGACATTGCCGTCGCAACGCAGACTGCCCTCTTCCATCGAGCAGTCAGAAATGCCGATGGCCAGATAAATCTGACGCAATTTCTGCATGAACAGACGCGCCTCTTCGGGCGTGCGCAGCTCGGGCTCGGTGACCAGCTCGATCAGCGGCGTGCCCGCGCGGTTGTAATCGACCAGGCTGTGCGTGGCGCCCGCAATGCGGCCTTCGCCGCCGCCGATGTGCACCATCTTGCCGGCGTCTTCTTCCATATGGATGCGCGTGATGCCCACGCGGGTGGTGTAGCCGTCTTCGGTGCGCGTCACGTTGTCGCGGCTTTCGCCCGGATTGAGCCCGTCAAGATCGACGCGCTCTTTGGCACCAGGACCGTCCACATCGAGTTCCAGATGACCGCGCATGCAAAACGCGATCGGACCCTGCGTGGTCTGGAAGTTCTTCGACATGTCGGGATACATGTAGTTCTTGCGATAGAACATGGAATGGCGCTCGATATCGCAATTGGTGGCCAAGCCCGCCAGCACGATCGACTCGATGGCCGCCTTGTTGGGCACGGGCAACGCGCCCGGCAGACCCAGGCACACCGGACACGTATGCGTATTGGGCTCGGCACCGAACTCCAGCTTGCAGCCGCAGAACATCTTGGTCTGAAGCGTGGTCAGTTCGGCGTGGATTTCAAGACCGATTACGGCCTCCCAATCTTGCAGTACTTCTTCGAGAGTCTTCATACGCTATTCACCTGCCTGGAATGCCGGCGCCACGGGGGCCACGCCGTAGGCGGCCTCGAGCGCGGCGGCCGCACGGAACATATTGACGTCTTTGAACTGGGGGCTGACCAGCTGAACACCGATTGGCAGACCGCTTTCGCTGCCCAGACCGCACGGCACGCTCATGCCGCCGTTGCCCGCGATGTTGATCGACACCGTGAAGATGTCGGACAGATGCATTTCCACCGGATCGCCGATTTCGCCGAACTGGAACGCCGCACGCGGACTCGTGGGAATGAGGATGACGTCGCATTTCTCATACGCCTGAACGTAGTCTTGCGTGATCAGGCGACGCACCTGCTGCGCGGGGTAATAGTATTTCTCGTAAACGCCCGAAGAAAGCAGATAGCTGCCCAGCATGATGCGGCGCTTGGCCTCCATGCCGAAGCCGCCTGCACGGCTGCCTTCGTACTGGCCGCCCAGGTCTTTGTGGCCGCCTTCGCAATAGCCGTAACGCACGGAATCGAAACGCGCCAGGTTGGAAAACGCCTCGCAAGGACCGAGCACGTAATATGCGCTGATAGCAGCATCGGCGTGCGGAAGTTCGACTTCCACAAGTTCGGCGCCCGCCGCCTCAAGCTTGGCCGCAGCCTCGTGCACCTTCTCCTTCACTTCGGCGGTCAGGCCGGGAGCGTCCATAAAGCTGGGAACCACGCCCACCTTCATGCCTTCGACGCCCTGGGAAAGCGCGTCCACGAAATGCGGCGTGAAATGCTGTGAGGTGCAGTCGCGCGGGTCGAAGCCGCACAAGGCGTCCATCGCATAGGCGGCGTCTTCCACGCTGCGCGTGAAGGGGCCCACCTGGTCGAGCGAGCTGCCGAAAGCCACCACGCCATAGCGCGACACCATGCCGTAGGTGGGCTTGACGCC
>JAUNLI010000180.1 GCA_030532315.1 Slackia sp.
GGAGAAGGGGAAAGCCCCTCAAGACGGCGCGCTCGACGAGGGCCGTCTTGCCATCACGTCGGAGATGGTCGAATTGGCCACGCCCCACCGATCGTTGCCTTACGACAAGAACAAAGATATGCATTACGACGTGATCAGCGCATTCATCAAATCGATGCGCGGAAGCGATCCCGATGCTGCGCTGTATTGGCTTGCGCGCATGATCGACGGCGGGGAAGACCCGAAATTCATCGCACGGCGCATTTTCATTCTGGCAAGCGAAGACATCGGCAACGCCGATCCCCAGGCGTTGCTTATCGCCGAGGCGGCGTTTCGCGCGGTGGAGGTCATCGGGCTTCCTGAATGTCGCATCAATCTTGCCCAGGCGGTCACATATATGGCGCTTGCGCCGAAGAGCAATGCGGCCGAAGCGGGCATCGATGCGGCGTTGTCGGAAGTGCGTCGCGGCCCGCGGCGTGACGTGCCGAGCTATCTGCGTGATCGCCATCGTCCCGGTTCCGAGAACTACGGCCAGTATCGCTATCCGCATGATTATCCCGGTCATTGGGTCGACCAGCGCTACCTGCCCGAGGGCCTTGAGCGCGGTTGCTTCTATCATCCCAGTGAAAACGGTTGGGAACACTATCGTGTAGAAGCGGTTCGTCGCGACAGAGCCCAACGCAATCAGTGATACACTGCAAGTTCGATAATCCCCGATGAGCAAGGGAGACAGGTTATGGATGCAGCAATGATTTCCGATGTCGTGCTGCCGCTCGTTTTCGTGGCGGTCGGCATTGCTTTGGTCTGGCTTGTGGTCGAACTGGTGGTTTTCTTGAGGTGCACCCGCTCGACGGTCGATGCCATGGAGGCGCAGATCACGCCTATTCTGAAAGACGTGCAAGAAATCACCGCGAGCATCAAGCCCGCGGCAGACAAGGTCGATCCTCTGGTCGAGCGCGTCTCGCTTGCCGTCGATGCGGCGAATTTGGAAATCATGCGTCTTGACGGGATTCTTGAAAACGTCGACAAGATAACCGAAACCACGGCAAGTGCAGCGAACGCGGTTGACACTGTTGCCAACACGCCCTTGAAGTTGGTGAACACGGCCACTGAAAAACTGCGTGATGCCTTCTCGGCGCGCAAGGCTTCTGTCGAATCGGCTTCTTTGGCTGATTCCGCTCAGCGATCCGCTCTCGTCGCCGAGGCCCCTGCATCGCATGGACAGGTCCAGGACACGGTTTTCGGGCGCGAGCGA
Organism: Slackia sp.; assembly: GCA_030532315.1. Taxonomy (GTDB): domain Bacteria; phylum Actinomycetota; class Coriobacteriia; order Coriobacteriales; family Eggerthellaceae; genus Slackia. The sequence goes on from JAUNLI010000180.1 coordinate 1,235, forward strand.
ACCGATGAAAAAGTATACGAGTCCTCCGAGGCTGAGGCTGAGCCTGTTGATGTCGAAGCCGGAAATGCGGCGGCCGAATCTGCCGACGTGAAGCCCGAGCCTGCGCAAAAAGACGATGCGCAGAACTATTTCACGTACGCCGCCAAGGAGGATTAGTCTTTTGCAAGAGCACCTCGATTCTCGCGAGCAGCAAATTCGTGCGCGCCGTAACGACGATGCGCGCCGCCGCTTCTATCAGGTTTGGATGCTTGTCGGCGTTGCTGTGGTGGCTTATATCCTCGGCTTCGTTCTCGACGTGCTTGCCGTGCCGGTTGCTATTCTTGCCTGGACGGTCATCATCGTGCTTTGCCTGCGCACGCCGGTCGCCAAGCTCGAAGCAATCGGGGTGCCGCGTGCGGCGGGGGCGGCGATCGCCTATGCGGGCAGCGCCGTGGTGATCGGCGTGCTTCTTGGCGTGATGTTTTCTCCTGCTTCGGGCATTTCGGAGCAGTTCTCAAACATGATCGCGGGTCTTCCCGGCTATGCTCAGGCGGTTATCGACTGGGGCTATCACCTCTATGAGCAATATGCCTCGGTCTTGCAGGACGAATCGGTACGCGATTGGCTGAATTCGGCGGCCGAGGCCCTGACTTCATGGGCGTCGGCTACGGCGCGTCTGTCGGCCGACGGCGTTCTCGGGTTCGGCACGGGCCTTGCGAATTCGCTCATGGTGATCGGTTTCGCGCTGGTTGTGGCGTTTTGGATTCTGATGGAGCTTCCCGCGCTCGGCCGCGAAGCGAAGCGCTTTATCCCTGAAAGTCGTGCGCAGGAAGCGGAAATGCTGCATCTCACCTTCACGCGCGTGATGGGCGGATACATCAAGGCGACGCTGGTGCAGTGTTTTCTCATCGGCTTGGTGTGCGGTGTGGGCTTTTGGGCCATCGGCATCCCGAATGCCGCAGCGCTCGGCCTGATAACGGGTGTCATGAATATCATTCCCGTGGTGGGTCCGTGGATCGGCGGCGCAGCCGCTGCCGTCGTCGGTTTGTTCGTGGGTCCGTGGGTCGCGCTGGCGGCGCTCGTTCTCACAATCATCGTGCAGCAGTTCGTCTACACGTTTATTTCGCCGAAGATCATGGCGAATTCGGTGGATGTGCATCCGGCGCTCGTCATCGTGGCCCTGTTCGTCGGCAGCGCCGTGGGCGGTGCAATGGCGGGTCTTGTGGGCAGCGTCGTGGGCATGCTGCTTTCCATTCCGTTCGCCGCTATGGCGAAGTCGGTGTTCGTGTTTTACTACGAACGGCAAACGGGCCGTCAGGTCGTTGCCGAAGACGGCGTGTTTTTCAAGGGTACCCCGACGCGTCTCGCTTCCGACGACAGCCTTCCCGATGCCGTGGCCGATGCTGTGGCCCCTGTGCGTTCCTCGCACGGCGTATCGTCGCTTTCCTCGTTCGTGCTTGACTTGCTTTTGAGGAAGAAGCACGGGGCGTCTGATTGTCCGCCTGAAAAGGACGAATCGTCGTGTGGCGCGTGCTCTTGCGACGCGCCGGATGCAAAAGCCCATGTTGACGGGAAAGACGCTGATGCGAGTTCGCTTCGGGGGAAGTCCGCGCATGACGACGGGTGCGATTCGTCGGAAAAGCGCGTCTAATTCCGATGAATCCGTAAATTGATGGAAATGCGGGCCGCTGTCATTCGCGT
>JAUNLI010000181.1 GCA_030532315.1 Slackia sp.
TCGTCATCGACGACGAGCTCAAGGCGGCCATCGACGCATACTACGAGCAGTACGGCGTCAAATAGCCTTCGTCATCGCGTCTGTTTTGCATCGCGATTCCCGCCCGCGCATCGGTTCGCAAAGATGCGCGGGCGGTTTTGCGTTTTGGGCACGCGAAGGCGCGTTTGGCACCGGGCCGTTTGCATTTCGCATGCGTATGTCCGTTATACTGAACGGACGTTTGCGGAAGGAATTGCACGCATGTCTGATCAAAAGATGCGCCACACGGCCAAAGAGCGAATCGCCAAGCCGACCGATTTGACGTATACCGTCGATGAGAAGCGTCCTCGACGGGCGGGCGGCAAGTTAATCGCCGCTGACGTGGTCAAACGGGATGTGCATAGTTTCGTCGATGAGGCGCGCCACGAATTCGGAGCGGTGGCGCGGCCCCAAGCCGGCTTTTTTACGTTGAGCTATTGGCGCATTCTGTGGCTGTTCGTCATCGGCGCAATCGTCGGGCTTGCGCTCGAAGTGGTGTTTCATTTCATCGTGTACGGCGATTACGAAAGCCGTGCGGGTTTGGTATGGGGACCGTTTTCGCCTATCTATGGTTTCGGCGCGGCATTTCTTACCATCGTGCTCAATAGATTTTGGCACAACCACAACGTGGTCATTTTCACCGTTGCGATGATTGTCGGTTCAGCATTGGAATATGTGACCAGCTGGGGTATGGAAGTGCTATTCGGCGCGGTGGCTTGGAATTACGAGGGAACGTTCGGTAGCATCAACGGCAGAACAAACTTCGTGTTCGGCGTTATGTGGGGGATGCTTGGCTTGGTGTGGGTTCGCACGGCGTTGCCGTTTTTTAAAAAGGCATTCGCGACGATCGACGTGGAAACCTTCGCCATGAAGGTCGTCGGAGTGGTGCTTACGGTGTTTTTGGTGATTGATGCGGCGTTTACGCTTGGCGCCGTGGGCCGGCAGAGTGAGCGCATGGTGGGCATCGAAGCGACCAATGCAATGCAGGAGTTTTTCGACGAGCATTTCCCCGACGAATGGATGAAAGAGCGTTTTCACATGACGGTGTTCGGAAGGCCGCAGTAAGTCATCGAGAAATGCGACAAACACCAAGCTGCTGTAGAAACACGCATGACAAGCAGAGGACGCCCGAAGCGTGTGAATTTAAGGGTAAGCGTGCGATTGCTGCGCTGTTTAGGCCCCAATCGAAAGAACCCATGACGGGGTTCTTTCGATTGGGTTCGATCAAGCAAGCATTCTGATGCCGACGTAATGGGCGTTGCCCGGCAGGCCGGAAATATCGTAGACGTCGGCAAGGGGGCATACCGAAACGCGCCAGGTGTACGTTGCCGCATCCGTGGCAAGCGTTCCTTCGCGAAACGTGTTGCCCACTTCATCTTGGCCCTCGTTTTCAATGGTGACAGCGGGGTTGTCAATCCAGCCTTCACTTGCCATTGCCGCGTCGATCGCAGAGGTGGCGTCCATCGACTGCATGTCGGCATAGCGTATGCGCATCGAAACGCCCTCGACGCGATCGACCGTAAGGCGCCACGATCCCACGAGATATTTCGAAGCGGCTACGCCGTCCATATTGCCGATGCCGCCGCCAAGGGCAATGCCGGCGTCCATCAACGTGGTGTCGCTCGGCAGTTTCATGACATCGATTCCGGAATCGTTTTCGCCCGTCAGATTGTAGGTGAGAAAGCCCAGTTCTTCGAAGCGGGAAAGAATCGTTGCGTCATCGAGGCCGATGTAGTCTTGCAAGAGGGGAATGTCGTAGGATACGTCGCGCGAAAGATTGCTCTCGATCGTCGCGGCAGCGCGTTCTTCGCCATGCAATACCTGGTCAATCGCCTTCGATGCCATCATGCCGCCAATGACAGCCGCTGCAGCGGCTGCGATCATGCATGCGGCGATGACGAATTTCGGGGGATCGAACGGACGGGCGAGCCCCGATCCATCGAGATAGCGAATGGACGGCTGCTCCGCCGAATCGCGCTTATGCGAAGGTTTCATAAACTTCATAGGTTTCCGTCCTCAATACCGGCAAACCCTGTCATTATATCACGCGTGCTCTTCGCCGCATTCTGCGCGAGCGAAAGCGCAGCCTATGGGGGAGTAGTTGGCATCTTGGTTGATGCGGCACGTCAACAGACCCGGTTTCGCGCCTGGCGTGCCTTGAATAACGAGACTCATGGTACAGCTCGCGGGCCGCACGCCCGTATGGTATTGGTTGTGCCGGAGTTTCCGTCGTGCGCGGGTTTTGCTCCGGACTGTTTGAAAGGAGCAGAATGGACCTTTCCATTTTCACGACGCCCGAAGCATGGATCAGCCTTGTCACGCTGATCTTCCTCGAAATCGTGCTCGGCATCGACAATCTGGTGTTCATCTCCATCACCACGAACCGCCTGCCTGCTGAAAAGCAGCATATCGGCCGTAAGCTCGGTCTGGCGGGCGCTTTGATCATGCGCATCATCTTCTTGTGCTTCGCATCGTATCTGGTGCATATGACCGCAACGCTGTTCACGCTCAATCTCGGCGCATACAACCATGGATTCTCGATGCGCGACCTCGTTTTGCTCCTCGGCGGCGCCTATCTGATTTATAAGGGCATTACCGAAGTGATCGACATGCTGCGTCTTACCGAGGTCAAAGCCGAGCATTCTCACGAGCACAAAGCGTTGCACATGATCACGCTGCCCCAGGCCATTGGCACGATTATGGTGATGGACATCGTGTTCTCGATCGACTCGGTGATTACCGCCGTCGGCATGGCAGACCATCTGATCATCATGATCATTGCGGTTATGATCGCCGTCATCATGATGATGGTGTTTATCGACCCCATCTCCAACTTCATCAACGGCCATCCCGAAATGAAGATGCTTGCCCTGACGTTCATCGTTGCGATCGG
>JAUNLI010000182.1 GCA_030532315.1 Slackia sp.
CTACGTTGATGAAGGAATGGGTCGAAGAGCTTTGCGAGGCCGTCAAGGGCGGCGACAGCACCTATTTCGAGGCTCCTGCCCAGATTACCGGCGAAGGCACCGGCTTCTGGGAGGCTCCGCGCGGTGCTCTCTACCATTCCGAAAAGGTCAAGGACGGCAAGATCGAAGACTACCAGATCATCATCCCGTCCACCTGGAATCTTGCGCCGCACGATCCCGATGGCAACTACGGCCCCATGGAGCAGGCTTTGATCGGCGTGCCTGTGGCCGATATCGAAAAGCCCATCAACGCGTTGCGTACCGTTCACAGCTTCGACCCCTGCACCGCATGTGCTGTGCATATCGTCGAGCCGAAGACGGGTAAGAAGTTCGAAACCGTGACCAGCCCTTGGGGGGTGAAGTAACATGGCCCATCTCGCACATTACCGTGAGGCGCATCCTGCCGCGTTTCGTGTGACCCACTGGGTTAACTTGATCGCGATGATCTTGCTGATCGTGACGGGCTTCTGCATCCACTTCCCGTTCTGGCCTGAGTTCATGGGCATCGCTCGCGGCGTCCATATCTTCTTCGGCTTCGTGATCTTCATCAATTGCCTGCTGCGTATCGTGCTGGCTTTCACCGTGAAGTCTGCTCCTGCAGGCGGCACGCGCGAACTGGTGCCCGACTACAAGACCTGGCTGCCCCAGGCCGACAACAAGCATCAGCTGGGCGCATGGATCAAGTACTACCTGTTCCTGAAGAAGGACCATCCGCTTTCCGCGAAGCTCGGTGTGCCCCAGAAGCTTTCCTATCTGGCCATTCCGCTGCTGCTGGCGTTCATGTTCTTCACCGGTCTGCTGTTGTGGCCTCCCACGGCCAACCTGCCGGTGTTCGAGGCGGCCATCAACATGATGGGCGGCGCTATGAGCGTTCGCATCGTCCACTACTTCATGATGTTCGTCTTCATCTGCTTCACGATGCTGCATGCCTACTTGGCAAACATCGAGGGCCTGGCTCCTTCCAAGCTCATGTTCTTCGGAACCGAGCATGGCGGTTTGACTTACGACCCGGAGAAGCACAACATCTCGGGCGAGGATGATCTGGGACACGAATCCCACTAGTTTCCCGCCTCGTGCATGATGCTTCAGAAAGCCCGCCTCGTGCGGGCTTTCTTCGTCTTTCGTGCCGCATCGTGCATGCCTGCCGTCTTTTTTTTGGCGTCCTATGTCATCTTCGTTGCTGCGGGCTTTGTCGGATAATTTGGTATCCTTATCGTTTATGCGCTCACAAATCAGGTTGCATGAGAGGAATGAATGCACATGGCCACCCGCATCAATCATGCTGTTTTGCACGTTTTCGATTTCAATTCGTGCGTCAACGTATTTTCCGAAGAAGAGCTCGACCTGTCGAATCGTCAGACGAAAAACTATGTTTCCACGCATGCCCGCAGGGCGCTTTCTAACATCGACAATAAGCACGGTTCGTTTTCCGACGAAAGCCTGTTCGCCGACAAACTGCGTGCTTATCGCGACGGATCGGTGGAGTTCGTCGATCTGTCGATTCAGGTCGCCGAGTTTTTGTGCAAAGAGCTCGAGCATGCGGACAAGCCCGTTTCGACCGATCTTCTCGTGGTCGATTTCGAGGAAGACCCCGAGGTGACGGAGGGCGTCGATGCTGAAGACCGAATCGACGAGGCTTTCGACGGACGCGCGCGGCGCTATTTCGCGCTGTTGCTCTTGGAAAGCAAGCAGGCATATATGCATGAAGTGGGGCGTGCGCAAAACGGGGCGGTGTGCAATACGATTGCGCGCCATTACGCCATTCTGCCGAATCCTTCCCAGAAGGTGTCGTCCTATGCGGTTGTAGACCTTCAAACGCAGGCCGTGTTGTTCTGCGATAAGCCTCGTTCGATATCGGGCGAGGAGCGCCTGCTTATCCCCGAGGGCCTTTTGCAGTGTTCTGTAGAGGCGTCGGGCAAAGAGGTCATCGAGGCGGTGACGCGTATCGTCGAGGAGGTTGCCGAAGAATACGGCGCCAATACGGCCGTGGCGCTTTCGAAGGCGAAGGCATGTGTGAACGAAGCCGCCGATGAAGACGAATACCTTGCACCGTGGGACATGGCCGCCGATGTTTTCGACGACGAGCCCTTGCAGAAGCGCTTCGAAGAGGCCGTGGCAGAAGAACGGATTCCCGAGCGTATTGCCGTCGAGAAAAAGGTGGCGCAGCGTGTGGCGAAAAATCACAAGATCCGAACCGACACCGGCATTGAGATCACCTTTCCTTCCGAATACAGCAACAGCTCGGAATTCATCGAGTTCATCAATGCGCCGAACGGCCTGATCCAAATCGAGCTGAAAAACATCGGCAGCATCGAGAACCGATAGGAGCGGCTGCCGGGCTTTTCGTCATGTCTTGTCGGCCGTTGCCGCATGCTGGTGCGGAAATGCTGCGAAAAAAGCGGCATTGCCTGATAGAATACGCTGAATGCGGTTTGTTCCGCGTTCTTTTTCTGTTCAAAGCGCTTCGTTTTCGTGCAGTTGTACGAAAACGAAGCGTGTTTCTTGATTTCGATTCGAAGAAGGGAAGGCTGCATGGCGGAATTCATCTACACCATGTATAAGGCGCGCAAAGCGCACGGTGACAAGGTCATTCTCGACGACGTGTCGCTGTCGTTTTACCCTGGCGCCAAGATCGGCGTGGTGGGTCCGAACGGCATGGGCAAATCGACGCTGCTCAAGTTGATGGCGGGCATCGAAGAGGTTTCCAACGGCGAGGCGCGTTTGAGCCCTGGTTACAGCGTGGGCATTTTGCAGCAGGAGCCGCCGCTCGACGAGGACAAGACCGTCCTCGAGAACATCCAAAT
>JAUNLI010000183.1 GCA_030532315.1 Slackia sp.
CCGCGAACATCTTGTCGAACGAATACGCCTTGCGCACGCGCGTCATGTACACGCCAAGACCCGAAAACCCGCCGAGCCATTCCGCGATCACAGAGCCCACAATCGCGTAAGCGGCAGAGATCTTGAGCCCGGAAAAGAACTGCGGCATCGCGGCAGGCAACTTCACGTGACGCAGAATCTGCAGGCGCGTGGCACCCATGGCGCGCATGAGGTCGATCTCGTCGGGGTCGACGGAGCGCAAACCCTCGAGCATCCCCACCGTGATGGGAAAGAACGTCGCCACCACGATGAGCACCACCTTGGGCAACATGCCGTAACCGAACCACAGCACCAAAAGCGGCGCGATGGCGACGGTCGGGATGGTCTGCGTAAGCACGACGATGGGATAGAACGCGCGGTAAAGCAGGTCGAAACGGTCCATGGCGAGCGCCGCGATGAATCCGAGGGCGACACCGGCGGCAAGGCCCAGCCCGGCCTCGGCAAGCGAGGTCGCAGCGTGCCCGATGAGCAGAGGCCAATCCCCCACGAGTGCCTGCACCACGCGAATCGGACTCGGCAGCATGAACGGGGGCACGAGACCGGCCGAACACACCAACTGCCAGATCGCCAGCAGCGCAAGAATCGTCAGCGGGGCGACGAGTCGCGACGTGACACGCGAAGAAGCGGGAACGTTACGCATCGTTCTCGTGGTACTTGGAAATCTTCTCCTCGGTGGTGAGGACGCCCTCCTCCGGCGCGAAGAAAATCTTGACGTAGGTTGCAACCTCGGGCGCACCGGCCTCGACGCAGATGCGGTTCACGCCCGCCACGACCTCCATGCACAGATCGTACTCGCCCTGAATGGTGGTCTCGAACGGGCCGACATAGGCGTCGGGGAATTTGGTCTGAATGTAGGCGATCGCCTCGTCGACGATGCGGCAGACCTCGTCGTTACCGCCAACGCGCTGAGGCAGGACCTGAATTGCCACGCTTGCTTCCATGAGCATCCTTTCCGAGGCCACGAAAAAGCGGGCCCCTCGTCTTCCGTAGGGGCCCGCTCTCACATCATGACGTCCGCCCGTTTCAAAGCGTCCGCGTCGATCAAAGCAAGGCTACTCGATCCCTACGCCGGCATTACCCGGATCAGGTTACGGGTCGAGCGAAGGTTCGCTCCTCTCAGCCGGGCCATTTCCCAGCTCCCCAATACGTCATTCAGTATACGGCAACGAGGATGCGCGTGCGGCAATCACCGAAAAGCGTTGCGGCGAAAAATAATGCCGGCGCCAATCACAACGGCCATGAGCACGCACAGAACCGCAAGATAGAACATGAGGCCTTCGGGCGTCACGGCGTTCTCCAGCGCGACGATGGACGTATTCAGCAACATCGAGGCCTCCTTTCGCCTGCCCACACAAGCACGAACGGCCGCGCGGGGAGTCGCCACCGGCGCGGGCCAATTCAGCAGTTTGAACATACCGCGCAGGTATCAGGGCCAGGTAAACAGCCGGTCAGCATACGAAAACGCCGCCCGCCAAAGCGGACGGCGCCACGTTTTCACATGTTGGGGTGCCTCGCGAAGCCGTTTACTCCAAACGTAAGCCGACTTCCTTGAGCTGAGCCATGCTCACCTCGGACGGTGCGGCGGACATGAGGTCGCTGCCGCTGCTCGTCTTGGGGAACGCCATGACGTCGCGAATGGAGTCGGTGCCAGCGAGCAGCATGCACACGCGGTCGAGGCCGAGCGCGAAACCGCCCATGGGCGGGGCGCCGAACTCGAGGGCCTCCATGAGGAAGCCGAACTGGGCGCGGGCGCGCTCCTCGGTAAAGCCCATGAACTCGAGCATCTTGAGCTGCAGCTCGGCGTCGTGGATACGCATGCCGCCGCCACCGGCCTCAAAGCCGTCCATGACGAAGTCGTAGGTGCAGGAGCCCATCTTGAGCGGATCCTCGTCGAGCAGGTGCAGCTCGTCAACATGGGGCAGGGTGAAAGGCTGGTGCTCGGCCTCGTAGCGCTGGCCCTCCTCATCCCAATGGAACAGCGGGAAGTTCACAACCCACAGGAAGTCGTGGCCCTCGCGGGGCACGTCGAGCGCGTCGGCCATGTGGGAGCGCATGCCGCCCAGGATGCCGTTCGCCTCCAAGCGCGGGCCGGCGGCGAACATCACGAGGTCGCCGGGCTCGACGTCGCAGCGACGACGCAGCTCGGCCATCTCCCCGTCGGTGAAGAACTTCACGATGGGGCTGTTCACGGAGCCGTCCTCGCGGAAGGCGATCCAGGCGAGACCCTTGGCGCCGAAGGTCGCGGCGACCTTGGCGAGCTTGTCGATCTGAGCGCGGGGCCAGGCGCCGGCACCCTTGGCGTTGATAGCCTTGACCACGTGGCCATCGGTGGTCGCGGCGCTTGCGAACACCTTAAACGCGGACTCGGTGAAGACGTCGGTCAGGTCGACGAGCTCCATGCCGAAGCGAGTGTCGGGCTTGTCGGAACCGTAGGTGTCCATGGCGTCCCAGTAGGAGATGCGGCGCAGCGGCGTGGGCATCTCGACGCCCACCTGCGCAAACGCGCTCGACAGCACGTCCTCGATCTGGGACATGACGTCGTCCTGCTCGACGAAGCTCATCTCGATGTCCACCTGCGTGAACTCGGGCTGGCGGTCGGCGCGCAGGTCCTCGTCGCGGAAGCACTTGGCAACCTGGTAGTAGCGCTCGACGCCACCCACCATGAGCAGCTGCTTGAGCAGCTGCGGGGACTGCGGCAGGGCGTAGAAGCTGCCCGGCTGCAAACGGCTCGGCACCACGAAGTCGCGCGCGCCCTCGGGCGTGGACTTGAACAGGGCCGGCGTCTCGACCTCGGT
>JAUNLI010000017.1 GCA_030532315.1 Slackia sp.
TAATAGAAGGTCTCGCCCGGAATGTAGGCAAGCTTCTGAGAGGCATCGGGATCATACGGATTTTGCGCCTGCTGCTCGGTCTGGAACGTCTGCGTCTGGAACTGCATCACGGGAACGCGACGCCACACGTTCAGCGGCGCCTCGGCATATTCACTCGCCTTGGTCAGCGTGACGCCATGTTCGACCCTGGCGTCCTCGACCGCTTCTTCGGGTTGCGCGTCGGGATCGACCATCATCCCACCATCGACGCCGGCATCGGGGTCGAAGCCCATGCCGGGATCGACGCCTTCGCCGGGGTCGATCATCATGTCGCCGTCAAGAACCTCGCCGAATCCTGACGCTGCATCGTTGCCTGCACGCATACTGGAAGCGGTGCCGCCGCTGGAAGCGACCATTATCCCCTCGTCGACGCCCATATCGAAATCGAAGCCCATATCGGGATCGACCGGCATGCCGCCATCGAGGCCTGCTTCGAAATCAGGGGTCTCGAGCACATTTGGCGCGGTTATGAAATCGATGATATTTTTCTCATGATGGTAGTGGATAAAGCCCCAATCGACCTTCACGCCGCCAAAGCAGTCGTCCTGCTCGACCTCGCCCGTCGAGGGGCGGACATCGGAAAATCGGCCCACGCCGATAAGCGCCACGTTCTCAAACGCATAAGGCTTCACGCCATCCGAAGTGGCAGGCACGTCGAAATACGTCCAGCGCACCTGCGTGACGTTTTTGAAAATATTGATTTGCTCATCGGCCGCAGGCTCGATGCCCGAAACATCGGAATCGGAAACGCCGAGGTCCTCTTTAGAATCCTCGACCATTCCGTCTTCGGAAGCGGCACCCGACGCATCGTCATCCCCCGAAGCACTTGCATCGGCTTTGACGGCTGCGACACCTGCACCGGCATCGGAGACATCGGAATCATCTGGCACGACATCAGGTTCGACCTCGGTCTGGCCCTCCGCACCCTCGGAAACCGCGCCGTAGCGAGCCGCAAGGTCGGCCTCGCTCACCCATGCCCCGCCGTCGGGCAACGATTCGTCGAAATATTCCACCAAAATAGGCAAGCGCTCGCGATTCACCGGCATATCGACGGGATAACGCACGCCGACATCGACGCCGCCCTCTTGCAGCACCTCTGTCGACGACGCCGCGATCTTGGGCGCCTCGGTCAGCTCGAACGAACGGTATTCCACACCCTGACCTGTCGTCTTGTCTTCGACGGTTTTCATAAAGCTTGTCGTGACCGTGATGTTGCCCGCATGACTCGTTTCGTTGGTGATATTCGATACGGTCAGCTGCGCCGGGCTTCCGTCGTTATCCTGCATGTAATTGTCGGGGTCGGTCAAAGACGGCTCGGTAAAAGCGCCTTCTATCTTCACAACACCCTGACCTCTGTCGTATTCATGTTTGTAAAACACGTTCGACGCGTACGTAAGGGCACCGAAACGACCCTGCTTTTTCGACGGATCGACAATCGCGCCATTGCCGCGGCTGTAGGAAACCGACGTAGCGCTGTTGCCACGGATCGCGCCGCCGTCATCACGCGTTGCATAAACGGTATCGGACCCGCTGCCGGCAACATCGTATTGCGCATAACCGTGCAGCGGCTCGGCCGTGGCAACGAAACGCGCCTGATAGGCCTTGCCCGCATAAGCGGGATTATCGAATTCGCCATTCCATGCCGCATTGCCCGAAGCGTCGTAGGCCGCCCCATCATGGCCTGCCGCTTTATCGGTCATTTGGGTGATCACCCTTATCTTAAGCGACGCCCCATACGGGAATTCAGCGCCGGCGGAACCAACCGAAAGCACCAGGTTGCGGTTATATCCGTACGATTCCACGCCATCGACAAGCGGCTCGCCTGTCTGCGCGTCGATACGCGAATAATTGCGCGCGGGGTCGCACTCAATGGACGAATTCGGCACACCGTCGCCGTCGGCATCGTCCTCTTCAACCAAGCGCGCGGTAATCTGCTCGTCCGGACTGCCCGTCGTGTTTTCGACGATTTCCCATCCCACAATGCGCTGGACATCGGGCACGGCGAAACGCGCATCGACTTTCTGCAACGGCAAACGCTTGCCGCCGTATGATTCGGCCGCCGCAATACCGAGCGTATACTCCACGTAGTCGCCCGCGAACAGAGTGCCGTTGGCGATGTCATTGCCTTTGCCCGCATACGGCACGATGCTCGAGGGATCCGACATGCTGTTCGATTCGGGGTCGACCGCCATTTCCGTCACTTCATCATTGCCGGAAACCGACCCTTCGCCATCGGACGAACCTGAGCCTGCCTCGCCATCCAGCGTAATCGTCTGATCGAGCGCTCCTGCGGTTGCGGCAACGTTCGCATGGCCGGCCTCATCCGAAACAGAACCCGAATCCGCCGGCGTATCGCCCACGTCCTCAAGAACGCCTTCTTCAAGCACGCTTTCGCCAGGAAAAACATCGCCTTTGCCATCCGCAACGATCGGATCGTTCATAACGCCCAAGTCGTATGCGAAAACTTCTTGCTCGGTGCCGTTGAGCTCCACCGTCTTGCCGCGATCGTACGTCACGTCCATCTGTGCGCGCAGATTGGAAACGTAAACGTAATTAGAGCGCACGACGTCTTTGTCGTCGCGATATCGATCGTGGTTCGGATCGATCGTTTCGATATTGGAAGCAGTCAGATACTGTCCGGTGCCTTCCTCTTTGCCGTAGCCGTTCGCATTTTTACCGAACGTCGGTGTGGAAGTCTCATCCCAAGAAGCATCGGTGCTGAAATCGGGCGTAGTGCGGTCGACGAACACGCCGTCATATCGGAAAGCATATCCCTTGTTCTTTTTGTCGGCGGCCAAGTATTGACCGCCATCAAGCGTCGTATCGTCATCGTCATAGGACGGATGCGCCGCTTTGAAATCAAGCGTCAGGTTGTCCACGTATGCTTTTGTATATTCCGCATCTTCGGTCGTATTGCGCAGGTCGTTCAGCGTATTGGTCTTGCTTGTCATCGAATAGGTTTCCAAAACCGAGGGGTCGAGACGCAAGACGTCCTCGACGTCAAGCACATACTCTCCGTTGTCGCCCGGCTTCAAAAGGCCCTTATCCGCCAGATCCTGCAACTGATATTTAAGTTGCTTTCCTCCCGCGGCAAAAGTCACGGAATCGACCTTGAACCAGTTTTCATATGCCGCATTGCCTTTGACGTCCACGAATTCCTGCGGGATGTAGACGTGCTGCATACGGAACCATTCGTAATTAGCGTTGTAGTATTCCTCGGTTTTAAGCGTCGCGCGCGTAATGCGAGCAGAACGTCGATCACCGTCGTTTTCGTCCTTTTTATTCCAGAAATACACCTCGTGATCGACCACGGTGGGCGTATTGTTATCGTCGCGATAATCGAACACGCTTCGATTTGCCGTGCTTCCGTCAGTGCCCGTAATCTGGTATCCCGCCGAAAACGGAATCAGATAACCCAGATAATACGCCTGGTCGGAAGGCGTATAGCGATATCCGTTCGTATGAACGGCAACCGAAGCCACAGCGGCATCGGGGTGCGCGCTGCGATACCCATGCGCCGTCACGGTGTTCATTGCATCGTTTTTATCGCTGGAAGTCTGCCCCTTATACACATACGGACGGCCGAACACATACAGATCGCGATCGTCAATCGTGCCCGATCGCTGGCCTTTGTAAGTCTCCCCCGTTTCTGCGGCATAATCGCCATCGCCCGTATATTCCGCAAGATCGATGCGATAGCTCTTCACGAACTCGTTCTCGGCGAGAGCAATCCTCTTCGCGTTCACACCAGGAGCAACCGTTTCAGGCGCCGGCTTTTCGCCGAAAGCATCGAAGCCGATAAACACGTTGCCCGCAGCATCGGTGCAATCGGCAATCTGGTCTTTCGTGAAAACAACCTCGCGTCGCGCGGCAGTCAAAGGCGCAGGAGCGACATCGAGAACCGCCGACTCCGTCAAAGCCGTCTGGTTCGACTGGGCCGTCTCGATTTCGAACACGATCCGCTCCAAATGGTCCAAAACGCCCGCATCGCCTGCAAGCAACTCCATGCCGGTGGCAAGGAAGCCGTAATAGCCGTGCGTTTTCTCGGGACCGCAAACGGGCAGATTGTCGGTCAAAACAACCTTATCGGCAAACGAAACGTTGCCTGCCCAATTGTCCGGTGCGCGATCGTCGACCGAATCATAATAATAAGCCGAAGGGTAGCCGTAGCCATGGCCCAGCGTCACATGATCGCGAGCGAAGCTCACATCGAAGCGATAGTCGCCGCCCATCACGGCATGGTCGTCGCCGTCAGCGCCGTATTCGAGCTTGCCCTTCGTGCCTTTCAGAACGAAGTTGCCATCGAAGATCACATCGACATCGGCATGCGAAGAAATATGTCCCTCGATATGGTCGCGATGGGCGAAATCGAGATAGGCATAATCGCGATATGACCAAGAAGAGTACTCATTGGCGCTGCCCTGCTTTGCAGACGTGAAACGATTCACAGCCGCGCGCTCATGACGACCGTCTCCCTGTTCACCGCCAATAGAAAGCGACGCCTGCACCGTCTGCTTGGCGGCGCTTTCAGCACGATTGTCTTCCTTGTAGAAGCGACCCGTCACCTCGATCGCTGCATTCGTGGCGTCGGCAGCCTGGTATTCGGTGCCGAAATCGGGACCCGCAGCCTTGGTATGCTCGTCGTCGGCATATTGGTTCTCGTTGATATCAAGCGTATAGACGATTCGCTCCGCCACAGGCACGTTATACACGCCACCCGTGA
Source organism: Slackia sp. (assembly GCA_030532315.1). Lineage (GTDB taxonomy): Bacteria > Actinomycetota > Coriobacteriia > Coriobacteriales > Eggerthellaceae > Slackia. Next base: position 4,763 of record JAUNLI010000017.1, read on the forward strand.
AATCATCTTGGGCGTAATCGTCAACCGCGTCGCGATGATAGAGCTTTTTGTCATCGCTGAAATCAGGTTCGAACGACCCCTCCCCCGAAACTCCAGCGTCATTTCGCTTCAAGAGGTTCACACGGAAAAACGCGATGCCGTTTTCGTCGGTCTCGACCGCATTGGCCGTATCGCCCCACGATGCCGCATCGCTTTTCCAGCTCGATCCGTCGCTGTAAAACACCTCGATGCTCTTGAGGTTGTCAACCTTATCAGGATGCACCTTAATATAGTAAGCGTCGAAATGGTCCTTGGGCAGATTCTGGGTCAAGGTAAGCTGCGCGGCGGTGTTGTAGGTTTTCGCGGAAAGAAGCTTCGCGTAAGGGGTGTTCGTGTTGTTGCCTTTATCCTGCGTGTCCCATTTATCGGATGTCGCATCGGGGCGTTCGTTCCATGCATTAGTGAACTGACGGAAATCAACCATGTAAGAACCCATGGCCTTGTAGCCCAGTTCAAGCGTCTTATCGACATCGCCGTCAGCCCGATGGTTATGCTCGCCTGTTGCGGCAAGCTGCGAGAAACGAGCAGCGTCGCCCTCTTCCACGAAGCCTGCACGCGCGGAAACGTCGAACGACATCTTGCTCATATAGAACAATGCGGAATCGACCGTCGAAGCCGACCAGGGATCCTCGTCCGTTTCGGCCGCAGCCAAATCGAAGGGCATCGACGGGGCGATGTCGCCCTGAGGGCGCACGCCGCCGAAATGATTCACCGCTTCAACGCCCATCGTGCGCGTCGTATCGAACGGGGCATCCGCAAATCCCTCGAACAGCACCGTGGTTCCGTCGGCCGAAGTGCCCGACGGCATGCCCTTCCAAGAATGCAGCACGACTTTGGAAACGTTTTCGACTCCCGCAGCGCTCAGCGCTTTTTCAGGAATGCGAATGTTGCCTTCGCCATCGGGCAGGTAGATCGTTCCGCCCCCTTCAAGCCCAACGCCGTCAGGCGTGGGAACAAGAACCAAAGACGGAGCATCCGGGCCGGCGGCATCGTAAAAGCGCACCTCGCCCTTCGTGGGGAATGACGCGAGGAACCGGGCACTCAAAACCATGTCCGTCACGTGAAAACCCGTCCAGGCATCAATCGACGACCCGTTGCTTCCAACGATGCCCTTTTCCATGGAAAGCGGAATGTCGAAGGAGACGTCGACGTCGTCGAGCATCGATTCGCTCTCGTTTCCGATATCGGCCCACAAAGCGAAATCGCGGTCGTAGGGAACGCTGATCTGAGCCTGGTCGCCATCGGTCGACAGGGTGTTGGATTTCGTCACCTCGGACACATCGACATACGACGCATGGGCATGCACCGTCGCGCTCGGGCGCTCGACGACAAGCTCGGCGTCGCTTTCGGCAGAGCGCTGCTCATCGGCGAATTCCTCATCGTAATCAGTGGAAAACACACCGTGTGCCACGAAGGAGTCGACGCGCGTCGGCGCGCCGAACACATCGACGAACGCCTGGGCGTCAGGATGCTTCGACGAGGGCTCGAAGGAATCAATCAGCACGTCGAGGCCCGTCAGGTATTCGTTTTCAAACCACGCATCGCGCTTGATCGCAATCGAGCCCGAATCATCAGACGCGATGCCGGCAAGCTGGTCGGACGTTATCGTAATGTCAGACCCGTCAAGCGTATGCAAGACCACCGAAATGCCGCTCGCTTGCGCCAGCAGGTCTTTCGAAAGAGAGATTTTCGTGGCGACGAATCCGAAGTTTCCGCCCGCCGAAGGAGACGTGAAATCGAAGCCCGTAATGGCCAAACGCGCAGGGGCGATCTTCGAAGAGGAGTTATTGCCTAGCATGAACCGATAGCCCGACGATTCCGAACCAAGGGGTGCGATGACGGAAGGTCCCTGGTCGGTGCTACCGTCGTTTCGGGCGGTATAAGCGTACGACTGCAGCGTCGGAGCGGCGTCTTCGGGAAGCAGCGTCGCTTGCGCCGTCGACGTGCGCTCGTTGTATGTGTAGTATCCCTCCGATTCGATCGTAGGAGGATTCCATTGTTTTTGGGCATACGTGCTCGTCACGTTGTTCTGGTATGCATTGTGCGGGTCGACCATCACGCCATTGACGCGAATGAAGCCGGGCATGATCCGCCCAGCCGCAAGCGCATCTCTGAATATGAACCTGACCGACCCTGTGAACGTTTCCGGCAGCTCTGCCAGCCGGTCGTTAAGCATCTCCCCTTCGTTATCGCCTCCCAGTTTCCACATGAGCTTACCATCGGGCGTCTCGCCCTGATAGACGGGAGTGCCGAGAGAGACCCAGCTCTTCGCTCCGCCGGAACCTTCGGTCTCGAACTGCACATACGACCCTTCAGCTTCAGTGCAGAACCAATCTTTCACGTCGTTTTCAGGAAGACCAGGGGTGTCCTGCTTTTCAAGCACGATATCGAGACTCGACAAATCGAACCCGTCGGGAAGAGCATCCACCATAACGGGACCCCAGCCGTTCGATTCGGATTCCATGCCGAACAAAGGCATATTGCCCTGCGATTTGATGTCGGTAATCGTGTAGTGAGACACGTAGCCCAAGACGCCATTGGCTTCCGCCTGCGGCGTGCCATCTGCAGCGAGGGCGTTTTTTGTCTGCAAAAACTCGATTTTCGGATATTCGAATGCGCGCGTCACCGTCTCTTTAGTCTTCGACCATGAATTCGCGCCGTTCACACCGAAGTAGACCGTCGGGATGCTTTCCATGTTAATCGGCGGATATCGCTTTCCAACGCCGTCTTCTATAGGCTGGAAATTCGTGGTGAACGGCATGGCCACATACAAGACGGTTTCGTCGTAATTGTCGGGCTTGTAGTCGGGCTTGCCTTCTTCGCCCTTGCTGACCAGATGCCCGTTCGCAACGGGCGCGTCATGCGCAAGATTAATGTTGACCTGTCCCGCCTGCAATGACTGATAGTCGATTTCCTTCAAACCGAAATCGCCCACATTGCTAAACCGATCAAGATCGATGGCCGCGCGCTGCTCCTCGCTCAAATTCGTCACATCGTAGATGAGCACGCCGCCTTCGCCGGGTACACCGGTCAATACGACCGAGGTGTCGTCCGGATTGTCGTTTTTAACAACCGACCCGTCGGGCAGGCGTTTAAATGCAGCGATGTCTTCCTGGCGAATGGCATTGCTTTGCTCGACCTTGGTGGAAATGCTGAAAGCCGCATGATGAATGCTCGCCTCGGTGGTCTTCGAGACATTCTTCATATGCAGCTCGTACACCATGTAATTGACGCGGTCCCACAGGGAGTTCTGGGAAATGGGTGTGATCGACGACGTCCATTCAAGATTCGTGTTCACAAACGTGGCCTTGCGAATCGAGCCGGCCGAATTCGTTCCAGGGTCGATGGTGAAATCGCCATAATGCTCGCCATTGGCATCAGTCTTCACACCTACGTGCATGCCGACGCCTACCGTTGCCGTGGCCGCCTCGGGAACCGGTCCTTGAAACTCTACCTTGAATTGCGGCGTACCGTATTCGGTGCCCTGCATATGGCCCCCGTTGCCGATATATCGGAATTGAATGGTTCCGGAAAGCCCCTTCGTCAAATCGTCGCTCTTATCGTCGATAAGCACGAAATTTCCCGTTGTGTCGTCGCGACGATACATCGCCCATTTTTTATCGGGCACAGGCATAACGGCAAGGCGCATGCGCAGATTGCCGGGGTCTTTTCCAATCCATTCCTTCTCGCTCAGCGTTTCCTGAATTGCACCCTGCTCGTCGATATACAGATAAGGAACATTCACCGTCAGCGTAACGGGGTGTTGGAAGTTGCCGATCGACTCGCTTTCTTTGATATGCAAAGAAACGGGCAACGTCACCGTCGTAGGCGACTCTTGACCCTTGCGCACAATATACATTTTTCCTTCGCCGTCACCCGTAGTCGGCGTGGTGGAAGAAACTTCAAGCTTCACATCGGCAGGCGTGCCGATGTCTTCTTTAGGGGCATTGGCCAAGGGAGCATCGTTCATCCGCGACTGAGCCGAGGCGACGCCCGACACCTCCTCGCTTTGCGCAGAATCCTCGGCTACGGAGTCATCATCTACCGAGACTTCATTTCCGGCCTCATCCGACGAATCAACAGAACCCCCCCCCCGCAAGGGAATTTTGAAATTCGACGTCTTGAGCCTGCGAATCCTGCGCGGAATCGGATGCCTGGGAAGAAGGCGCTTCGTCGGCGAACGCCATGTATTCGAATCCCGTCATGGGAATGCACAAAAGCACCGCCATCAAAACGGCGATGCTTTTCTTCATAAAAGCGTTCGCAGTGTTCGCAGCAGTCGTGGTCATGAAAACTCCTACCTCTATCAAACACGCATCCGAAACGCCTTGTGGCCTTCGCGAATGCGCGACGATCGCAACTGGCGCAGAAATGATTTCAATCCGCGCGTTCCATGCCGCCATGGCACAGTTATTCAAATTGTGAATTTTACCTTAAAGAACACTATCCATACCTGAATAACCGGAAATGACGCATGCTTTCATCCTGAATTTTTCGGCCTTTTCCCTGAAAGCACGAAAGCAGGGGCAAACACCCTCGGAAAAAAGCTGCTTCGATCCGAAACGGAACAAGAAAAAGGCGCTGCGGCATATGCGCAACGCCTTGAAAACCGTCTCTTTCACGGCAATCTCATCTTGAAAAAACCTCTGGTAAAGCCCCGCTATGACACCCTTCCCCTTTCGACCGAATACGATACGTCAGAAAAAGACGCAGCCGACGGTCTATGGCTCACCAACACGACCGTGCGCCCTTCACGATTGTCCGCAATCGCAGAAAGCACCGCCGCCTCGTTAAGGCTGTCCAGATTGCTTGTCGGCTCGTCGAGCAGCACGAACGGCGCATTGCACAAAAACACGCGCGCAAGGCCCAAACGCTGCCGCTCGCCTGCCGAAAGCGTCTCACCCAGCTCGCCCACCTGCGTATCGAGCCCGTGCGGCAAACGCTCGATGACGCCGCGCAACGAGGCTTTCCCCAGCGCGTCGAGCACGTCTTCATCAGACGCATCAGGTTTGGCAATCGCCACGTTGTCACGCACGGTTCCCGCGAACAGATGCGTTTCCTGCGCCATGAACCCTTCGGCGCGCCTGAGGCTCTCGGTGGTCACGTCCTTAATGTCGGCATCGGAAATTTCGATCGTGCCGGCATCGGCATCCCAAAAGCGCATGAACAGCTTGAGCAACGTCGATTTGCCCGAGCCGCTTTTTCCCGTGATCTGCACCACGCTGCCACGCGGAATGGAAACGTTCACATTGGCCAACACGCGCTCTTCGCCGTAGGAGAAGCCCACGTCATACGCCTGCGCGCCTGTGAATTGCGGCAAACGCATGCCGCGCACGACATCGGGTGTGGCGGGCTGTTCTTCAAGCAAATCGAGCACACGCCCACCCGCCGCAAGCGTTCCTTGCAAGCCGGAGCCCAGGTTCGCAAGCGCGATCACGGGGCCGAACGACGACAAAAGCGCCGCGCTTGCCAAAACCGCCGCCTGAAACGAAAGCTCGCCCTGCATGACCAGCATTGCGGCCGCTATAACCATCGCAACATCGAACGCAAGGACAACCGCCCCCGTTGCCGCAAATGCGAAGGCGCCCCGCCTCTTCAGGCGCGCATCGTCTGCCGCAACGCCTGTCATACGACGCGCAAGCTGCGTGCTGCGCTCATGCTGGTTTGAAAACTGCAGCGTTTCGCGCAGGCCTCGCAGGCTTTCAAGCACGAACGAATTGAGCGCGCCCATGCCGTCGCGCACCTCGCGGCCCAAGCTGCCACTCGCCTTCGAGGCAACAAGCGGCACCACCACGCCCACCGTCAGATACGCCGCAAGCGCGATGAACCCGAGCACGGGCGAAAGCGCGAAAACGAACCCGGCCATAACCGCCGACACCGCTGCCGCGATCAGCACCGGCGAAAGGGTATGTGCGAAAAACACTTCGAGAAGCTCGACATCGGAAGTGATAAGCGATACCAAATCGCCCTTGTCGCGCCCTTCGAGCTTGGCGGGAGCCAGCATGCGCAGGCGGGCGAACACCTTGTCGCGCACGACAGCCAGAATTTTAAATGCCAGATAATGGTTGCACAGCTGCTCGGCATAGCGCAAAGGCCCGCGCACCAAGCCGCATGCGAAAAGCGCCCAGACGGCGATCGTCGCAGAAACACCGGCGGACATGCCCGCCACATCAAGCAGCCCCGCTGTCGCGAACAGCGTCAACCCGATCGCCGCAAGAAAGCCCGCGATGCCGAACACGACGGCAAACGCCATCACGCCCGCAAGCGGCCCGACGAGCTTCACCAAGCCCGCCATCACGGCAAGCTTCGAGCGATGAGCGCGGGGCAGATCTTGTTCGAGCACCCGACGTGTCGGCGCGGCGAAAGCCGCTTCATCGACGCGAACAGCCGCTTCGCCACCTTGCGCCTGCGCAGCCACCCTTTCCAGCTTCTCCTGTTCACGCCACATAAGCTCGTAGCTTCCGCCCGCAACGGCAAGCTCGTCGTGCGTGCCCCGCTGCACAATGCGGCCGTCCTCGAACACGAAGATGCAATCCGCCTCGCGCAAGGCGGCAAGACGATGAGAAATCACCACGACCGTCTTTTCCTCACGAGCCAATTCGGCAATCACCTCGAGAATCGCACGCTCGCTTTCCACGTCGACATTCGACGTGGCCTCGTCGAACACGTACAAAGGCGAATCGTGCAGCAACGCGCGCGCCAGAGCAAGGCGTTGACGCTGTCCGCCTGAGAGATTTTCCGCACCGGCGCTCAGCTGCGCGTCCAGGCCGCCGATCGAACGGACGAAATCGGCAAGACGGCACCGCTCGAGGGCATGCCACAGCGCCGTTTCGTCGGCCAGCGGATCGGCCAGGCACAGATTGTCGGCGACGCTTCCCGCGAACACATAACTCGACGACGACACGTAGGTCAGCGTACGCGCGAGCGATTCGCGCGACGCCTGCCGCACATCGACTCCTCCTATTTCCACCGCACCCTTAAAGCCAGGGTTCGAACCCGCCAGCACGCCTGCAAAAGTCGATTTCCCCGATCCGCTCGCGCCCGCAATGCCGACGAACGACCCGCGATGCGCGACGAAATCGACATCATGGAGCACCTGGCGTGTTCCATCGTAGGAATATCCCACGCCCTTGCAGCGCACATCGACATGACAGGGATCGATCTCTTGCCTTCCGCAAACAGGCTCAGGAACATCAAGAATGGCAAACATTCGCTTCGCAACAGCCATGCCTCCCATCGCAGTATGGAAAAACGACCCCAGCGTGCGCAGCGGAAGAAAGAACTCGGCCGAAAGAAACACGATGGAAAAGGCTGCACCGAAAGAAACGGCTCCTTGCGCGTATTGCGCGATTGCGCATCCGATCCCCAACGCGGCGCCGCCGAAGGCAAACAGGTCCATCACCGTGATCGAATTAAGCTGCATGCGCAAAAGACGCATGGTTGCGCGGCGAAAACCCTCGGCCTGTTCGTTCATCGCCTCGTGGGCGCGTCCATCGGCGGAAAACACCTTGAGCGTGGTAAGGCCCTGGATGTTCTCGAGAAACATTGCGCCCAGATCGGTGTAGGAATTCCAATAGCGCCCCATCGTGCGCTTGGCAACCTTCTGAATTGCCACGATCGAAAGCGGGATAAGCGGCACGCATACCAGCAGCGTCAACGCGGCGGGAAGCGAAAGCGGCGCCAGACAGGCGAACAGCGTCAACGGCGCGATGAGGGCATAAAACAGCTGCGGCATATACGACCCGAAATAGCCTTCCAGCTGTTCGCAACCTTCCACGCATATCTGCACCGCCGCTGCTGTGGAAGTGTGTTCGCGATAGCCAGGGCCCAAGACCGCAAGTTTGTCGTAAACACGCTGGCGCACCGTGCATTTCGCCCGACTCGCCGCCTTCGCGCCCGCGCGCACCGCCGCCGTCTGGCAGGCGAAACGAACGACGATGGCGCAAGCGGCCACGGCCGCAAGAACGCCGAGCGCCTGCATGTCGGAGGTGCCGTCGAGCAAGCGGCCGAAGAACCAGCCCATCGCCATGAACAAGGCAATATTCGCCAGCAGGGCGGCCCATTGAAACAGGACGCTTGCAACAATAGGTCCTTTCGCCTTGGGGACCAAAGAGAAAAGGCGTTTGTCGAACACGGCGAATCCTTTCGTCAGAAAACAAAGCCACGGCTTTTGTTTGCCATGGCTTACTTCATGATAGCAGAAAACGAATGCATGTAAACCTTGGCTTACTTCTTCATTCACACCCGCCACATCGCGAGCATCATGCGACCCGCATGCAAACGCGCGGCGCTCTTGTGCAGACAAAGACGTTTCCGTATCATGAAAGTTTGGCAAGATGGGAGGCAGGATGATTTCAGAGCAGGAACTCGCGCGCCTATGCGCGCCGAAAACGCTGCAGCGGGCACGCCAGATCGCCTCGTCCGAGCAGAACATCCTCACGAAAAAATGTCGTTTCGACCGCAACGGCACGCATATCAGCGCTTTCGTCGCATCGAGCCACGGATGGAACGACTGCTACCGCAGTTCGATTTCCTTCGACGAAGAGGCTGACCGTGTGATCGACTACGCCTGCACCTGCCCCGCCTATCTTCAATACGACGGGCCATGCAAGCATTGCGCGGCACTCGCCCTTTCCTATAATGCGCGCCCGACAGGCTTTATGGGATACAAGGCGCACCGCAAGCCTGAAACCACCGCATGTCTCGCCGAGCTGATCCGTCGCACCGACGCAGCCGAACGCGACGAGGAGGCAGGCAGCGTCGACATCGAGCCCACTTTCATTTACGGCTATCGCGCCTGGTCGGTGCAGTTCAAGATCGTCGGAGCCCACGGGTCGTACGTCATGCGCGACATTGCTGCGTTCGTCGACAACATGCAGCACGGTGCATGGCATTCCTATGGCAAGAAGCTTGCTTTCGCACATACACCCGATGCGTTTTGCGCGCATGGACGCGCCATGGCCGAGCTGATCGACCGCATCGTCACCGCTCGCAAGCGCATTTCGTGGAGCGCACGCGTCGGAGAGGCAGGCGGCCGAGCCCTTGACCTCAGCGAATTCGAACTCATCGACTTCCTCGACGCAACGGGAAGCGCTCCTTTCGTCGTGGAGGGAGCCGACACCGGCGTGCGCTCGCATACCGTCGCCCATATCGAACAGGCAGACCCGACGGTCGACGTGTCAATGACCTGGCAAGACGGCGGCATGGCAATCGAATGCGACAACGATGCGGTGGTCATCTCGCATGGCGATCGGCTCTATATCTGGCAAGACGACGTTTTCTATCGCTGCTCGTCGCTGCTTTCCCGATGCACGGCGTTCTTGCGCATGGCATACTCTTCCGATGCCGACGAGCTGTTCGTCAGCGACGAGGATCTGCCGCTGTTCTGCGCAACCGTCCTGCCCCGCATTGAAAATACCCTCGCGGTGTCTGCGCCCGATGCGCTTGATGCGTACCGGCCCGTCGAAGGCAAGGTGCAATTCTATTTCGACAAGACCGATTCCTTCGCCACGTGCGAAGCCGTCGTGCGCTATGGCGCAAGCCACAGACTGCTTTCACGCAATGGCGCACGCTGGCAAGACGGCGAAAACGCAGCACGCCCACTTCCTGACGAAAAACTCGAACGGCGCGCATACGCCCTGATCGACGAGTACTTTCATGACGAAGTTCCCGATAAGATCCGCCGCACTGACGAAGGCGCGACGCATGTGCTTGCGCTTTCGAAACCGCAACGCGTCGGAGAGCTGCTCTTCGGCGGGCTGGCTCGTTTCGCCGAAACGGGCGAAGTGTTTACGACCGATGCATTCGACAAGCTCACAGCCGACAAAAAACCGCGCATCAGCGTGGGCATCTCGCTGGCGGGAGATTTGATCGACCTCGACGTGCACGCGAGCGACCTTTCTTCAGACGAGCTCGCCGCGCTTCTTGGCAGCTATCGCGCCCGCAAGCGCTATCACAAGCTCAAAAGCGGCGCATATCTCGACATCGCCGAACTCGATCTGGCACAGCTCGATCACCTTGCGCGCGACCTCGACCTTTCCGCCGCCGATCTGGCAAGCGGCACCGTAGAGCTGCCCACGTACCGCGCGGTTTATCTGGACGAAACGCTCGACGACGTTCGACGCGACGCAGCATTCGAAGAATACGTCGAACGACTGCGCGGCGCTAAAACGACGCCGCACGATGTTCCCGAAACGCTGAACGGCGTGCTTCGCCCCTATCAACGCGAGGGCTTTTCGTGGATGAACTCCCTGGCAGATCTTGGATTCGGCGGCATCCTTGCCGACGAGATGGGCCTGGGCAAATCGCTTCAGATGATCGCGTTTTTGATGGCGCGCCGCGCACAGGAATGCGACAAACGTCCCTCTTTGATCGTCTGTCCTGCATCGCTAGTGTATAACTGGACGGCCGAATTCGAACGCTTTGCGCCCGAGATGCGCGTGCGCGCCGTAGCGGGAACGAAGCAAGAGCGCGCCTGCGTGCGCGCCGAATCCGACGTCGATGTGTTCGTGACGTCGTATGACCTGTTGCGCATCGACGTCAAAGACTACGCCGAACGTGAATTCTTCTGCTGCACGCTCGACGAAGCCCAATACATCAAAAACCACGGCACCCTCACGGCACGCGCGGTCAAACGCGTGCGCGCCAAGCACCGCTTCGCCCTTACCGGCACGCCGATGGAAAATCGCCTGAGCGAAATCTGGAGCATCTTCGACTTCCTAATGCCCGGCCTCTTGGGCTCCTATATGCGTTTTCGCGAGCGCTTCGAGCTTGACATCATCGGCGGAAACGACGATGCGGCCGCCCGCCTTCAAGCGCTTGTCGGGCCGTTCATGCTCAGGCGCTTGAAATCGGACGTGCTGCGCGATCTGCCGGAAAAGCTCGAATCGGCGGTTTACGTGCCCATGACACGTAAACAGGAAAAACTCTATCTTGCCTATGAACAGCGCCTGCGCGAATCGCTTGCCGCTCAGCGCAAGCAGCGCAAAAACGATGGCGAAAGCAAAGGGCCGGGCGTCGAAGTTCTTGCCGAGCTCACGCGCCTGCGCCAGCTATGCTGCGATCCGCGCCTTGCCCTGCAAGACTACCCCGAAGCGGGCGCAAAGGTGGGCGCAATCGTCGATCTGGTTGAATCGGCCGAAAACGACGGCCAGAAAACGCTCGTGTTCTCGCAGTTCACAAGCTTTCTTTCGCTGATTGCCGACGAACTGGACAAACTCGGCATGCCGTATTACACCATCACGGGCGCAACACCGAAAAAGCAACGCATTGCGCTGGTGGACGCTTTCAACGCCGACGACACGCCGGTGTTTTTGGTGTCGCTCAAAGCGGGCGGCACGGGATTGAATCTGACGGGTGCTTCCGTGGTCGTGCATGCCGACCCGTGGTGGAACGCCGCCGCCCAGGCGCAGGCGACCGACCGCGCGCACCGCATCGGACAGACGCGTTGCGTCAGCGTGCACCAGGTGATTGCGAAAGGCACCATCGAAGAGCGCATCGTCGCATTGCAACAAGCCAAAAGCGAACTTGCCGACAAAGTGGTGGGCGCAAGCACAGGCGCCGCGCTGCGCTTGAGCGCCGACGACCTGCTCGACCTTTTGCAAGGGTAGCGCGCAACCACTGGATTGAACGCTACGCCGACACATGCATGCTTACGCCCCATTTCAGCAAGCACAACGAACCCCCGTCTCGAGAGAGAGGCCGAGACGGGGGTTCGTCGATGAATTACAATGCGCCACATCCCCACCGCAAAAACGGAGAGCGTGAAAGAAATCGCGCCAGACGCGTCCTTTAAGCCTGTGAAGGCTCTTCTTGGACGGGGGCTTCGTCTGTCACGTGGGGAAGCTTCTTTCCCGCGACGCCTGCGCCGATGATGCAAAGCATGATGACTACGACGGTGACGATGCAGAACATGAACACAGCCTCGAAGGAACCCGTCGCCTCATAGAGCGAAGCGATGATGAAGCCGCCCACCGATCCTGCAGCAAAACCGAAAATGGTGATATAAGCGAAAATCTTGCCATAATCCTTGGTGCCGAAAACCGTCGAGGCAACGCTTGCGATGCCCACACCAAGCAGCACATACAAGGTGTCGCCAAGGCCGGCGCCCAGGTATGCAAGCAGTTCGTTTCCGACGCTCACCAAAAGAATCAACATGGAAAGAATGCCGATGCACGCCCAGGCGACGAACGCCTTGATGGCACCGAACTTGTCGATGGTCCAGCCGATAATCGGGTTGAGTGCGATATCGAACATAAGCGCAACCGAAATCATAAACGCACCGACCGTCGGAGCGAAGCCGACGCTTTCAGCGTACATGGGGAAATACGCGTTGATAACGGAAACGATTTGCGTGAGAGCAAGCGCGAGCGCAACCAGGATGAAGGCCGCAGAACGCACCGCACGCTTCGCAGGAACGCCGGATTCGAGCACAACCTCGCCCGAAACGCTCGGATCGTAGCCATAAGGCTTCATTCCCTTACGCTCGGGAGAATAAGGAACGAGGAAAAGAGCCGCAGGCACAGCAAGAACCGCACCGACCACAGCGAAGATCAAAAGGCTCGTACGCCAATCCATGACCTCCATCAGCGAAACAGTGACAGGGCTCATAATGGCGGAGGCAACGCTGGCAAGCGCCCATGCAAGACCGATTGCAAAGCCGGTCTTTTTCGAGAACCAATTCGTCAAGACGGTAGAGATGAACACGATGCTCGTGAACGCCATGCCGACGCCGATTACAAACCCACCGATCCACCACCAAATAACGCTTTGGCTAAACGATAATGCCGCAACAATGATGGACTGCAGTGCTGCGAATCCGGCAATGCCAATTGGCGGAATCTTCTCGAGCCAGTTTCCCACAAACGGCAGGCCACATGCGATGCCTATATAGACAAGCGTCGAATACAGCGAAATGCTCGAATAGTCAGAACCAAGCGCTTCAGATGCGGGCACGAAGAAGTTGCCGATAACGACCGTGTAAAACGTCACGGATCCGGCAATGAGCATGCCGCAGCCCAGCACGGTCAGCCATGCACGAAGGTTCGATTTTTTAGTATCCATGGATATTCCTTCCGGAAGAGCGCAGGGCACCGGCGGAAAACCGGATTATCACCCTGCGCATCTTTGCGATAAAAGGGATTAGATTCCCATCGTGGCGGCGAGCACGGCTTTGATGGTGTGCTGACGGTTGCCGGCCTCGCGGAAGATTTCCGCCGCATGCTTCTCGAACAACTCGTCGGAAATCTCCATGCCCTCGGTGATGATCTTGCGGGACTGCTCGTCGGGAGCCTGCGCAAGCAGCTGCTGGCCCAAAGAGTGGTCGGCGTTATGCAGCGAAGGAAGCATGTGCAGAACCACGCAATCGGGGTTATTCACGATTTCCATGAGTTCGCTGGTCAGACGGTACGGAATCAGGTCCTTCGCATACGACATCCAGGCATCGTAACCATGGTCGTCGCCCGTAGAAGAAGTGGTGTACTCCCATTCCTCCGTGGTCACGATGTCCATGCCTTCAAGCAGGTTGACATCGTCGGAGATGACGAGCTTGTTCTCGGGAGCGTATTTGGCGAAGAGGCCTTCGAGCTCTTCCACGTATTCGGGAAGCATCTTGTGGTCGTACAAATCGGGGCCGATGGCGTAGCAGTCCATGCCCAGAAGCGCGCACATGCGGCCGTACCACAGAGGCGAAATAGCGCAGGCGCCCGTGTAGGCAAGCTTTTTGCCCTTGCAGGAACCGGGACCGCCCCACAGCTCTTCAAGCGTCATGGCGTCGGCGAGCATCTGGGTGGGATGGTCTTCGGTGGTCAGAGCGTTAATCACCGGGATATCGGCGTATTCGGCGATTTCGTACATGAACTTCTCGGGACCCTGGGAGCGCCACACGATGGCATCGTACATCTCGTTGAACACACGAATGGTGTCTTTGACGGTTTCCTGAACGCCGACATGGGAGTTCGACAGGTAAGTGAAGCCCAGACCCAAATCGTGGCACGACGTCTCGAAAGCGCAACGGGTGCGAGTGGAGCCCCACTCGAACTGAGCAATGACGTCTTTGTTCACGAAGCGACGCTGGTCGATGCCGGCGCGCTTTTCGGCCTTGAGCTCATGAGCCAAATCGAGCAGATAGCGGAACTGTTCGGGAGTAAAATCGCGCAGGTTAATGAAGTCGCGTCCAAGAATAGGGTTACCCATGATGGTTTCCTTTCGATAATGTCAGTTGAAACGATTTCGTTCGAACGGCATCAGGCGAGATGCCTGGCAAGGAACCGCGCGTCGCAGACGGTGCCGACGCTTGCGACGCGCGGACACTTCAGTGCAAAAAAGCTACTTCTTCTTCGGAACGAAGACGTTCTTCGTCCAGCAGTGCACGCCGCCGCCCGCCATGTTCAAGGCGAGCGAATCGATCATGACCACCTTGCGATCGGGGAATGCCGCATTCAGTGCCGCCTCGGCCTGGGTATCCTTTTCCTTGATGGCCTCGTCCATGCCCTCCTGCCAATAGCGTTGACCGAGCACGACGCCGTTGCATACCAGGAAGTTGCAATAGCTCGTGGCGCCAAACAGGTGCAATTCGTCTTCGGGCCACGGGGTGCCGTCCATAAAGGCATCGCCGACCAGCTCGTGGTAGTAGTCGTACAGATCGTCGCCCGGACGCTGCACATACTGGATGTGGGCCGAAGCGGGAATGCGCAAAATCTTGTAAGGGTTACCGTTGACGTCGGTCGCCTTGGAAACCACGTCATAGGCGGCATCGAGACGGCGCTTGTTTTCGGCGGAAATACGGTTGGAAGCAGCCTCTTCTTCGGTCACTTCAGCCAGAAGGATGGTGTCGCGCGCCACGAAGCGGCACATCTCGTCGGCATGGGCCGCGAAGCTTGCACCGACGATCGGGGTGCCGTCCTCTTCGTAATCGAGCGGAGCGAGACGAAAGTCGTCATCGTCGTAAAGAGGCTGCGGCAGCCAGATGATCTTCTCGACGTTCCAAAGACGCTTGAATTCCTCTTCGATCTGCTCTTTGGTGTATTCGGGGTTGCGCTTGCGCACCTCGGTATCTTCGATGCACATCAGCACGCCCGCGCCGTCGAATTCGCGGTCGCCGCCCTCGGAAACCATGTCGGAGCTGACAACGTCATAGCAGCCAAGGCCAATGGCGGAATGAAGGCCGATCTGGCGGGAGAAATCGCGCAGGCCTTCGTTTTTCTCGTAACGGCCGTAGAAGCTCCAGCTCGGATTGACAACCAACGTATTGCCTTCATCGTCCACCATGACGTTGGGGCCGTTGTCACGGAAATAAAACGAGTTCGGATCTTCGGGATAGCTCGTGAAATCGATCCGATCGATATCGATTCCAGCAGCGGCCAACGTCTCCTTACAAGACTTCTCCATGCCCTCGACCATCGGACAGCAGTTGATGTGAACCTGCACATCGCCGTACTCGATCAGGTTGCGCACCACTTCGGTTACCGGCTTAAGCGCATCGAAGCCTTTGATGGGCTCGCCGTAAGGCAGCCATTCCACGAAGACATCGGTCTGCGGCTCGAATTCGCCCGGATACCTGAACGTGTTAGCCATCTTTCCTCCTTTTACGGAATCGGCGCCATGGCAGGCGCCCCGACAGCTCGAACCCTAGGCCGAAAAAATCGATTCGCGAAGAAAGATTAGGGTTGATTTCGTTGCGCAAGAAATTTCAACTCGAATCAACCCCCAAACCGCTTGCATAAACCGAGCGGCTGAACTTATGGTTCATACGAACCCTAATCCGAAATAAACCATCCATTGACGTTGGTTGCGCCAGATTACAAACGAGAGAGACGGAGGAGAGCATGGCCGCCTTAAGCTATCTTTTAGCCATTTGCCTCACCGCCCTATGCGTCGCCTCGTCTTTCGTTTCCTTCGCCGCATACGAGGTAAGTAGAAAAAAAGCGCTTCTTTATTTGATGATCTTCTCAATCGCCTACGCAGTCGAGCAAGCCTTCATCCTCTACAACGAATATGTGACCCAGAATCTTCCGTTCAACCCCGAATGGGGAGCTATGGAAGACCCGTTTTCTCACATCGTTTTGGGTGTGCTGCTCTGTCAACCCCTTTGGCTTGTCGCCCTTGACTTTGTTAATGAAAGAAGACGCGCCTTCAAATACGGTCCTGTCGTGATACTCGCTGTTGCTTCGCTGGCCTTTTATTCAGTACCTGGCATGGACGACTCGGTGCGCAAATGGGTGCTTTACACCTTACGTCAGCTTTTCCTACTTGGAATCAGCGTGTATTTCTGGTTGAAGTACTTAAGCGTCGATACCGAAATCGAAAGGGCGCGCTATAGCCACAAATCGCCGATTGTAAGCATCTTCACAGCATTGGTAGCCCTTATCATTCTCGAAGATGCAGTAGTCATGCTGTTCATGGGCGAACCCGACCTAAACGACATCTTTCTGACGGAATTCCTCTATCGTCGCAATCTGGTCGAGATAGTCTTGAGCCTTTGTATCGTCGGATACGCCTTCCGTCTTTCCATAGACACCCTGCAATTGAAAAGAGAAGCTACCCCCCCCCCGAGCGAAGAGCCGCAGCAGCGCCGG
>JAUNLI010000018.1:0-18205 GCA_030532315.1 Slackia sp.
CATGCCGGTCTCCTATCGACTGATTATCGCGAAGGATTATAGACCAAGGAAAACGACAGCGAATCGAACGCCAGCAAGCATCGCTGCGTCTGCACGAAAGACAGGAAGAACTAAAACTCCGAGAACTCGAAAAAGCATATGTACTCGCTCGGTTCGATTGCGCATACGCGCATTCCAGCCTGAAGCTTGATACCTGCTATGCGAAGCCCCATGCGCTCCGCCACTTCAAGACTGCAACGCGAGAATCCCGTAATCGTCACCGAAGCGCGAGCACAGCCAACCACGGAATACAGCATGCGCATGTCGGCAAGATGGCTTCGACGACGCGCCGCACCGACAAGCGAACCATCCGCATATGGACGCGACGGGATGGCGCCACTTACAAAGCCGCCAAAAACCACCGAATCCGCCCGAAGAGCCGCGGCCTGATGCGGCGAGCAAACACGAATGAACCCTTCGCCTCCTTCCATGACAGCAGCAGGCCACACATCGTAGACGCAATCACTTTCAAGCATGTCACGCCCGCGCGCATAAGAAGCGGCAAGCGGGGCGAGAACCGAGCTTCGGGCGTCAACGTTATGCAACCGTCCTTCATATAGCAGAAGCAAGGCCTCATCAAGGCCCTCCCCCGATTCGCTCACGGCATTTCGAAGCTCTTCCAATCCAGCACTGCGAGCCGTGTAGTCGCCGAACCCGATAAGGCTGCGCCACGCCACGCCATCACGCGGATTCTCTTTCAATCGAGCAAGCGTTTTTCGCATCGCCCGCAAACAGGATCGCTCGTCGCGAAAATCCCTCACGCCGATAGGCCTTTCGCAGCAGACAACGGAAAGGCCCGCGGCCGATAGCGCCTTGGCCACATTGTTCCTCCACAATCCGTGACTTCCCGTCACAAGAACGTCTCTCCCCGCTGCAGTTTCCCTTGCGCAAACCTCAACGATGCGTCGACATTCCTCTCCCATATCGGCCTCCATATAAACACACACGGAGCCGTCTTCGGCCTCGCCCTCCTTCCCTTCATCATGCAAAAAACCGCAAGCAGCATGCACGCCACCAGCAAATCCGCATGACGATGCCAATCGTTTTTCCACCAGCCTCACCAATCGCGGTCGCATAGGCGCCTCAAGCCATACAACATCAGCACTCTCATGCTGGCGAAGAAAAAGCTCCGAGCCTTCAAAACAGGGGTATTCGTCGAAAACGGGATTCGTTTCGACGGGCGACGCAGTGAACGAGAGCGAAACGCGGGCCAAAAGACGGGAAAACACCTGAGACGCATAATCCATCAGACTGAAGTCGTCCACAATGACATGGTCGACCATATGGCGCTTTCGTATATCGGCATTCTCCCGCAACGCGCTGACAGCAAGATTGCCCACTTCGCACGCAAGCATGCCTCCTATAAAACGCAGCTCGTCACGCACTAAGCTCGATACCGATTCCTCTTCGAGCGTAATAAGCCAACCGCAATCGTCATCGGCTAGGCGAGACCAGCCTGCACGAAGGAACTCGAACACCTCGCAAAGACGCCGGCCCTTGATACCGAGCGTGCGCAAGTCCTCCATCAGGAACCGTTCTTCAAACTCATCAAGAACACGCGGAACCCGCGCGAGCATACCGCAGGCATGCGCGTCAGCCAAAACCTCAAGAGCGGCATCGCGGGCAAGAGACAGCCTTATCAAATCCGGCTCGATTCCGCAAGCATCAAGGCGGATACGAACATCCCGTACGCCATCAGGGGTCGCACACAAGACCAGAACCGATTCCCCTTTCTTTGAAAGCCTGCACGCAAGCTCGACAGCAGCATTCGTCTTACCCGACTGGGATTCGCCGAAAAAACAGGTGCAGCGAGAAAACTCCTCGCTGCACCCATGAAGCATCTCCGTCATCGAATCCTCCTCGATTCTCGTCATCCAGCAAATGGCGCGTCGTACAATCGGGCGGCCCGCCTCAAGGACTCAATGGGGAAACGGCGGGCCGCCTCTCGGGAGGGCATTCGACCACAGCGGGAATGCCCTCCCGAGCAACAAAAAAATCGTCCGTCGACACCGCACGAGCCGACGGACGATATCCGCATCATTGCTCGCGTTCGCCCTGCAAAACGCCTTCATTGTCTTCCATCTTGGAACGAAGGGGGAGGGCGGGCATCGTAATCGCCTTTCCAGGACATGCATCCACGCATGCGCAGCATTTGATGCATTCCGACCAGTCGGCACCACGCTCGGGATGCCGTGGGTCTATCGCCACCTCGCACACCTGGGCACATCGACCGCATTCGCCGCCGCGAGATTCGATGCATCTGTTCGCATCGATTTTGGGACGAAACGTCTTATTGAATTTCGAAACGAGGCTCATCAGAGCGGATATGGGGCAAATATGACTGCACCATTTGCGGAAAAAGACCATTTCGACCACGAGAACGACGGGGATGGCGACCACAGACCAGGTCACATCGCCCGCACCGAACAAGTTGATGAGCACGAAGACCAGCGCAAACGAAAGACCGATGGGACATATCAGACAAAATACGGGAAAACCGAAAACGGCAGCGGACAGCAGCGTTCCTCCGAGAATGAAATAGCGACTATCCGACGGACGGCACTTCGAACATGCGGCGCACGACTCGGATCCGCAGCCGTGTTCGGAATCAGCTTTCTCCTCCTCGGAACCTTCGTCGGCACCCGCAACGATGCCTGTCGGTTTCGATAAGCCCGGAGCATCCTGTTTTTTGAACGCCGTACGCAGTTTCGACACCAAGGGAGCGGGACACACCCATGCGCAAAACGCACGTCCAAACACGACAATCGCCACCAGCGCAATTACGATGGAAATAACGGCACGCGGAATGACAGTCTTGCTCGCAAGCATCGTCGCAAGAGCCCCTACGGGACACAGCAGGGAAACGCTGCCCCATCCTATGGCGGAGAGGCTGCCGAAACCGGTATGTACCACATACCCAACGCCGGCAAACGCGAGCACGGCAAGGGGAATCACCACCCTTAAATGCCTCGACTTCATCACCTGCCCCCTTTCTCTTCAATCGAGCTTTCGGGAACCACGACGATAGCACGCGTCGTCGCGCCCTCCGCGATGGACCCCTCCTCCATGGACACGCACGCAGCCTGGCACGCTCCGCACCCATTGCAAAGGTCGAGGTCAACCACGGGACGCTCGTATTCGTCAAGCGTAATGGCTTCGTAAGGACAGGCGTCGTAACAAAAACGGCAACCATTGTATTTGCTATAGGCAAGACACCAATCTTCGATGATGACCGCTTTACCCATAATCACGTTTTCCGGCGTTGCACCTTCGGCAAGCTGCAAAGCCTGCGTAGGACACGTCTCGACACACAACGGCACGCCCCCATTTGCATCGGCGCACCAATCACACCATCCAGCGTCGAAATTGGCAACGGGCATGCGCACGCCGAGAACGCCGTCTTCCAGATGAGCTGGAGCAAGAGCGCCGTTTGGACATATCCCAATACAGCGCTCGCAACGGATACAGGAAGAAATCAACCGATTCTCATCCTGCCCCCCTGGCGGTCTGACACACGCCTGCGCAGGCGCAACCCTGATTCCGCCGCCAACCGCAAGCAATGCGCATGCACCGCCCAACCCGACCGAAAACTCCCTTCTCGACATGCCCGACGATGTGCTTCCGACGTTTTTTCCACTTTCCATGACGCCCCCGCTTTCAAAAGCCCTCGAAAACAACCCCAATCGCACTTACGCCCCAAGCAGTTCGTCTATAAGCCTTCCATCGGTTTCGAGAAAACCTTCGGTGACGTTTGCAAGGCCTCGGTAGAAGTCCGTCTTGGCAAATGTCCTCATTTGTTCGCAAAGAAGCGGCGCCCATGCCCCGATGTGATCCTCCATGAAACTTTGCTGGCATTTCACAAGACTGTACGCCTCGTCTTGTCGGCCGGCCTGCAAAGCATCGATGGTGCGCAGCACGAGAATCTGCATGTATTCAAGCTCGAGGGCCATATGGTCTTCCCCCTCTTTCCAGGAATCACGCTTCGCAAGACCCGCAGCTCGGTACAATGCGAGAACCTCATCTCGTGCATCTTGCATGAGCAGCCGTTTTTCGCTGGCATACACGCTCTCGAAGGGATAGGCCGCCGCATGGCCGTCATAACCGTGTCCGAAAAAAACGCGCATATAATCGGCGGCAAGCTCGGTGACGGTGTTCGCCCATATACCGCTTAAATACGTCGCGATTTGACAATGCCCCTCGTCCATGAGGGTATTTCCCGTAGAGACGCGATAGCGCAACCCATGCAGCTCATCAAGCAACTCCGGCGTGATTTCGCAACGGAATAGACGCGAAAGCAAGCCGTATGTGTCGGCGCGTTTCCTGTTCGCCTCGATAAGCTCTTCGACAGAGACTTCGACGGTCGCCTCAATATCGCCCATCGAACAACACCTCCTACCAGTTGATTCCCTGCGTTTCGGTGGGAATGCGATCGGACGCCCCCATTTCCTCTAACATCCCGCCGTCAACATCGCAAAGGTTCTCCTGAAGAATCCGAGAACCCAGCTCCGTCGTCTTCCAAGCATCCCCCTGCCAGGCAACACATGAACAACGCTCGACCGCTTCGACGAAATGCTGAACGAAAAACCTTCGAGGATTGGAAACCAGAGGATCGCCATCTACCGCCGCGGAAAGCTGGGCCATCGTCGCTCCGCCTTCTTCGGATGCCATAAGCAGCACCCTCTTGTATATGGACTTGAATTCGCTTTCCCTCTCAAGCTGACGAACCATACGACCCGCAGGATCGTCTTCTGCAAGAATCTGGACACCCGCCTCCGTCGTCCTCCAATACACCTCGGGCGCGTCCGATGGCTCGTAATACTCCTCACCATTCCAAACCACGATTCGCGGCACGGGTTTGTGCTGCGCATACGGAAGCCCGCTCTCCGTGACGCGTTCGAGAGCGCCCGCCGATTCGAGCATCATGCAGATATTCGACGGCGAATAGACCGAGAATTTATGAGACCTCAGACCCTCGACCTTCTCAGCCATCACGGCATCCGAACACGGATCGACAGCCACTGAGAGCACCCCAAGCAGAATGCGCCTATGGGGAGCCATGTGCGCGAGAAGCTCGCGGATACGCTCGTTTGCGGGACGCTCAGCATACGCAGGCGCATCCCGGTCGATCGCATTGGGGATTTTCGGCACACGCTCGGCATCAGGGGCAAGAAATTCCGTCCTGCCTTCAATGTTGGGGAGAAACACCCCCGGATCGACTCCGATGTCATCCATCGATTCCCCGTCATAGCGGTCCCATTCCTCAGAGAGCGAATCGAACGAAAAATCGAATTGGCTCATGTTGTTGAAATCTGTCACCGTATCCCTCCTTGCATCTGCATCGCATGCCCACCGCGGCATCGCTCGGTCCCGCCCAACGGGCGGACTTTCAATTCAGCCCCCGACGACGAAGAAGCGCTTGACCACCGTCGGTCGAATAGCGACCTATGTCGCCTTCATTCAAAAAGCGAGACGGTCTCGTCATCGCAACGCGCACGCCATCGACCGTCCTCGTGCGCGCATATACGATCCCTATGCGTTCGGCAATTCTCTCTTCGATGCTCGTGAAGTAAGAAAACACCACTTGCTCTCTGGCTTCGCAAGCAAAAGCGGAGAAAATGCCGCGACCGCCACGATCGGGCAGCGCCTCGCCAACCGACACGGGAACAAGCCCTTCGACGCAGCCAGCGAAAAACAGGCGCCTCGGCACCCTCGCCACATGAAGACAATGCATGATGGGAATCGAGGTATTGTCGGATGGGAGCGTCGGATGAGCAATCTGGCAAGATACGATTTTGAGAAGCTTCGAAGGGTCTTCGTCTCCAACCATGTGACGAAGCGCATGCCTGAATTCTTCGCAATCGCACAGGCCCAAAGCCTTCGCAAGGCTAAAGCCCCTCAAAGCGCCACAGTGCTCCAGCAATCCCTTCGTACGAGCATCGTCTAGATCGAAGCGCGAGAGCACGCTTTCGTCGCACGACCCCGCAATGAACTCGAGACGAGCAAGAGCATCGAGCGCCCGCCTCCCAAGAAGACTGCGCGGAACAAGGAAGTCTGCTTCGACCCCTGCGCTTTCACAGGCGCGATGCATCATGATTCCCCACGCAACAGACGGAACGACCAAGACCACCTCTGACGGGTCGCAGCCATCTCGTTCGACGGCGGCGCGGGCAAGCAAAGCCAGCCCGACAAGCTCGTCGGACGGCGACCTCCATTTCACCACCTCGGGCAATGCATGGAATTCGGTCCTTTGCTCCAGCGGTAAAGCCATGCAAATCGCCTCTATGCCGAAAACTCGCCAACGGAAAAGTCGAACGCGCGCCGAGAACCATCCCCGAATTCCACCATCCATTGCGTGCTATCAAATTCGAAATTGAACCTATCGGGTTCGGGCGGCTCTTCTTCGCGACGGATGGGCGGAAGCTCGTCGGAATCGGTCGGTGCAACAGCCGTATTCTCGTAGCTTTTAGCCTGCTTATCGAGTTCGAGCAGCTCCTCGCGCGTCAAAGGCTCCTCGCAACAGTCGGCAGGGTCTTGCGCCTCCTCGGCCTCGTCAGATACGGAGGCCTCGGAATCAGCCTCGGGATGGCATTGCCTCCAAAGAGCCAAGGCAGAAGACCTCTGTGAATCGTAGCTTTCATCCGATGGAATAAGTACACGCGCAGCCTGCGCAAACGTGCCGTCGTTGAAAAACCCTCGCGCTGCGTCGACATATTCACTCGCATCGAAATCGACGAAACTTTCCTCGTCGGTATGCAGGCTTACGACGAATCGTCCGCCCTCGAGTTCGATATCGATGCGCTCAAACACGATTTCCGGCAGGCCTATGCGACGCTGGCGAGCATTGAAGGCACGCATCGTGCTCCCGATTTTATGGAGCATATTCCCAATCCATCGAAGCACTACCGTGTCCCAAAGGACGTCGGCACCGTCGTCGGAAGAGTCCAGGTACTTTCTCGTACCCAAGCCGACTATCATGCGAGCGCGATTCGTCGCGGCTGATTCGTCTTCCGCAGCAGCATGACTTCTTACAACAGGTACGCCCACATATGGATAGCACCGCTTAATCTCAAGAATGGTGTCTTTTCCTGCCAGGCGCTCATCAAGGTCGAGCACCAACGTGAGCGAAGGTCGCAACAATGCCATGAGCCCTCCTACAATCTTCTCCTCTGCATTACGTTTTCCCTTGTCAGCGCAGTATAGGGAGGCTTTCATACAGCAAATAATACGTGTTCTATGATTTTGCGTATGAAAACGCTCCTATGATTGCGGCATGGGAGCCGGCTAGCCGAAAAGCCGTAAAGCACCCCGACTCGTCCGAAAGCGGATCGACGACGAAAGCGTCGCATCCGGCAGGCAAAAGGAGGACAGCGTGCCGAGCATCGTGAACATGATCGAGCTCATCCAGAAACTCGAAAGCCCCTTCATAACGGTCCATCACGAACGATGCATCCTAGTGCGCAATCGCAATGCCGATTGCCTGCGCTGCGCCGAAGCATGCACGTCGGGCTGCATTTCGTTCGATGGCGAGAATCTCTCGTTTTCTCCTGATAAGTGCATCGGATGCGGAACGTGCGCAAACGTATGTCCGACGTGCTGCCTTGAAGCGCACCACCCCAGCGACGAGCAGTTGCTAAGCGAGTGCCTCCGTTCGTCGGAGGCAACGGGAGGCAATGCCGTCATAGCATGCGGCGAGCTGCTCGATAGGGCAAAGGGGCTCTATGACACAGGAAAAGTCGCACGAGTGGAATGTCTTGGGCGCGTCGACGAAAGCACGCTGACCGCGCTTGCCGCTGCAAAAGTCGAGCGTATAACGCTCGCTCATGGCGCATGTGAATCATGCCCTCACTCAACAGGGCGAAACGTCATAGAAAACGTTCTGGAAACCGAAAAGAACCTCCTCGAAGCATGGAGCAGCCCCGTAGAAACGGTTTTGGCCGCGAAACTTCCCGGAATGGTTCGTTGCGAAAAGAGCGGGTTCGACACGCTGAAACGCAACGCCTTTCGCAACGCGGGAAAAGACGCCATGCGCATCGGAGCCACCGCGCTTGACCATGCCATAACGAGGCGTCCTTCCGAAGCCGAACAGATTCGAGACGCGCAGGAAGCGCACTATTCCAAAGTCATGGAAGATGGAACGCTTCCCCATTTCATTCCAGACCGGCGAGACCGCCTTCTCGACTCTTTGTTCGAGATAGGGAAACCCGAAGACACAATGGTCGATACGAGGCTTTGGGGACACGTGACCATTGATGCCGACATATGCGACTCATGCCGCATGTGCGCCGTGTTCTGCCCCACGGGAGCGCTGGGAAAATTCGATGACGAAGACGGGTTCGGCATCGAACACCATCCCAGTGATTGCGTTCAGTGCCGATGCTGCGCCACTATATGTCCCACGGGCGCCCTCTCTTTATCCGAGAAGGTATTCGCGCGCGACATCGCCGAAGGAACGTCGGAGAGATACCCGATGCGCCCCCCGGCCATAAAGCGCGGAAAACCGCATTCCATCTGGCACATAGCGAAAACACTCATGACAATCGGCGAAGTATACGAACGCTGAATCCAGCGAAGGCGAAAGGACCGAACATGCTTATCGAAGCACCGAGCAATGTCGAGCTCTCCTCGTATGCCCCCGTGCGTATCGCCGAACATCCGGCCCATGTCACCGAGGCGATGATAGATGCCCAGATAAACCGGGAACTGGAACGGTTCGCACGATATATCGACGCCCCCGATGCAGCCATGGAGGGAGACCTTCTGTATGTCGATATGACAACCACCGTCAATGAGGAGAAAGAAGCCGCTCTTTCGGGCAACGGAATCTCCATCGCTTTGGGAAAGGGAATGGAGCCCGAAGGTTTCGTCGAGAACGTAACAGGAATGACCGTAGGAGAAAGCCGGTCGTTCGATTTCATCGCATACGACCAGACAGGTCAGACAAACGGCCCCGATACATTCCATGTCGATATCAGCCTGATAGCAAAACAGCGTCGTGCGGTTCCGGAGCTCACCGACGAATTCGTGTCTTCCCGCCTTTCGCAGCACGATTCGACCGTAAAGCAGTTCCGCAATCGCGTACGCGCCTTTCTCCTCGATAAGCAGAAAACACAAAACGAAATGAGACTCGAGCAAGATGCCGTATCCGAACTGAGCACAAGACTCGTCACGCCAATAGACGATGCATCGATCGAAGAAATGCGTGATGCCATTCTGGAAACGCTCACGCGCGACATGGCGATACAGGGATCGACCCTCTCCCGGTTCATGGAGCAGCACAACATGAACGAGCGGCAATTTCAGATGGCTCTCCTCGTTCAAGCACGAGAAGCGCTCAGACAGGGCTTCGCGCTCGATGCGCTCGCGCGTCATCTCGGAACGACGGTAGATGAAAACGCCAGAAAGCAAGCCATTGCCGAATTGGCCCCGGAAAACGCCGACGAAGTATGGAGCCGCTGCGAGACGGAAAACGCCTGGGATGTCGTCGATACGATGGCCAAAAGAAACGCAGCCGCCGCCTGGCTTATGGAAACCGCGATAATCGAGCGGAAAAACTGAAGCGCTTGACTTCCCGCCCTTTCTAATCATCCATCGATTCCACGAGCCGGATAAGCTCCTGCTGCGAATGCACTCCCAGTTTTCGATAGATGTTGCGCATATGCGTGTTCGTCGTACCTGCGGAGATATAGAGCAGCTCTTGAATGGCCGACGAATTGCGTCCTTTCGCAAGCAGGAACAGCACTTCGGTTTCCTTGCGCGAAAGAAGAAACGCATCGGCGGTCGCAAGGCACTTCCGTTTGAATCTCCCCATGCTTGCAGACGAGAAGCCGTCGGCTTCCGAGCGTTTATGCGAAGAGACGCCGCCCGCTTCGCGTGCGCTCTCTTCTCCATGGCTCCCTTCAGCGACCGTCACGGACGAAAACTCGTCCTTCTCTTCGGAAGGCTTCTGAAAACTAAGACCATCGGCGCAAGACAGCTCATCGGGCTCGCAAGGCCGATTCGCGGTGACTTCTCCGACACCGCCCCCCATATCCAAAAGCGTCGCATCGGCACCATCGCCGAAAGCGGGGCATCTATGCCCCCTGCACAATGTCGAACGTATCTCCGAAGCCGTCGGAAGCAGCGAGTTCGCAAGGATCAGCAAAACAAGAGAAACAAGAACGACCGACTCGACCGATCCTGTCGGGAAACCTTTCTCAATTGCTTCGAAAGGAGACGTCCAAAGGGAGACGAACGTTCCAAGCGCCAATGCTCCACGACCGAATCCGAATACGGTAAAAGCGCTAATGCGATATCTCTGCGAAATGTCCGCCAGCAAAACCCACATGCACATTTCAAGCATGAAGCACACGGAAAAAGATGCGAACGCCAGCATGGCGCCGCTTTTACCCAAAGGGGTCGCAAGAATAAGCAGCATGATCGCCGCGACGGGTACAAGCGTACGAAACATGAAATGCAGGGTCTTGCGCTGGGCAAGCATGGCGAAAAGGGCCATCGTGCAGGAGAAAAGACCCGCAAGACAAACCGAAAACGCCGATTCGCCGACGATGCTGTCTCCTCCCGACGAAAACGACCCCGCACGCACGAACCCAAGCATAACCCCCATCAAAAGACAGGGAACGCACAGCCGCAACGCGAACGGCACGATTCGCACATCTATCGTACATGCTTGAAACTCGAGATTGTCGACAAGCTTAGAAGAACAGTGCGAAAGGCATATGACCTCGACAAGGGGGACGACCGAACACAACGTCACACCCGCCAAAGGGGAATATGACGCAAGAAGAAGAACCAACACGAACGTCAACGCGGCAAGCAGGAAAGAAAATGCCGCCGATACGCTTGAAACGGCGACATCGCAAACGCTGAATGACACGCCGAAACTCATGAGGAGAACAGCAGAGCCGAACCCTGAGACAACGCCTCCAACAATCGCAACGGAAAAAACATCACCGAAAGCGAAAGAGGCGTACATCAAAAACGTGCTGAACGACATGCACAGCGCAGCAACAAGTCGTACGACCTTGCGCCTTTTCGCCGTGATGAGTAATTGACGAACGGATTTGAAGAAGACACCGTAGCCCAGCAGCATCAAGGCGAACACGCAAAGAGAGACGGCGAATACGGAGGCATAGGAATCCTTGTCGGCACCGAAAAACACGTACCCGTTATACATCACGAGATACACCCATGCCCAATGCAAACCGAACCCGATAATCAGCGACAAGGACATCTTGCCAAGAGCATCGGTTTCCTCTTCTCGATATTCGATAGTCACATGCGGCAGTTTCAACGAACCGCACCCCCTGCATTACCGCTGCAAACACCACAGGCGGAATCGATCACGAAGGGTCATTTCGACGCGAGAAACCGCCCGCCACGTGCAAATTAGCTTACCACACCCACGCATCAGCCCCAAAAACAGCACCTCTATCTCGTATTTTGCGAGAGATACGATACATCATATGAAGCCTTGGGCCAAAATCATAGACGCGCTATGACGCATGCGACGAAACCGTTTCTAGAATGGGGCGAGGATTCGAGCAGGATGTTCGCGATATGGGGATATCAAGGGCGATCAAGGTCTTCCTGCTGGATATTCGAAAGCGACAAGGAGAGAAGAAAGGTAGGAACAATGGCCCAATTAACCATGTCCCGCCGAGGTTTCGTAGCTGCCATGGCGGCAACGGGCGCCGCTTGCGCCGCGAGCTCCTCGACCGTCGCGCCCTTGCAGGCATTCGCCGAGGATGCCACAAACGCAGTGGGCGAAATCCAGCATGTCCGCAGCTGCTGCCGCGCGTGCGGAAAGGTCGAATGCGGTGTCTGGGTGACGGTGCTCGACGGCAAGGCCATCAAGGTCGAGGGCGACGAAAGCGCGCCCCAGTCGCGCGGCCATTGCTGCGCGAAATCGCAAGCCTCGATGCAGGCAGCTTATCACCCCGATCGTCTGCGCTATCCCGTGAAGCGAACAAACCCCAAAGGGTCGGACGACCCTGGCTGGGTCCGCATCACGCTCGACGAAGCGTTCGAGCTGACAGGAAAAGGACTCGGTGAAGTCGTCGACAAATATGGCGGACAAGCGGTCTTCGTCATGTGCGGCACTTCGCGCGTCTGGTCGCTTGGTCCATACCAGGGTATGAAACAGCTTTTCGGTACTCCGAATGCCCACCTTGCCTATCAGGTATGCAAAGGCCCGCGACATTGGGGCGGCATCATGACCGACGAAATGGGATCCCCTTGGATGGAGGTCGAGGCAGAACCCAAGGTCTACTGGCAGTGGGGTACCGCCGTCGAATACTCGAACTACGACACAACGAACCGAACCATCTCCGACGTTCGCGCGCATGCAACGGCGCACATCGTCACCGACCCGCGTGTCACACCCCTGTCCAAAGAAGCCGACATTTGGCTCAATCTGCGCCCATCGACCGACGGCGCCCTGGCGCTCGGCCTGTTCAATTGGGTCATCGAAAACGAGGGCTACGACGACACCATGGTGCGTCGATGGTCGAACGCGCCGTTTTTGTTCTGCGATGACAAACCCTGGCTGACGGTCGGTCACATGATCGAAGGCAATGGCGGCATTGACATGCGCACGAAGCTCATTACCGAAGCCGACGTGAAGGAAGGAGGAAGCGTAAAACGCTTCTTGGTCTGGGACGAAAACAACCAGCGCATCACCTATTGGGATGCGGAAGCGGGCAAATGGGAAGGCGAACGCCACAAAATCCCTACTACGGGGTCTTTCATATCCCATCCTCTCACGGGTCTCGTCGCCGACGCGTGGCTGCCCGACGAATCGACTTGGGCCGACCCTGCCGATGAGGCATACGACCCTTACTGGGATGAAGGAAACGAGCGAGGCAAGGTGACAAATCCTTTGGGCCTGCCGAAAAAACCCGCTTTGTTCCCTGGAGAAATCGAAATCACGCTTCGCGACGGAACCGTATGCGCATGCCGCACCGTGTGGGACGGGTTCCATGACTTGACCAGCCAGTACACTCCCGAAAAAGTCGAGGAGATCACGGGCGTTGCATGGGAGAAATGCGAAGAAGCAATCAAGATCTATACCACCCGCGTCGACCCGCGCCATGGCAACGGCGGCATCCACTTCCAGCTGTCAACCGATCAAAACGGCCATGCCGTCCAAAACTGCCGCATTCTTCAGATGCTCTCCTGCGTGACCGGCAACTCCGACGAACCGGCAGGAAACCGCGGATCGTGCAAGAGCCAGTTCGATGGCAATCCAGGACGATCGAACATGCAGGCTTCCGACCCCTACGGCGATGAGGCCCTCACATGGGACGGCCGAGATTACAGCCTCGAGGACATGGCTCATTACATGCAGGATTTCGTACAATACCTCATCGACGAAGAATCGCCGCTCGCAGAGCGCTACGGCAACAAAGTTCCCTCCGACGAAGAAGCCCTCATCATTGCAAAACGCATGGGCGGCGCCATGAATCCGTCCCAAAAATGGCCGAACCCCGCAACCGTTTTCACGCGCAACGCGGGAGAAGTGGATGCTGAGCGTTTCCCTCTCAACCGCTTCTGGGCACGATGGGTCGATGCGAACTGCGTCTGGGATGCTTGCCTGCAAGACCCCGATTGGGACAAAGCCGTTCAGCTTGTCGACCGCCAGCATAACGAACCGTTCGAAATGCACATCAAAGAGACTCCATATGCTTTGCACGGAGGCGTATGCCAGTCGGGCGACATCATGAACATGGCCAACACCGTCCGCGCATGGAACGGCATGACGCAGCTCGACTTCTTCGCCGATATAGACCTGTGGTTCTGCCCCACCAACGGCAACGCCGACGTCATCTTCCCTTGCCAGCATTGGCTGGAAATCGATTCGACGCGCGTCTCGCAAGGCGCAGGCGGCATGTTCGGATGCGCATGCAAGGCTATTGAGCCTCCAGGAGAAACAATCTATGACCCCGACTGGAATTGCGGCATGTACAAAGCCATGGGCGTTCCGTGGAATACTCGCGACACCGAGGCCACGGGATCCGACCAGTTCAACTTCAAGCCCACGTCCGAATCGAACATGAAGAAATGGAAGGAGAAGCTCGGGGACGCATATCAATTCGACACCCCGTCTTATCTGTGGCCCGATCACGACCGCATCCTCAAAGACAACGTCGACGCCTGGAAAACCGAGCAGTTCCCCGACGGTCCCACCTGGGCCGAAGCGAAGCAATGGTTCACCGATCACGGCTGGATGGATTGCCGAGAATGGCACCCCGAACGTTGGGGCACCTATCGCCGCCACGAGATGGGATGGCGACGTCAACAGGGCGGATTCAACCTGTTCCCCCTGGTCGACCTGCATCCTGGCTTCATGACGGCCTCGGGACTGATCGAAATATGGTCGCTCACATGCGAAGCGTACATCTGCAACGGCGGTGACCAAGGAAGGCTCTTCAACGGCGAAAACTTCATCGAACCCGACGATCGCTGGTCGCACACCGACATCGAAATCTTCCAAGGAGACGACGACCGATTCCCGCTCTATCGCGAAGCAACCGACTCCCCCGTTGCACGGCCTGAGCTTTACTCGGCAGACACGATCGACCAAGTTGAGGACGAGTACTTCCAGAACCAGTGGTACAAAGAAGCCATCAAGGCCTATCCCGACAACGTATTCCTGCAAACCACGGGATCGCGACAGCCGGTGTATTTCCACTCCGAGCATCGCCAGCTTCCATGGTGCCGCGAGCTGTGGCCTGCACCTCGAATCGAAATCAATCCTCGAGATGCAGCGCGCATCGGAGTCGAACAGGGCGATTGGGTCTGGATCGAATCACCTTGGGGACGCATCCGCGAAGTCGTCGACCTGTACTACGGCATCAAGGGCACAACCGAAGAGGGCAACCTCGCTCAAAGGCTTCCGGTTTCAAACGCGAACCATCAATGGTGGTTCCCTGAGTTCGACTACGCGACGCACGGGTTCGAGCTGGTAGGCGTTAACTGCCTCAACAACCCATACGGACAAGACCCTGTAGGCGGATGCCATACCATGCGAGGCTACCCCGTCGTTATTTACAAAGCGACTGCTGAGAACAGCCCGAACGCAAACCCCGTCCCGTGCAATCCCATCACCGGCGAGGAATGCATCTACGATGCAAGCGACCCACGTCTGCGTCAATGGATGACCGTAGGAATGCGCGCACGTTTCGAAGGCGAACCCGATGTGGAATCCTACGAACACTCTGGAACAGGAAGCGTGATTTAAGATGGCACGTTACGCGATTCTCACCGACCTCAACCGCTGCGTCGGCTGCCAAGCCTGTTCGACGGCATGCAAAACCGTCAACGGCGTCAAACCAGGCGACTTCTGGATCAAAACATTACGCATCGGCCCCACTCCAACGGAAGGCGGAAGCGGAGATTGGCCTGACGTGGAAATGTATTTCCTCCCCGTTCAATGCCAACATTGCGAAAACCCCGAGTGCGTGAAAGTATGTCCGACGAAGGCATCCCACATTACCGAAGACGGAACGGTGCAAATCGATAAATCGAAATGCATCGGCTGCCAATTCTGCGTCATGGCATGCCCTTACGGCGTCCGTTACCTCAATCAGGAAGAGCGGGTCGTCGAAAAATGCACGCTGTGTCAGCAGCGCACCGCCCAAGGTGAGCTGCCCCAATGCGTCACCCAGTGCGGAAGCCGCGCGCGCTTCTTCGGAGACCTCGATAAAGGCCTTGAATCGTTCGAGGCGCCCGCGCCGACGCACGATCTGGCAACCTCCTACGAGGACATGATCGACAACAATCGCACCACTGCTGGCGAATGGCTCGAACCGTTCACGGAAGATGACGTCTACCACCTGACCGACGCAGGTAACGGACCCCATGTCTGCTACATCTTGCGAAACCGCAAATGGCAGGGAAAGGAGTAGTCATGGAACTTCAATGGCCTCTCATTCTCTTCACCACCTTCATAGCCTGGTCGGCCGGACTGCTCGCGACCCAGGGAATATGCGCATTGCGCAACGAAAGCAACGCCAGCCAGATGAAAGCCCTCTTCGCCTCGGCCGCTTTGCTTGCCATCGGAGGCGTAGCCGTATTCTTCCATCTAGAACACTGGGAAAGGATTTTCAATGGCTTCGGACACCTGAGCTCAGGCATCACGCAGGAGTTCATTGCAGTCGTCATCGTTGCAATCGTCATGGTGACCATATTCGCCTACCTGCGTCGCAGCTCGAACGACCCACACCTGCCGACCTGGCTTT
This sequence comes from Slackia sp., assembly GCA_030532315.1. Classification (GTDB taxonomy): domain Bacteria; phylum Actinomycetota; class Coriobacteriia; order Coriobacteriales; family Eggerthellaceae; genus Slackia. The sequence goes on from JAUNLI010000018.1 coordinate 16,278, forward strand.
CCGTCCTTGCCATCATAGCGGCGGTAGCGCTTCTGTTCTCGTGCGGTCATAGCTATATGATGGCAGCGCGTCCGGCATGGAACAGCATTTTCGAACTCGTATCATTGTTCGGAGGAGCCTGTATTTTGGGACCAGCCTCTTTCGCAATCATTTCCGCTAGAGAGGAAATGGGTTCTACGGTCGGAACAACCATGATAGTGGGATCGGTCGTCAACATCGTCTCCTCTGCCGCGTACCTCGCCACCATGAGCATGGCATCCTACACGGAGTTCGATGCAACGTATTTCGATCCCACCGCCCCTGCGCAGCCCATGATCGATGTCTCGTCGCTGAACGCCTTCTCCGGCGACGCACTGTTTGCAAGCACCCTTGTCATCGCCGGCGCCCTTGCTGCGTGCATCGCTTCGCTAATGGCGAAAAAACAGCCTGACAAACATATCGTATGGGCGGCGGTATCGTTGGTGACAGCTCTCGTCTCCGTCGTCGCACTTCGCATTGTCTTTTACCAGCTCGGCGTTTCGGTGTTCGCTTTCTACTAGGACACGACTCACGTCATAAGCATCACGCTCCCCTGTTTTACGAAAAGCGGCGAAACCGCAACAAAACCGCAACCGCCAGTCGGCCTTAAATGAACTGGCGGAAAAGAAAATGCGACAGTACGCCCCCCTCAAAGGCGGGTTCATCTAAAGATGAACCCGCCTTTTTCATTCGACCGAAACCTGCTGTTAAAAGCGGCATTTCGAGCCCCCTCTCAATGCGCTCATTCAGTGCAGCCTGCAAAAAAACGAACGAACCGCATATAGGTTTGGCAACAGAGACGAGGACGCACGAACCGACCAAGCCTCCCGCGATAGAATGAACACATGACGCCATCGGCAACCGAAAGGACTCCCATGGAAATATCCGTATTCGACGAACATGCCGCACCGTTTTCGGCCGATGTGACGCTCGATGCCGAAGAGGTAGATGCCCTTGTTTCGGATGCTTTCGTTCGGCTTGCGCGCGTTTTCAAGCGTCCCGAATCGGAAGCGCGAGCCTACGCGCAACAGCTGATGACCGCACATGAAATACAAACGTTTCTTTCAGAAACCATCATGGCGCGCGCCGCAGAACGGGCGCTATCGGAACTCGGCGTTTTTTTCGTCGGTGCGCCGCATATGGAAGCAACCTCGGATTATTCGGAGCATGCGCCGTTTTCATTTTGCGCGACGTTCTGCCCTCTTCCCGCAATGAATCTTGACCTGGAAACACCCATCGCGCTCCGTCGTAGCAAAAAGCCACGACAGGCAGACGAGCAAGGCGTCACCGTTCGTTTTGCCGATATCGATGGGGATGAAACACTTACGCCAAATGCCCATGCCGAAAACGAAAAGGGCGAAAAGTCTGCATCGGGCACCTGCGCAGCACATGAAACGGCAGCGGCATCTTCGCATGAAGAGTCGGAAAAGAAAACCGTTTTCGACGACGAGGAGTTCGTTGCCGAAACGTTGCGTGCGCGCCTGAACGGAACCATTCCCGATGCGCTTTTGCGCGATGCCCTAGCACGTAAAAAAGAAGAATTCCTCTCCGAGCTTGGAGAAAAAGGAATCACTTACCGCGAATACCGCATCGCACATGGCGTGAAGCCGCAAGACGTGCAAGACGCCCTCTATGACGAAGCGTTCGACGAGCTTTCGCGCGACATTGCGCTCGACACGGTATTCGTCACGCAGCAGCTTGCAATAACCGCCGACGACGAGCAGCGCATCCTGACAGAAATGGCACCGGAAAGAGAATCTGCGCTACGCGACGAACTTGAAGCCACGGGAAAACTCTGGATGCTCGCACAAAAAACCCGACGCGATGTCGCCCTGCGCTGGGCCGTAGAACACTTGCTGGAAAGATAGCGAACCGAGACACAAAGAATTCGTCCGACAGGGCGCGGGCGA
>JAUNLI010000018.1:18305-21315 GCA_030532315.1 Slackia sp.
GCTGGAAAGATAGCGAACCGAGACACAAAGAATTCGTCCGACAGGGCGCGGGCGAACGGGGGTACAGCGAGGCGGATTGGCGCGAAAGACCGAGGAAGCGCAACTTCGGTACGCAACGAAAGCTTGGAGCGTCGAATGCGTTACTCCGCCCGTCCGCGGCAAAATCCCCCAGCTCAACGAAGCGCAGGCGAGAGGCGCCCTCGCCCTCCAGATGCCGCGAAGGCTTTGTAGCGTACTTAACAAAACCTAGAGCGAGCAGATGAACGGCGAGGGCGCCTCGCAACCGGACAACCCCGTTGCGTCGGCCGACGGGCCGACGCAACCTCCTTACGCGTATTTCATCATAATCGAGCGCATGATATCGGACGCGCGCTCGCAGGTGTCTGCCGTGTTCTCCATGCGCTGGAACAACTTATCCCAAATGAACACGTCGACAGCCTCTTCACGCACGTCGCTCAGAGCAGCCGAAGACACCGCATCTTTACGTGCACCCGTATACAAATCGTGCATCACGGTAAAGAAGAGGTCGTCCGCCTCCTCCTCGACGTCGCCGACAACCACAATCAGCGGCTTGAGCTTCTTGGCGTTCTTGAAGTTCTTGAACTCACTCGCAGCAGCACGCAGAGCCTCGCAGCCTTTCAACAACAGCTTCGCGAAATCAAGCGCGCGCGGATGCATGCTCTGTACGTCGAACATGTAGAAACGCTGGATGGTAGCCTCCATGTAGTCGAGGATGTCATCCATGCTCTGCGTGAGCGAAATAATGTCTTCGCGGTCGATCGGCGTAATGAAATCGACGCTGACTGCATCGAAGATGTCGTGACACACCATGTCGGCGGCATGTTCGATTTCATGAGCACGCTTGATATCATCCAAAAGCGCCTCCGACGTGCGGAAGTTCTCAATGATATCGATAAGCAGCTTTGCTTCCTGACAGGCCAGATCGGCCTGTTTTTCGAATGCGTCGAAATAGTTGAACTTCTGTTTGAGACCCATCGTCGCCCTTTCTCATGTGGCAAACAGCAGCGCAAACTCGCACCGATGCGCGATGCGGCGCAAAATTTTATACGAAGAACAAGAACAGTTCGGCCATCAGGAAACCTATCAAGCCGCATCCTGGGAAGGTAAGCACCCAGGTTTTCACCATATCGATGGCAACCTGCCATTTCACCGCGCTTTTGCGCTTCGCAGCACCCACGCCCATGATGGCCGTGGTCTTCACATGCGTAGTGGAAACCGGCATGCCGGTAAACGTGGCGAGCATCAGGCACAGCGTTGCCGAAACGCTTGCTGCAAAGCCCTGATAGACCTCGAGTTTTACCATGTTCATGGCAACGTTTTTGATGATGCGCTCGCCGCCGATCGCAGTGCCCAAACCCATGTTCACGGCGCACAGCACCATAAGCCACACCGGCAAGGCAAGCTCGGCCGGCTGTCCAAGACCCGCTGCAAGGGCGATGCCCAGCATGAACACGCTCATGAACTTCTGGCCATCCTGCGCACCATGCATGAACGCGACGCCGGCACCTGCGATGATCTGACCCCAATGAAATACCTGGTTGGCTTTCGCCCGCTGCACATTGCGACACAGCCGCGCAATGATCTTCGCCGACGCCCAGCCCATACCGAAGCCCAAAAACGTCGAAAGGAGAATGCCGTAGATGACTTTCATCCATTCGCCCCAGTTGATGGCATCAAAACTTCCCACGGCTGCGATCGCCGCGCCCGTAAGACCCGCGATCAGCGAATGGCTTTGCGAAGTTGGTATGCCGAAAAACCACGCGGCGGCTCCCCAGACGATGATAGCCACCATGGCCGCCGCAAGCGCAGCAAGCGCTGCTTCGTTGTCGCCGCCGAAATTCACCATCTTGAAAATGGTGTTGGCGACCGCGCTTGTGAACACCGACACGACAAGCAGACCGAAGAAATTGCATACGGCTGCCATGATAATCGCAGGTCGCGGCTTCATAGAACGCGTCGACACCACCGTAGCGATAGCGTTCGGCGCATCGGTTGCGCCGTTGACGACGATGACGGCCACGTTCAGCAACGTGACGGCAAGCATGAGCGGGTCGGACATAACCCCCATCATGAAGGTTCCGAATTCGACGGTCACTTAAGATCCTCCGATCGTTTCGCGCGCCTCGGCGCCACTTCGCTAAAACGCCTCGATAACGCGACGGCGCTCGGTGCCGATAGTCGTAAAGCCCTCGTGGCCGGGATACACGATCGTCGCATCGGGCAAAACGCTCAGTTTATTGCGCAGGCTCTCACGCATTTCGCGCGCACTGCCGCCTTCGAAATCAACGCGGCCGGTGGCGCCGCGGAACAGCGTATCACCCGTGAACAGGATGCCCGGCTTGCCATCGAAGCCGGGAAGATACAGGCAAATGCCGCCCTTGGTGTGGCCGGGGGTATGGATGACCTTGAATTCGAGGGATCCGAGCTTGATCGTGTCGCCGTCTTTCACTTTGCAATCGACGTGCACAGGACCCACGGCGTCCCAATCGCCGAAATAACCAGGCTGCCCCGATTCGATAATCTTCGAATCAGCGGCATGGGAGATGACCTGTGCGCCCGTGGCCTTCTGAAGATCGGGCAGAGCGACCAGATGGTCGTTGTGGTTGTGCGTGCACACGATGTATTCGAGCTTCAGCCAGCCGAGCGCCTTCAAGATGGCCTCGGCATCGCCTGCGGGATCGATCACCATTGCGGGCGAGCCCTCTTCACGCCCCGACGACACGATGTAGCAGTTGTTATCCATCATGCCAATGACCAGGATGGACACAGGAATGCATCCGTTCGCGTCGGAAACGACACGCTTGCAATCTGCTCGCATCAGCAGTTCCTTTCGATCAAACCTGCGACCGTGCCGCCGGCATGCCCGTAAACGCATTCACGGGTCTTTCGCGCTAAAGGCTCCGGACCCGAAGGCCACGGAGCCCTTCCTTTCTTTATTTCCTTCGATGCACCGCATCGCCCGGAAGCATGCGGCGAGCATCGAACACGC
>JAUNLI010000019.1 GCA_030532315.1 Slackia sp.
ATCTTCTGAGGTCGGGCCCAATTTTGCCTCTTGACAATGTCCTGCTCATATTAAAAGGAGAAGAGGGGCCTTCCTCTTCTCCTTTCGAAACGATGCGAATCTCATTTCGACATTCGGAAATAAACAAGTCGAAATTGCTCTGCAATTGTCGGCGCTTCGCGCACTAGTCGGCCGCTCCGCCGCTCGACGTGCCGCCGCGACTCGAACCGCCGCCGGCATGGGCCAAATCGAACTGCGGAAGCAGCGATTCTGCTTCTCGTGCAATACTATCACGCTTTCGCGGCGCAGGGATTTCTCCCTCGCCGGGCGTGAAGACGAGCTCGCCGTCCGCCAGATCAACGTCAATGACCGAACCGGCATGCCATTTGCCTTCCAGAATCTGCTCGGCAATCGGGTCTTCGAGCAGGCGCTGGATGGCGCGGCGCAAGGGACGCGCACCCATCGAAGTGTCCGTTCCTTCGTCGGCGATATACTCGCGGGCGGCCGGCGTCAGGTTGATGGTCATATCCTGTTCGATCAAACGATCGCGCAGGTCGGCAACCATCAGTTCGACGATTCGACCGATCTGTTCGCGCGTCAGACTCTTGAACACGATGATTTCGTCAAGACGGTTCAAGAACTCGGGGCGGAAGAGCTTTTTCATCTCGCTCATCACGCGGCTCTTGATTTCCTTGTCAGACAAGCCCGTCTGCGAATCAGGCGTGAAGCCGAGCGGCGCACTCTGGGCAATTTCACGGGCGCCCACGTTGGACGTCATGATGATCACCGTGTTGCGGAAGTCGACCGAACGACCCTGGGCATCGGTCAGACGGCCTTCCTCGAGAATCTGCAGCAAGATGTTGAACACATCGGGATGTGCCTTCTCAATTTCGTCGAACAACACCACCGAATACGGACGCTGGCGCACCGCTTTGGTAAGCTGGCCGCCCTCGTCGAAGCCCACATATCCCGGAGGCGAACCCACCAGGCGGCTCACGCTGTGCTTCTCCATGTATTCGGACATGTCGAAGGTGATAAGCGCCTCTTCGGAATTGAACAGGAATTCGGCAAGCGCCTTGGAAAGCTCGGTTTTACCCACGCCTGACGGCCCGAGGAAGATGAACGAACCGGCAGGGCGCTTCGGGTCTTTCAAACCGGATCGGCTGCGGCGAATGGCCTTCGACAGCGCCGTGACCGCCTCTTCCTGGCCGATAATGCGCTCATGCAGCACGCCTTCCATGCGCAAAAGCTTCTCGGTTTCGGCTTCGGTGAGGTTGCTTACCGGCACGCCCGTGGACATGCTGATCACATCGGCGATTTCGGCCTCGGTGACCTGGGAAAGCGCACGGTCGGTTTCTTCCGCGAATTTCTTTTCGGCCTCAACGCGACGCTCTGCTATTTCTTTCTCTTTGTCGCGCAACGTTGCGGCACGCTCGAAGTTCTGGCCCGATATGGCCTCTTCCTTCTCGGTGCGCACGCGGCGCAGCTCGTCATCGATTTCGCGAATCTCATCGGGGAGCACGCGGTTGCGGATGCGCATGCGCGCGCCCGCCTCATCAAGCACATCGATCGCCTTGTCGGGCAGGAAGCGGTCTTGGATATAGCGGTTCGACAGCGTGACCGCAGCATGCAGGGCATCGTCAGAGAAGCGCACGTGATGATGCGCCTCGTAACGGTCGCGCAAGCCGTCCAAGATGCGCAAAGACTGCTCTTCGTTAGGCTCATTGACCATGATGGTCTGGAAGCGACGGGCAAGCGCCGAATCCTTTTCGAGATGCTTGCGATATTCCTCCACCGTGGTGGCGCCGATCACCTGAATTTCACCGCGCGACAAAGGCGGCTTCAGGATGGCGGCCGCATCGATCGAGCCTTCGGCCGAACCTGCACCGATGATGGTGTGCATCTCGTCGATGAACAGGATGACATCGCCCTCTTTGACGACTTCCTTGATCACCTTCTTCAGACGCTCTTCGAATTCGCCGCGATATTTCGAACCGGCGACCAATGCGGACACATCGAGCGTAATCAGACGCTTGCCACGAATAATGTCGGGCACCTGGTCGGCCACGATCAATTGCGCCAGACCCTCGGCGACGGCGGTCTTACCGACGCCCGGCTCGCCGATCAGCAGCGGATTGTTCTTCTGGCGGCGCGAAAGCACCTGCATGACGCGCTCGATTTCAGCAGCACGGCCGATTACCGGATCAAGCTTGCCGTCGCGCGCCTTGGCGGTAAGGTCGGTGCCGAATTCTTCAAGCATGCTGGAATCGGATTGCTGTTCGCCCCCGAAAAACGGCATGCCGGCGGCAACGGGCGTGGGCTGCCCCACCAAATCGTTGAGCGCACCGCGCACTTTGTCGGTGGAAACGCCCATCTTCTTCAAGGCGTCGATCGCGCCGCCCTCTTCTTCGCGAATAATGCCGAGCAGCAGATGCTCGGTGGAAATGTAGCTTTGGCCCATCTGCATGGCTTCGCGCAGCGAAGTTTCCAGGATGCGCTTAACGCGCGGGCTGAACGAAAGATGCGCCACGGGTTCTTGCGACTTCGTGGCCTCGTTCATCGCGCGAACGGTTTCAAGCGCGCCGTCGTAAGTGACGCCGACGTGCTCGAGCGCTTGAGCGGCCATGCCCTCGGGTTCTTTGGCAAGGCCGAGCAACAAGTGTTCGCTGCCCACGTGAGGCTGCGCGAGAGAGCGCGCCTCTTCCTGGGCAAGCACGAGCACATGGCGCGCCTTGTCGGTGAATTTTTCGAATGCCATAAACGGCCCCGTTTCTCAAAGATGTCGCCATCCGAAAACAACTCGGGCAACGTGCCCGACAATCGGATGGCTCGGTCTTGCAACGAACAGTACTCCAACTTAGTTTCCGCGTAATCCTAGCACTCATGACAGATGAGTGCCAACGCGCAGGGCCTCCGATGCCGTTTCGTTACATCGCATCCACATGCTTTGCGCATGCAATGCCCGAAGAACCGGCACGAAAGAAACGCGGCGCAGTTCAAAGAAATCCGATGCCGATAAAAATCGAAGGGTTCGACCCCAAAAGGCCGAACCCTTCGAATCGTTTCAAAACCGCATCGACTCCGTTGCGCTTCGTCGCCCGAAATCTTCCGGCAGGGCAATGCGGTCGACGTGAAGGCTTCGCGTAGCGTATTCGGTACGCGAAGCCTGAAACGAGCAGACGACAACGGAAAACTCGCCAATCGACCGACAAAACTCCTCAGATCGCCGCCGGGCGACCCCGTTGCGTCGGCCGTCAAGCCGACGCAACCTAATACAGCTTGGCGCCTGCGGGAATCGCGGAATCAAGCATGAGCAGATTCAGGCGCTCCTCGCCCGCTTCCTCATGGATGGCAGAAAGCAGCATGCCGCAGGAGTCGACGCCCATCATCTTACGCGGAGGCAGATTGGTGATGGCCACGAGCGTTTTGCCCACCAGGTCTTCGGGCTCGTAATAAGCATGGATGCCGGAGAGAATCGTGCGGTCTTCGTCCGTACCGTCGTCGAGCGTGAACTGCAGAAGCTTCTTGCTCTTCGGAACGGCGATGCACTCCTTCACCTTCACCGCGCGGAAATCGGACTTGCTAAACGTCTCGAAATCAACCTCGTCGGCAAACAGGGGTTCCACGGCCACCTTGGAGAAGTCGATCGTCGGAACCTTGTTGGGCGCATAGATGCCGGCAGCAGCCTGCTCGTCGGATGCAACCTGGCCGCCCTGCTGGGCACCGAGCTTCTTTTTGCCTTCGGGACGCATGTGCGGGAACAGCAGCACGTCGCGAATGCTGGCAGAGTTCGTCAGCAGCATGACCACGCGGTCGATGCCGATGCCGATGCCGCCTGCAGGAGGCATGCCGTATTCGAGGGCGCGCACGTAGTCCTCGTCGTATTCCATGGCTTCGTCGTCGCCTTCGGCCTTCTCCTCCATCTGTCGAGCGAAACGCTCAGCCTGGTCGACCGGGTCGTTGAGCTCGGAAAACGCATTGGCGTACTCGTGGCCGGCGATAACCAGCTCGAAACGGTGCGTCAGGCGCGGATCTTCCTCGTTGCGCTTCGCCAACGGAGAGACCTCCACCGGGTAGTCGCAGACGAAAGTCGGGTTCACGATGGAGTCCTCGCCGATTTCGTCATAAATCTCGGCGATGATCTTGCCCGGGCCCCAGTCCTGCTTGACCTCGATGCCATGCTTTTTGGCATGGGCCGCAAGCTCTTCGATCGGCGTATCCATGGTGACCGTCTCGCCCAAAACATCGGAGACGATTTCGGTCATAGGACGGCTCGGCCATGCTCCGAACAGGTCGATTTCCTGATTCTGGTAAAGGATGGCGCCCTCGAGGCCCACGGCGCGCGCAGCGGCCTTGATAACGCCTTCAGCGAGCTCTTTCATGCCCTCGAGGTCTGAATAGGCGCGATACGCCTCCATGGTGGTGAACTCAGGGTTGTGCGTGAGGTCCATGCCCTCGTTGCGGAAGATACGGCCGATTTCGAACACGCGCTCGAAGCCGCCGACCAGCAGACGCTTCAGATGCAGCTCGGTAGCGATACGCAGATAGCATTCCTGATCGAGCGCATTGAAGTGCGTAATGAACGGTTTAGCCGTAGCGCCGCCCTGGATGGTCTGAAGGATGGGGGTTTCCACCTCCATGTAGCCATCGTCTTCCATATAACGACGGAAAGCCGATAGAATGGCGGAGCGCTTACGGAACGTATCGCGTACATCCTCGTTGACGATCAACTCGACATAACGCTGACGATAGCGCGTCTCTTTGTCGGAAAGGCCGTGGAACTTCTCGGGCAGAGGACGAACGGCCTTGGAAAGCAGCGTGATTTCACGCGGTGCGATGGAAAGCTGGCCACGCTGGGTGCGCACCACAACGCCTTCCACGTTGACGATATCGCCCAGGTCGAGTCGGCCGAGCAGGTTCCAGTCCGATTCGGACATGTCGTTGATGCGGCAGAACAGCTGGATGTCTGCCGAAGGGTCGCGCAGCACCACGAAAACGATCTTGCCCTGGCCACGCTTGGCAATGACGCGACCGCCGATTTTCACGACGTCTTCAGTATTCTCGCCGTCGGCAAGGTCGACGTATTTCGCGTCGATATCGGCCGCATAGTGGGTGATTTCGGAATGCTCCGGATACGGATTCGTACCGGATTCGATATAGGCCACACGCGTGGCGAGACGGCGGGCGCGCTCGTCGTTAAGCGTGCCGTCGTCGGCGATGGCCTGCTCGTTTGCGGGAGTGTTTTCGCTCATCTGGCATCCTTCGTCGAAAGAGTGAAACGGTTCTGTCAAACATCATGGGATTCTAACGCATAACACCCCCTAATCAGGGATGGTCGCGCATTATCGCAAAGATGCCTTGAGCCAGCCCCGCCCGCCATGCCTCAAGACGGAGGCGATGCGAAGCGATGGCTGGCTCAAGGCGCTTAAAAATCAGGCGAGATTTAGTGCTCGATCCTCACGATAGTCATCTCGATTTCGCGGCCGGTAGGACCGGTGGTGACGACCACGTCGTCCTTCTTATGACCGAGCAGCGCAGCGCCCACGGGGCTCTCGTTGGAAATCTTGCCCTCGGCCACATCGGCCTCAGCGCCGCCGACGATGGTGAAGGTGCGCTCGCGACCGCCCATGTTCACAACAACGGTGCTGCCGACGTTCACCTTGGAAGAACGCTTGGGAACAGCGACGACCGTAGCCTCGGAAAGAATCTGGTTGATTTCGGCGATGCGGGCCTCGACCATACCCTGCTCGTTCTTCGCGTCGTCGTACTCGGAATTTTCGGAGATATCGCCGAACTCACGGGCAACTTTAATGCGCTCGCCCACCTCGGCGCGTTTGTCGTTTTCGAGGTAATGGAGCTCTTTTTCGAGCTTTTCTTTTCCTTCGGGAGTAAGGATGTACTCGTTAGCCATCTCGCAACACCTAACCTAGAAACAGACGCGCACGACGGCGCGCTTTACTTGCCTGATACTAAAAAAACGGTATGCCGACTACCGCAGGCATACCGTTCGAATGCGTGATTCTTCGAGATTATTCCTCTTCGGAATCGGCTGCTTTCGCGGTGGTGGTCTTCTTAGCAGAAGCAGCTTTCTTCTTGCGAACAGGCTTCTCTTCGACCTCTTCCTCATCTTCTTCGAGGTCTTCGATTTCCTTCTTCGCGCCACCGCCCATACCGTCACGCAGGTTCTTCACCGTACGGCCAAGAGCGCTACCAAGCTTGGGAAGGTTCTTCGGTCCGAAAATAAGAAGGGCGACAGCAAGGATAATAAGGAGTTCGGGCACGCCGAGTCCGAAAATTTTCATGTGTTCCTCCATGATATTGCCAGCCTGAAGCGACTGGACTTCGATGGTGTTTGCAAAAGATGGTCGGGACGACAGGATTTGAACCTGCGGCCTCTGCGTCCCGAACGCAGCGCTCTACCAAGCTGAGCCACGTCCCGACATATCGCAAACAGCGCGCTATATCTTAGAGCATAATTTCCTAAAATGCAAAGATATTTTTCAATCTTTCAAGCAAGTTGGGCCGAAGCGCTCTCAAAAGGCCCGATAATCAGGGAAAAAGCGGACGCACTTTGCGCACGTCCGCTCGTGAACAAGGGACTACCAACGCAGGGCGCAATAGAACTGCTGGTAGGACGAATAGCACACAACCTGACCAGGCTGCGGCGCATGAATGTAGCTTCCGCCGCCGGCAGAGGCGCAGATGCCCACATGGCCGCCCGTGTACAAGACATCGCCAGGCTGAGCCTGTCCAAGCGAAAGCACGTAACGGGCCGAACCGTACTGCGCACCCGTCGTACGACCGATGCTGTAGCCCGTCGCGCTGTAGCAATAGCTGGTAAGGCCGGAGCAATCGAGGCCTACGCCCGGAGTCGATCCGCCCCATACGTACGGAACGCCAAGCTGCGTCTGGGCAACGCCCAGCGCCGCCGTGTTCGGGGTTCCGTTGCCGCCGCCTGACGAGCTGCCGCCCGAAGACGAACCGCCGCCGTTGTTCGGCGTAGAAGGCGTCCCGGGATTACTCGGGGCAGACGGCGCATCGGGAGCGGACGGAGCCGAAGGCGAAGAAGGATTGTTCGGGGCGCTTTCCGTACCGTCCGAAGGCTGCTCGTCACGCACCTGCTCCTGAAACGTTGCCGCCTCTGCGGCAGCACGCGCCTCTGCGGCGGCCTGCTGCTCTTGCTGTACCAACGCAGCAACCTCTGCATCAAGAGAGTCGACTTCGGCCTGGTATTGCTCGACCAGCGCCTCCGCCTCGGTCTTGATGGCGGAAGCCTCGTCCATCTTCTGCTTTGCCGTGTCGGCCTGAGCGGAATATTCGGCACGTTGGGCCTCGTTGTCTTCACGCAGCGTTTTGGTCTCGGACACGAGTTTCGCATCGTTGTCGTTCAGCGTTTCGAGCGAATCCCAGTTCTTCAGGAAGTCGTCGAACGATGCAGAGCCCAAAAGGATATCCAAGAATGTGGTCTGACCGTTGCGATACATGCTGCGCGCACGATCGCCCAGGCGGCCCTGGAGCTCACCGATGCGAACGTTGTTCTCATCGATCTTGGTCTGGGCCTCGTCCATTTTGACCTTGGCCGCATCGTGCTCTTCGAGAGCGGTGTAGTAATCGTCGGAAGCCTGGGAAAGCTTCGACTGCATATCATCAAGCTTGACACGCACGGCGTCGGCCTCGGCCTGCTTGTCGGCAGACGTCGGCTCGGCGAAAGCAATACTCGGCACAGCGAGGGAAACAGCGCCGAATGCGGCCGCGCCGCCCACGAACGCACGCCTCGTCAGATGCATTTTCTGCTCAGCCATACAAGCTCCTTCGAATCGGTCGATCCTTTTTGTAAGGTCTCATAAATCCTTACCATAGCAAAAAACAGGTTGCTCCGTGCTAGGAAAGCCTTCTTCGCACACACCGGCACCATAAGGCTTCCATATGAAAGCCAGAGCCTCAAACCCCTAGGAAAACGCCATGCAGAACGCATCAAGCAGCTGGATGGCGTCATGATGCGCCATACGGTCGTTTTCCGCCTCGTCGGCATCGTTTTGCACGACGCATGGCAACTCGAGCGCGATGCGCAATGGAGCGCCCTGCCCTGCCTTCGCACGCGCCGCATCGATTGCGGCGCCGATGCGCTTCGCAAGCGCCGATGCGTCGTCGCACAAAACGCGCGGGACCGAAGCATCGGTGGCATCGTCGGGGCCGACGATGTGGGCCAAAAGCATATCCGCATCGGGAGGAACCAGCAGCGTTTCGGCACTGACCATCTTCGAACGAGGATTGGTGGCCATAGCGAGGTTCGACATATAGGAAGCCACCTTGCGTGTGAACCCTTCAGTGCCGAACAGGCAGACCGCATGATGTTCAAGCACATCGGCCGCGCGTGCGAACCCCATATAGGCGCGCTCTTCGACCTGAGGCTTGTCCATCCACGCATTATGGAGGTTGCGCAAGATGGCATACGTGTTCACGCCCGCGATGCCGTCGGAAGCAAGACCCATATTGAGCTGGAATTTACGCAGCGCCCCTTCGGTGTATGCGCCGAAAGTGCCGCTCACCCCGCCACATGCGAATCCGAGCGCGCCAAGAGCGGTTTGAAGCTCTTCGACGTCTTTTCCAGTGAAGTTCGGAGTGCGCAGGTACAAAAGACGCTCGCCCAGCTCGAACTGGTCGCCTTCCTTGTCCTGCCTATGGATGGTCGCGGAAATCATCTTTCGATCACGCTTTCTACTTCAGGCGATTCACGAAGTAATCGGCCATGGAAACCAGAAGGTCGCGAGCAGGGCTTGCATCGAGCATGTCCATCAGACGCACCTTCGAAACGCTCGTCAGGCTTTCGGCGTAGCTGCGCGCATATTCCACCGAACCGCATTCGCGCATAATCGAAACCGCCTCGGCAAGAACGTCTTTGTCGGTGGTCTTGCTCGAAAGAATTTCGATCAGACGGTCGCGCTTGTCGGAGTTTTGCAACGCGTGCACCACCATAAGCGTTCGTTTGCCTTCGGTGATGTCGCTGCAATAGTCCTTGCCCACCACATCGGCATCGCCTTCGATGTTGAGCAGGTCGTCTTGAATCTGAAACGCCAGACCCGTGTCGAGGCCGTAGTTGCGCAAGGCCTCGATTTCAGCCTCGCTGCCGCCGCCGATGATGGCCCCGATAGCCAAAGGCACCGCGCCTGAATAATGGGCGGTTTTATGCGTGGCCATGACCAGGTAGTCTTCAGGAGTGATGTCGTAGCGTTCGTCGCGCGCCCAACCCAGATCGAGCGCCTGACCCTCCACCGTACGACGAGTCATCTCGATAAGCTCGGTGACCACGCGAACCTTCACCGCATCGCTCAGGCCGGGGTCTTTGATGACGCTGCCGTTGACAAGCGATAAGGCCAAATCTCCCGCATTGATCGCAACGCCGAGACCTTGCGTCAAATGAAGGCAGGGCTCGCCGCGGCGCAGCGTGGCTTCGTCGGCGATATCGTCATGGATAAGCGCGGCGGTATGGAAATGTTCGATGGCAGAAGCGGCCGAAACCGCCAAGCGCACATCGCCGCCGACAGCAATGCATGCGGCGAAGCAGATGAGCGGACGATGGCGTTTGCCGCCGTTGCGACTGTAGGCAAGCAACGGATCGTAGAGGTATTTGTCCATGTCGGCATGGGTGCCACGGGGAATGTAAGTATTGACAAGCTCCCCCACGATATCGGCGTAGGAATCGAGATATTCCTCGAACGAAGACGGAGGATTCTCAATCGCCTTGAAAAGCTCGTCCATATTTGCATTCCTCAGTTCGGCTGCCGTCATAGCTTGCAACCCTTTCCACATCTATCTTGCATCGCCTCGCATCGCAACGCGAAAGCGTCCCTGGTGACTTGCCTGGCCGGCCTCCTGCGCCGGGCCGCCGCCCGACCGGGGAGGTTTCATTGGTAGGAGCGGTGGGACTCCCGCGTCCCCTTTCGGGAACGCTCTACCCCTCAGGCTGAAGCCTTCGGGCGAATTCCTAAAAACTGCCCACCGGGCAGTTTTCTTGACGGAATTCCACCTTACCGGTTCGAGTCCCCTCGAATCGGCCGGCCTCCTGCGCCGGGCCGCCGCCCGACCGGGGAGGTTTCCTTGGTAGGAGCGGTGGGACTCGAACCCACAAGACCGAAGCCGGAAGATTTTAAGTCTCCTGCGTATGCCAATTCCGCCACGCTCCCGTTTTATGAACATGCGTCCGAAGACACAGGATTCAATAATAACAAAAAGGCGTTTTCACTCGCGCACCGCCACGAAACGAACCTATTCGCCCGCATCGCGCGCGGTATCGAGGACAATGCCCATGAGGATGTCGCTTTCGCAGGCCGTAAAGTCCTGCACGTCGGCGAGTTCCATCACCACGTCCAAGATAAGCGCGCCTGCCGGAAATATTCCGGCACGTTTCGGCTGAATGCCCGGCACGCGCATGCGCTCGTTCAGGGGCATCTCGCTCAAACGCCGCCTTACGTCGTCGAACTGCGATCGGGTAACCTGCGCTTTGTGCACCTTCGACGAATCATAGGGCACAAGCGCATCGCGCACGGCCACCACCGAAGTCGGCGTGCCCGCAACCGCAACAAGGCGTTGAATGCGCAAGCCGCTCCCAGCGAAAAAGCCCGAGAGTTCGTCTTTCGCCCAAGCACGGGCGCAAGCGAGTTCTTCGGCACTTGGCGGATCGTGACGAAGGAAACGCTCGGTCATGCGACGGCAACCGACGTCGAACGAACGAAACGCCCGCATCGAAACGGATGCGACCAGCTCGCCCGAAGAGGCGTCCGCACGCCCGAGAACCAGCTCGGTCGACCCCCCGCCGATGTCGGCGAACAAAAGGTCTTCCCCACGAAAATCATTCGAGGCCCCGAGAAACGACAGCTCCGCCTCGCGTTCGCCGGAAATGACCGAAAGCTCGACACCCACACGACGCAGACGGTCGGCAAAATCGGCAGCATTGCTCGCATCGCGGCTTGCACTGGTTGCCAGGGCGACCACGCGCTCGACCGGAACCGAATGCGAACACTCGTCTATGGCCTGCTTGTATGAAGAAACCGCCTCGACGGTCCGTTCGATCGCATCTTCACGCAAGCAGCCCGTCTCATCCACCCCGACGCCGAGGTCGGTGATTTCGCTTCGACGAAGCACCGTTCGCACGCCCGTCGCGTCGACGTCGGCAATCAGAAGACGGCTCGTCACCGTTCCTATATCGATAGCGGCAATGCGCATGACGAATTCCTCTCTTCGATCGCTACGAGGCCGAGGCCGACGTTGCATCCTTTTCGTTAGCGGCAACGTCGCTCACATTCGACAAGTCGGTGTTTTCGGGAATCACCTTGGCGGGATCGACATAGCCGAACACCATGTCGAGCATGGGCGAATACCACGTTTCAGGAGCAGGGACGCTTCCGCTTTTTATCTGGGAAATCACCGCATCATGCGAAGAGGCGCTCTCTTCGTCGAGACCCTGAACGACACCTGCCGTCTGGCCGTCGTAAACCCAACCGAGCTCTTTATGGGCGGCATCTTCGATGCCTTCGTCTGTCTTGAGATACTCGAGCTGGCTTTCAATTGCCTCGTTGCGCGCGGAAAGGGCGTCATATTCCGCCTGCAAACGTGCCTGCTCGCGAGACTCCACATAGAACTGACGGGCAGGAGGGAACAGCAGCAGAAGGGCGAACGCCGCACATGCGACAACGCCCGCAAGGACAGCCATCGGAGGAGCCGAAGCGCGACGCGTTTTCTCACCGCGCGCAACAGGGCGGCGCATGCCCGTCGAATCCGATGCGCGACCCGATTCCAAATCGGCGAAAGCACGCTTATGGGAACGGCCCATCTCCCCCTTATAAACGGCGGCACGCGAAACTTCCGACGGCGACAAAGCATCGTCGGAGCCGAACTGTCGTGCAAAAAGGCGCTCGGCTTTCTGCTTCTTCTTGGCACGACGTTTATCGCGCGCATGCGATTCGCGCGAAGGGCGTTCATCCTCCTGGGCATCCCGCTCGTCATACACTTCGATCGCGGGACGCGGCGTGGAAAGCAAGGAATCGCTCGAAGAGTATCGGGATGAGTTCGCCAGCTGGATATCATGCGAAAAACGCGAAGAAGCCGCTTCGGAGCGAAGAGGCGGATATGCAGAAAAACTGTCGGAATCAGCGAAACGCGAACGCTCGCGCACAGAGACGCCTCCCGAACGATACGATGCCGAACGCGCCGTCGCACGACGAGAACCGCCGAGCGAAGATTCGTCCGACTTGCCTCTTTCCCCAATGGAAGCACGCGCCGATGCCATGCGCCGCGCGTCGTCGAAAGAAATGATGTTGGAATTGCCTTTTCTGGCCATAAAGGACTGCGCTCCTTGGGGCATAGCGGGTGCGTTTCAGTGGTTCGATTTATGCGTAAGAGCATTTGGCATGGTACCACAATTACAATGCGAGCCCGAGCGCAGAGGACAATCACCACGCCAACGCAACGCAAGAAAAAACCCGCCGAAGCGGGTTTTACGATTTAAGGGATTTCTCGGGTCGCCGCCACGCAGGCGAAAACCGACCGGAGTGTCGAATGTGTTGACCCGGCTGGAGCGCGGGCAAGGCCTCGCGTAGCGTACTGAAGGTACGTGAGCGAAGCCTGGAGCGAGCAGATGGACGGCGAGGGCGCCTCGCAGCCGGACGACCTGGTTGCGACGGCCGGCAGGCCGTCGCAACCTAAATAACGCTGATCTGACCGGTGAAGATCAAGACCAGGCTCACGACGAAGAACACGACGATAGCGACAGCCACCACTTTATCGACCGTCTTCGGCAAGATGGCCTGACCGCGCTCCTTCTGGCCATACAGGTACAGAAGAATGCCGGGAGCGAACAGGATGGTGGTGATCATAAGACCCGTCAAACCGCCCGCATAGATCAGGAACAGGCTGTAGAAGAAGCCGACGAAACCGATGATGCGATACATCCACAGCGTGCCCTTGCTCGCCTGCTCGAAGCCGTCCTTTTTCACGGCGCACACGAACAGGTAGAAGGTGCTGAAGAAGTACGGAATCAAGATCATGGACACCGAAACGCCGTAGAAGAACTGGTACGTCTGCTCGGAGAACAGGATGATGACCAGGAACGCCTGAACGATCAGGCAGGTAATGGTGCACGTAACGATGGGAGCGCCGTTTTTGTTCTTCTTCGCGAAGATCTTCGGGAACACGCCCTGCTCGGCCGCCTCGTGCGGGCACTCCGACGCGATGATCGTATAGCCCAGCATGGCGCCCAGAAGAGACAGCGCGACGCCCAGGTTCACCAAAGCAGCACCCCACGGTCCGACAACGGCCTCAAGCACGCCCGCCATGGACGGGTTGGGAAGCGCGGCAAGCTCGGCGCGCGGCATGACACCCATGGAAAGGATGGACACGATCAGATAGATCGCGAGAATGCCGCAAAACGCGATGATCGTAGCACGGCCCACGTCCTTGCTGCGCTTCGCACGGCCCGAAATGGCCACGGCGCCCTCGATGCCCAGGAAGATCCAGATGCTCACACCCACGGTGCCGACGATCTGATCCCACAGCGCAGGACCGTCGGGTTCGCCCCAGAAGTTCTCCATGAAGATGGCGGGATCGAAATGCATCGAGAAGATGATGGCGATGATCGCCACGAACAAGGGCACCAGCTTTGCGATGGTGGTGATGATGTTGATGCTTGCAGCCTCTTTCACGCCACGGCACACCAAAGCCCAGCATATCCACACGATCAGCGAGGCGCCGATGACCGAAACGAGGTTATTCCCCTCGCCGAACACCGGGAAGAAAAACGACAGGCTCGCGAACAGAAGCGTGGTATAGGATACCGTCGCGAGAAGCGCGCTGATCCAATAGCCATACGCCGAGTTGAAGCCCATGAACTCGCCGAAACCCGCACGCGCATAGCTGTAGATGCCGCCCGTGAGCTCCGGCTTGAACTTGTTCAAAGCGTAGAAACACATCATCAGGCAGAATACGCCGATGCCGCAGACGAGCCATCCGATCAAGACCGCGCCCGTGTTTGCCCCGGCCGCAGCCATATCGCCCGCCATCGTGAATACGCCGCCGCCGATGACGGCCGTGATCACCGCTGCGATAAGGTGAGGAAGGGAGAGTCCGTTAGGATCGTTCACCTGGTCGGTGCGTCCCTGTGCAAGGTTCGACATGACAACCTGCTTTCTTTAGGCAACCTTGCGCCGTCGGCAAAAGGCCAGCGGCATTCAGGAAACAGGATACCTCCAAAACGGCTTCAAACGAACAACACATTACCGACACACGACCCATTTTCGTGCAAACACAATGATTCGATTAAAAAACGACCTGTTCAAATCATATAAAAGTGATCAAAAAATATTTTTTTACAAAACGGCTCCGAAAGGAAACGAAGCCGTCGCAAATCGCCCTAGAGCGCGAATCGAGCGCGCGACGACATACGCGAACCAGACGATGAAGCCTCGCGCCGACGACGATGCTCCTCCATCAAGAACAGCACGCAATCGGTTCGGTTGCACGAGCGCAGAAGCTCGATCTGTTCGTCGAAAGACGCCTCGTCGATAAAGCCCGCAGCAAGCAGCGCCGCCACTTCGTCGCGTTCGCCATCGCGGGCAATGCGCTGCCGCGCCTCCTTCTCGCGTTCCCGCAAGCGTTCGACCAAAGCGTCACGCACCGATGGCTCGGGGGCATGCGGATCGGCGATGCGGTGAATGATCGCACCAAGACGATCGGGCAGGTTCTTGCCCGAAAGCAGCAAGTCGTCGTATGCCGCGAAATCGAACGGTGGCAGGCCTTCTTCCGATTCTTCCTCAAAGCAGCTTAGCAGCTGGTCGGCCGAAATATGCACCACCGACCCGGTGCGCTCGAAACGACACGTCGCATACTCGAAGCAGCCCTGTCCGATGCTTTTCACGCTACGCGGAATGGGCACCGGCGCCGAGAACGAGCGCGAACAGAAGCAATGCTCCCCGATTGCAAGAAGCCCCTCGGAAAGAACCAGCCGCTTGGTTCCGCGACAGGCATTATCGCGCTCGATAACGCGCACCGTGCTTGGCACGACAAGCGTGGCAGGCGCATACGGCAACGCACGAACGCCGACACGAACGAGCGGCCTGCCTTCGATTTCGTCGGGAAGACGAAGCGAAGAGCGCACGGGGGGCGCCGGGGCCTTGATGGCGGCCGAAGGCGCGATATCGCCCATACCGGCGTGCCGCACGGCCGCGGCTTCGGCAAAACGTTGCGATATCGATTTTGGAGCGGCAGGTCCTGCAACCAGCACGGCCCCTTCGTCGTCGAAGTCGTAGAAGCATTCGTCGTGCTCCACCACGCGTTCACTTGCCAAGCGCACGCCACGCGCACGCAGCGCGACAGACGCGGCCGATTCGTCGGGACACACCCATACGGCATCGTCCCACTCGCGCGGCGCCACGCGGCACAGCGAAGCGGGCGCATGGACCACGTTGGGCTGCGCGCACCCGGCGCACAGCGCTGCAGGGCCGATTTCTTCGACCCCCTCAGGGACGCTCATGCGCTCGGCATAAGGCGGCGCAGCAAACACCAGGCGCTTCCCGCCGTTTTCGAACAGGCTTCCATCGCGCGAGGCATAGCGTGCATTGCGCACGTCCGCCGAATACGCACGACTGCCCAAACGCGGAGAAACGCCCGCCAAATCGCACGGCTGATCGCCCACGTGCTCGACCGACGCGCCCAAATGAATAAGTCCGACGGAGACGGCGGAAAACGCCGAGGCGTCGATGCGCTTCACGGTATCGGGAACGACGAGCAACCTCACCCCGATGCCCTGCACGAAACGACGCGCGAAGGCCTCGGCCGTCACGCGCACGATCGGAACGCCCTCGATCGAAGAGGGCAGCACCGCCACTACATGGTCGCTTCCGAGCGCACGGGCAAAACGCTTCAGGTCGAACCCGACGAGGGCATAGCCGTCGTCTTCCCTGCGAACCGCCACGGCGTCGCGCATATGGAAACCGTCTTCGCCTTCGCCGAACATACGGGGGGCAAGAACCGCGCTGCTTTCGGGGCGCGCAAGCTCGCTTCCCGCCGTCGCGCGATCGAGCACCGCGTCAAGCTCTTCGCGCTCGATGCCCATGCTACGGGCGCCCGAATAAATCAGGCCTATCTCCTGCGCAGGAAGCATCTCGTTGGCAGGAGCACGCCCGTCGGCACGAGCCGAAGAAACCCACTCTTCGTAAGGAAGCAGCTGGGGCGACCACACCTCGCCCTCGCGAGCACGAGCCGCATCGCGCACATCGGCGTCGCAAGCGCGCAAATGGCGCGGCCGGCTCACCGCATCAACGATCAGATCGTCGATAGCGGTCGCCTCGTCCTCGAACACCAAGACATTGCTCGCCATAACGTCTCCTCCCCGGACAGGAAAGCGGCTTGGCCGCATTGTCCGCAGCCGCTGTTTACCGTTGTTTCGCCCCATGCTACACTGCGCCAAAGAATCCGGGCAAGCGCCTTGAATCCGTTCGGAGAAACCGGAGCACCGAATGGCGCAAGCCCTCCTGTGTTTCCCGATGGGAGCCGATCATGCCGACCGAAACCGTCGACGCGCTTGCCGTCCAGGCTCTCGACCTGGCGAAAAACGCGCTGCTCGTCCGCCTGCGCTTCATGAACGCAGCATTCGCACGTCTGCGTCCGTTGCCGATCCCCGGATCGACGCTTGCCACCGACGGAGCGCATATCCGCTTCGATTCGGCCGATTTCGCACGCAGCTATGCGGCCGAACCGGCCTTTGCCGCGCGCGCCTTTTTGCACATGACGCTTCATAACGTGTTTCTGCACCTTTACATGGACGAACACGTCGATGCGCTGCGCTGGGACACCGCTTGCGATATCGCCGTCGAAC
Source organism: Slackia sp. (assembly GCA_030532315.1). Taxonomy (GTDB): domain Bacteria; phylum Actinomycetota; class Coriobacteriia; order Coriobacteriales; family Eggerthellaceae; genus Slackia. The sequence goes on from JAUNLI010000019.1 coordinate 16,847, forward strand.
ACGTGATGGCGCAACTCGACCTTCCCGCCACCCGAACCGCTGCAACAGCACGACAGCAAGCAACACTCGCTGAGATAGAAGCTAACCTTAATGTTGTTACAGCCGAAACTATATATAGATATCTAAAAGATACCATTATTGATGACGAGCGCGTTCTCTCGATGCGAGAACCGTTTCTCGTAGACGACCACTCCCCTTGGCACGCCATGGCTGCCGAAGAAGCCCAACGCCGAAAGCTGAAGGAGGGCAAGCGCGTCGAAGAGCACGACACGAACCGAACCGACGCCGCAACGCAGGCAGGCGAAGACGGCACCGACGCCGAGCTTCCCGAAGATGCCGACAAGCGCGAGAAAAGCCATTCGTCGCGCCGCGGCCTCAAGCAAGAAGACATCGTGAAAAAAGAAGCGCCCGAAAACGCCGCGGAAGCGATCGGCAAGCGCTTCGCCAACACGGTCAACCTCGACCGTTCGCGCGACCAGTGGAAAAACGCCGCCTACGAAATGGGCGTGCAGCTTGACACCTACGTTCAACTTTGGGGCGTCGAAGGGTCGAATCTCGCCATGAACCTGCGTGCGGTCACGCGCGAAAAGCAGGACTATCGCGAATTTCTGCGCAAATTCGCGCGCATGGGCGAGCATATGCGCATCAACGACGATGAATTCGACTACGTCTATTACTGCTACGGCCTTAAACGCTACGGCAACCTTCCACTGATCGAGCCGCTCGAATACAGCGAGGAAAAACGCATCCGCGATTTCGTGGTGGCGATCGACACGTCGGCCTCCACCAAAGACGGACTCGTGCGCGCATTCATCGAGAAGACGTATTCGATCCTTTCCGACGAGACCAGCTTCTTCGCCGATATGAACGTGCTCATCATCCAGTGCGACGCCGCGATCACCGATATCAAACGCATCGAATCAGTGGGCGATTTGAATCGATACCTCGACGACCTTGAAATCAAGGGCCTGGGCGGCACGGACTTTCGCCCGGTGTTCTCGTACGTGGACGCCGCCCTCGAACGCGGCGAATTCACCGACCTCGCCGGCATCATCTACTTCACCGACGGACAGGGCACCTATCCCGCCAGAAAACCCGATTACGATGCCGCGTTCGTCTTCGTTGACGATGACGCGGGCGTAAGCGTGCCCGTCTGGGCTATGAAAGTAGTCTTGGAAGAAAAGGTTCTGATCGACGACTGACGAACCCGACTACATAACGCATACGGGCCTGCGCCGACAAACACGCAACGGCGAGCCCGTTCGACCATATCCGAAACCGAACCGAAAGCACCAAAACCACGCCCGAGGAGGGACCATGAACATCAGCCAGGCAAAACAGCAGATCGAACGCTCCATGCGGGCGTACTTCGCAAAAGACGAATTCGGCGACTACCGCTTGCCCGTTCATCGCCAGCGTCCGGTGTTTCTCATCGGCGCTCCCGGCATCGGCAAAACCGCGATTATGGAGCAGATCGCCCAGGAACTGGAAGTGGGCTTCGTGTCGTATTCCATGACGCACCATACGCGCCAAAGCGCATTGGGACTACCCTTCATCGCACGCAAGACCTACGGCGGCACCGAATACGATGTCTCCGAATACACCATGAGTGAGATCATCGCATCGGTCTATGACACCATGGAAGTCACCGGCAAACAGGAAGGCATCCTGTTCTTGGACGAAATCAACTGCGTCTCGGAAACGCTGACGCCTGCAATGCTGCAGTTTCTGCAGTACAAGGTATTCGGCCGCCATCGCGTTCCCGACGGATGGATCGTGGTCACGGCCGGCAACCCGCCCGAATACAACCGCACCGTGCACGATTTCGACATGGCCACATGGGACCGCCTCAAGCGCATCGACGTCGAGCCTGACTACCAGGCATGGCGCGATTACGCCGTGCAAACAGGCGTGCACCCCGCCGTGCTCACCTACCTCGACATCGAACGAGGAAACTTCTACCGCGTGGAAACCACCATCGACGGCATGTCGTTCGTCACGGCGCGCGGCTGGGACGACCTGTCTTCGATTATCAAGCTCTATGAAGAAGAAGGCCTTCCGGTCGACGACCTTCTGATCGGCCAGTACGTGCAAAACCCCGAGGTGGCGAAGCATTTCTCGGTGTATTACGAACTGTTCACCAAATATCGGTCCGATTACCGCATCGACGACATCGTCGACGGACGCGCAGACGAAACGATTCTCGAACGCGCACGCGCTGCGGCGTTCGACGAACGCGTTTCGCTCATGGGCCTGATAACCGACGCCCTTATCTCGCGCGTGCGCGAGGCGGCAAGCGAAGAAGCGGCCGTGGCGTTCGTACACGAGCAGCTCGCCGACCTGCGCGACCGCATGGACGCCGGAAACGTCTCTGACGCAAGCGATCTGGCAAGCGCACAAGCGACAGCCATCAGGGCGAAACTCGCCACCGAAAAGGAAGCAGGGCTTTTGAGCGACGACAAACGCCTTTCCTACGAGCGCGCAGCGGGGTTGCTCGAAGAAAGCGTACGAGAAGCGGCAGGAGGCATGCTTTCCTTCGATGCCGTCAAAGAGCGCTTCAACACGATGCTCGATATGCTCGACGCCCGCATCGATGCGGCCTCCCATGCCCTGGACGCCGTGTTCGAATTCGTGGAAGACGCCTTCGGCGACGGCCAGGAAATGCTTCTTCTCATCACCGACCTGTCAGTGAACCGCCACAGCATGGCCTTTATCAACGACCACGGATGCGATCGCTATTTCGCCCATAACGAAAAACTGCTGTTCCACGAGCGCGGAGACGACCTGGCCGAACGCATCGGCAAGTTGAATCTGGAAGAGGAATAGACGCGCAAGGCAATTTGCAATCGCACGCATCAGGGGCGCTTTCGAGCGCCCCTTCTTCGTACCCCATCGCCCCCTCCGCGCCACTTCGACACAACAAGCGCTCCGTATTGGACGCATCGCTTCGATACAGCGACCGAAGAGCACGCCTCGCCGCATGAAAAACGCCTCCCGCAAGCACGAAGCATGCGGGAGGCGTCTGCGTTTCGCCTTTGGAAAAGCCCGATAATCGATGCGAACTAACGCTTGATGTTGTAGAACGCATCCATGCCGGCATAGCGGCCGGACTCGCGCAGCTCTTCCTCGATGCGGATGAGCTGGTTGTATTTGGCAATGCGGTCGGAACGGCACGGTGCGCCGGTCTTGATCTGGCCGGCATTGCAGGCAACGGACAGATCGGCGATGGTGGTGTCCTCCGATTCGCCGGAGCGATGGCTCATGACGCACGCATAGCCCGCCTGCTTGGCCATCTGGATGGCCTCCATGGCCTCGGTCAAGCTGCCGATCTGGTTCACCTTTACCAGAATGGCGTTGGCGACGCCCATCTCGATGCCCTTCTTCAGACGCTCGGAGTTGGTGACGAACAAATCGTCGCCGACCAGCTGGACGCGATCGCCGATGCGGTCGGTCAGAAGCTTCCAACCGTCCCAGTCTTCCTCGGCCATGCCGTCCTCGATCGAGATGATCGGATACTTGTCGACGAGCTTCTCCCAGTAATCCACCATTTCCTCGCTGGTGTACTCGACGCCCTCGCCCGCCAGCACGTACACGCCACGCTCGGCATCGTAATACTCGGTGGAAGCGGGGTCCATGGCGAACATGATGTCGACGCCGGGCTTGTAGCCGGCCTTTTCGCACGCCTCCATGATGTATTTCAAAGGCTCTTCGTTGGTTTTGAGGTTCGGAGCGAAACCGCCTTCGTCGCCCACGCCGCCGCCAAGGCCCGCGTCATGCAGAACCTTCTTCAGCGTATGGTAGATTTCAGCGCACCAGCGAAGGCCCTCGGCAAACGAAGGAGCGCCCACAGGCATGATCATGAACTCCTGGAAATCGACGTTGTTGTCAGCATGCACGCCGCCGTTGAGGATGTTCATCATGGGCGTGGGCAGCAGGTTCGCATTCACGCCGCCGACATAGCGGTACAACGGAAGCTCCACGGATTCAGCCGCAGCGCGAGCGGCGGCAAGCGAAACGCCCAGGATGGCGTTAGCGCCCAAACGGCCCTTGTTCGAGGTGCCGTCAAGATCGATCATCTCGGCATCGATTCCGCGCTGGTCAAGCACGTTCATGCCGATCACCGCGTCAGCGATTTCCTCGTTCACGTTGGCGACGGCCTTCGTCACGCCCTTGCCCAGATAGCGATCGGCCTCGCCGTCACGCAGCTCGACCGCCTCGAAGGCGCCCGTCGACGCGCCCGAGGGAACGATAGCGCGAGCGAACGAACCGTCGTCGAGCGTGACCTCCACTTCCACGGTCGGATTGCCGCGGGAATCCAGGACTTCGCGGCCGTACACGTCGAAGATGATGCTCATGAAGATTGCCTCCTCGGTCGGTTTCACGCGGC